>DASVTN010000033.1:0-165548 GCA_036387555.1 Allosphingosinicella sp. | reverse complement strand
TCGGCCTTGGTCAGCTTGATGCGGTCGCCCTCGATCTTGTCGACGGTGCCGACATGGACGCCGTCGGCGCCGATGACTTCCATATGTTCTTTGATCTGGCTGGTATCGGCCATGGTCGTTCTCCTGTGGTAATGACCTCCGCACAACGCTCGTCATGGGAGTTGGTCGCATGATTGCGATTTTACTGATCCTGGCATTGGCAGGTCTCGTCGCGATCGGCGTCGGGGCGAGTTATCTGCGCGGTAATCGGCGGCCATCGGTCGGCGGCATCGGCGCCTGGTTCGCGACGCTGCAGGGTCCGCGGCTGATCGGCGTCGTGCTCATTGCAGGCGGCGGTCTCGCCTTCCTGCTCGCCCTGGTGCTCCGCTCGTGAAGCGCGCGCTTGTCGTCCTTTCGTTGCTGATCCTGGCTGCTTGCGCGCAGCAGGTGTCGTCGGGTGTCGCCCCGGCCGCACCGGGCTTCCTGCTCGGCGTCTGGCACGGCTTCATCTTCCCGGTCGCCTGGGTGCTGTCGTTGTTCGTGCCCGACATCGCCGTCTATGCCGTCCCCAATAATGGCGGCTGGTACGATTTCGGCTTCTTCATCGGCGTGGTATTCCTGGGCGTCGGCGCCCGCAGCCGCACCATCTACGTCAACCGGCGGGCGCGGCGATGATCCCCGCCCTGCTCCTCGCGCTGGCGGTCCTGTTGGCCGGCGCCGGCATCACCATGATGGCCCGGCTGCCGCGTGAGTTCGGCCCTGCCGATGCTCCCGCGGTCTATCGCCGCCGCATCCTCGGCGCGATGTTGGTCGGCACTTCGCTATTCCTCGGCGGGTTCACGCTCGCCGCATCCATTCCGCTATCCTGAGACTCTCAGAAAGGTCCGCCCCATGTCGCTCACCGAAGCCCGCAAAACCTACAAGCCCTTCGAATATCCCTGGGCTTACGAATTCTGGAAGCGCCAGCAGCAGATCCATTGGATGCCGGAGGAAGTGCCGCTCGGCGAGGATTGCCGCGACTGGGCGCAGAAGCTGACCGACCATGAGCGCAACCTGCTGACGCAGATCTTCCGCTTCTTCACCCAGGCCGACATCGAGGTGCAGGATTGCTACCACGAGAAATACGGCCGCGTGTTCAAGCCGGTCGAGGTCAAGATGATGCTCGCCGCGTTTTCGAACATGGAGACGGTGCACATCGCCGCCTACAGCCACCTGCTCGACACGATCGGCATGCCCGAGAGCGAGTACGGCATGTTCCTCGAATATTCGGAGATGAAGGACAAGCACGACTACCTTCAGAACTTCACCGTCGATTCGGATGAGGACATCGCCAAGACGCTCGCCATGTTCGGTGGCTTCACCGAGGGGCTACAGCTCTTCGCCTCGTTCGCGATGCTGATGAACTTCCCGCGCTTCAACAAGATGAAGGGCATGGGCCAGATCGTGTCGTGGAGCGTCCGCGACGAAAGCCTCCACTGCGAAGGCATCATCCGCCTGTTCCACGCCTTTGTGAAGGAACGCGACTGCCTGACGCGTGCCGTCCGCGACGACATCATGGACATGTGCCAGACCACCGTCCGGCTGGAGGACGCGTTCATCGACCTCGCCTTCGAACAGGGTCCCGTCAACGGCATGACCCCCAAGGAGATCAAGAAGTACATCCGCTACATCGCCGACTGGCGCCTCGGCCAGCTCGGCTTCCAGCCCATCTACATGATCGACGACCACCCCCTCCCGTGGCTCGCGCCGCTGCTCAACGGGGTGGAGCACGCCAACTTCTTCGAAACCCGCGCCACGGAATATTCCAAGGCCGCGACCCGCGGGAACTGGGGCGAGGTCTGGGACAGCTTCGACCGCAGGAAGAGCGCCAAGGCGGCGAACGACGGGGGCTTGTCCGCCGAAGCTTCAGCGAAGGCGGACGGGGACGATATGTTCACTCGGGCCGGGGTGGCGGCGGAGTAGGAGGGGAACGATGGCAAGGAATACCGGCGACGGTCATCGGCTTGGCTCCGTCCGCGGGCGAAGCCAGTTCGAGCACAACGGCATCTGGTTCAAGCGCGATACCGACAGCGGCGAAATCATGGACGGCAAGGCCGATGGAACGCCGTTCAAGGGTGTGGCGAAGGAGCCCGACGACCGTTAGGCCGGAGTAGATGCCTCTCGTCTTCCGCTGGAACGGCTACCGCTTCCACTTCTTCGCCAACGAAGGCGATCCGCGCGAGCCGGTCCACATCCACGTCTCCCGCGCGGGAGCCACGGCCAAGTTCTGGCTGTCTCCCGAAGTGGAACTCGCCTATAATCGCAACTTCGACGCGCGCACGATCAAGCGCCTGAACGAAGCGGTTGAGGAGCGTCGCGTGGAGATCGAGGAAGCGTGGAATGAGTTTTTCGCCTAGCCCCACTGCCGTCCGATTCGACGACGCCCAGATGTGGGTGGAGCTCGACGATGGCCGCACCCTCGGCATCCCGCTCATCTGGTTTCCCCGCCTGTTGCACGGCACGCCCGAGCAGCGGCAGGCCTTCTTCCTAAGTCCCGCGGGCCTCCACTGGGAAGATCTGGACGAGGACATCTCCATCGCAGGTCTACTGGCGGGTCGAGGTGATGTGACGCGGACGGGGAGGCGGGCGGCGTGAGCTTAGAACGATCCGCCTCCTGACGCCCGCGCGTAGCCAACTTGCTCTAAAAAAATCCGACACAGTAGATTTTCCTGGCCGCCGCTCGAGCGGGCTTGTGGACGCGACCGAGATGCGCTGACGGCAGCGGCGGACCTCGCTTCGGTTATCGCGACCCTCAAGGCCCTTCGGCTCGAGTTCACCGCCAGGGCGGCTTGAGCATCGGCGGAGCACCGCCGCCCCCGCCAACCCCCAGCCGCCCCGCTTACTCGAAGCAGCCGCCCCGCTCGCATCCGCCTTCGACCTCGATCTGCTCGCTTCGGCGCCCCCCCAGCACTTCGATGCCCCTGGAGCCGGTGATCCCGGCCAGCGGAATCGTGAGTTTGAAGGGCTTCAGTGTGGTGAGGCAGATGTTGCCGGGAAGGGAGCCGAGCACCTCGATCCCCCAATATTCGGGGCAGTCGATGTAGATGAGCGGCGACAGGCGCACCTCCATGTTGGCGCAGGGGGCCTCCCCGCGGACCAGCAGGATATGGCCGCCGGGAAAGTCGCCGACGACCTCGGCGGAATCGAAATCGATCCGCCGGATGCTCTCGGCCGCCGGAGAGGCCGCGAAATCGCGAAGTGACATGGCTCAGCTCCTCGTAGATCGCGCAGCCCGCCTGCGCATTTGTCGAACCCTAGCGAAGCGGCTGGAGCCCACGCGTGACGCAGGTCACGCAATCCTCCGTACGCAAGCTCCCGGCCGGAGCCGCATTCTTTGGGAGAAGGTGCGAAGCCGCAGGGATGAGGGACGGGTTGCTGCTAGGTCGTATCGACCTCGAAGGGCCTGGTCTCCCTCCCCCGGAAATCCGGGGGAGGAATTAGGAGCGGACCAGCGCCGGGTGAATGTCGATACGACCTGGCGGCCGCGGTCCTCGAAAAGAGCTTGGCATCTCCATTTGCAGGGCGCCCGGACGGCAAGGAAAAGGCCTGGGCAGCCGGCACCGCTCGATCCCACCGAAGCACGAGAAGGACAGCCACCATGAGAATGTTCATCTTCTACGCGGTGCCTGCCGCGCTCGCCGCCGCCGCCGCTTATTCGGCCATCAAGCTGTGGGGAGACGTCGCCGCGCGGCGCTGGGCGCTCGCCGCCCTCGGGCTGCTGTCGCTGCTGGGCTTGCTCGGGCTGCTCATCCTTCTGGGGCTCATGCTCGGGTCCGAGCCTTACTGATCGCGCAGCGCCCGAACCTGTCTTTGGCCAGCCACCGCCCGCCCCCGCTCCACTCCGGTGGTGAGTGAAATAGGATTTTCAATGTAGGGTTTTCAGGCGTATCTGTTCTTGCCCTGTTCTCATGCGACCAGAAGCAAAGTCATGGCAGACGAACCGCCGCCGCCCGTCCCCGAGCCGCCCCGCGACCCCGTGGGCGAGGACCGGACGGCTCTTCCCGCAATCCCGTTCGAGCCCGTCCCGGTCCGCCCCCGCCGCGACGGCTGGACAGCGGCGAAGCAGCGGCGCTTCATCGAGGTGCTGGCGGAGACCGGCATCGTCCGGATCGCCGCCGCCGCCGTCGGGATGAGCGAGGCTTCGGCCTACAGGCTCGCGCGCCGGCCCGACGCCGCCGCCTTCTGCGCCGCCTGGGACGCGGCGATGCGGATGGCGGCCCGGCCGGCGGCGGCGAAGCTCTACGAATTCGCGCTCGAGGGGACGACGGAGACGGTGTGGCGTGACGGCGAGATCGTCTACCAGCGGCGGCGGCCGTCCGAGAAGGCGCTGATCTTCCTCCTCTCGCGGCTCGATCCCGTGCATTTCGGCCGGCCACCGCCTGCGACGGTCTGGGCCGACGGCGCGGGCGAGCTCATCGACACGGTCGCCGAGACCGCGGACCTCTTCGACACCTATCTCGAAAATCTGCGCGACCTGCCGCCCGAAGCACCGGAGGAAGGGGAAGGCGAAGACGAAGGCGAGGCCGGGCCGGAGCCCCGCGATGGCTGATCCCTCGCGCGCGCGCGCGATACCGCCTGACTTTACTGACCTTCGTCCGGTTTCGGACAGGCCGCGCCCGAGGACCCGCGCCGGGCGCGCCGCTTCGGGCGGCCCTTCGAGATCCCGGCGGCAGGCCCCGCCGACGTTCCGGCAAACCTCAAAAACCCACCTTGATCCCAACCATCGCCCGCTTGCTGATCTGGCCTCCGGGCATCTCCACGCTTTCGACATAGGCGCGGGCGACGGCGCCGGGGCCGATCGCCTTTTCGGCGAGCAGCGGCGCCGTCCTGAACTCGCGCTCCCATTTCTCGAAGTCGAAGTCGGCGCGCGGGCGGCGGCCGCACACCACGATGTCGGATCCGCCGCCGCCGGTCCGGCACGGGTCGGCGGGCTTCACCGTTGCGAGGTCGAACTCCACCGCCAGCCGCTCGGCGCCCGCGGGAGGCGCGGCCTGAAGGGCAAGAAGCAAGGCCAGGCTCATCTCACGCTCCGCTCCCGGTGGCGCCGCATCCTCGCCGCGCATTCCGGCGAAGATAAGGCAGAAGCGGCCGGCCTCCGCATCCCACCCAAGGCTTGTCTTCCACCTGGGGCAGGCGGACTACGACACGGGTTCGTCTTATCGGCTGGCCGGCTTCGGCTCCAACCGGGTCGAATCCTTGTGGGAGGCCGGGGAAATTTACCCGCTGATGAGCAAAGGCAGCCGGCTGAACAATTGCGCCTAGGAACGGGCGGCAGGGGAGGGTCCGGGTCCCCGCGGCCTTCCGATGCGGGCCCGGATCGCTTAGGCTCCGCTTTCGAGGGAGGCGGCGATGGACGCACCGAAAGGCCGGCATCGGGTGGAGGAGAAGGACGGGCGGCTGGTCGTGATCGACAACGCCACCGGCTCGAGCCTTTCGCCGCCCGCGCCGCCCGCGCCGCCCGCGCCTGGCGCGGCCCGGCCGTCGCCGGTCCGCCCCCGCGGGCGGTCCGAGGGGCCGCCGAACCTCCTCGACGCCCTCGGCCGGCTGCTCCTCCACCTCGTCGTCGATCATTGGGACGAGCAGGGCAGGGCGGTCGTCGCCTGGGCCTGGGAGGAGAATGGGCGCGCCCGGCGCTGGGACGCGGCGCTCGATCCGGGCCGGCAGCGGCGGCTCGGCCGGGCGCTGCTCGCCTTCGCCGCCTTCCCGACCGTGATCCTGCTCTCCGTCTTCGGAAGCTTTGGCCTGCTCTGGCTGCTCATCCTGGTTCTGCCCGCGAGCCTTTGGGGCGTCTGGTCCGTGGTCCGGCTGCAGCGCGAGACCGGCGCCCGGGACGAGTGAAGCGCTCCGGCCGGAGGCGGCGTCCCGCGTCCGACCCGCCAACGCCGGCCGTCCTCCAATCCGCCCGAAGGCGGTGGTGGGCGCTGACGGGCTCGAACCGCCGACATCTTCCGTGTAAAGGAAGCGCTCTACCAACTGAGCTAAGCGCCCTCCGCCGGCCTGTGCCACCCGCGGCGAATTGCGGCAAGCCGCTAGAGGATGTGCTGGCCGGCGCGCCTCGCCGATTTCAGATAGGCCTCCATCATCGCCGCGGACTTGGCCGAAAGCTCGATGAAGATCCGCCGGCCATCCTCGGGATCGGCGATCCGCACGAAAAGGCCCTGGTCGCACAGGGTCTTGATCCATCTCAAAGCCGTCGTCGGAGGCACCGCCGCGGCCAGGCACAGGCTCGAGACGGCGACCCGATGCCCCTCCAGCCGAGCGGCCATCAGGTCCAGGAGCATGTCCCACGCGGGATCGGCGAAGATGTCGGCCTTGAAGAATTGCTCGCGCAGCCGCCGGGTGCGGATGACGGACCGGATGAAGCCGGCGTCCAGCGGCTCGGATTCGCCGGAAGGGCCCTCGATCGCGGCCATCGCCGCCGACGCGGCCTCGTCGTTCGACAAAGCGGCGAGGACGTTGGCGATCCGGCCGACCTCCTCGCTCAGCTGCTGGAGCCGGACCGTCGCATGGGCCTTGTTGACGTCGGGGAATGGCGGCGGCGGCGCGGGCGGCGCGGCCCTGTGGCTTTCATTGTCATCGCGCGATCTGCTGCCCACGTGCCTAGCTTGCCGCCATTGCGCCACGATTGCAGGCGCCCTTTGATCCGTTTCGGTCCCTCTTCAACGTTTTGCGGTGAGCCGGAGCCCCTATTCACTCTGATTCGGATCAAATCGCTCCGGCGGGATGACCCGGCTTCGCAGCCGGGACTCCGGTCGCGCTAGCGGCGCGCCGCGATGGCGAGTCCGCCGTCCCGCCGCTTCGTGGAAGGCGATTGGGTCCATTTCGGCCCAATATCATTGATCCAGGATCCAGCGCGCGGCGGCGGCGGCATGGAGCGCCGTCGTATCGTAGACCGGGATCACGTTGGCGCCGGGATCGACCAGAAGCACCAATTCGGTGCAGCCGAGGATCACCGCCTGCTGCCGGGCCTTGCCCATCTCGGTCAGGCAGGTCTTGAGCAGACGCTGCGAGTTGCGGCTCACCTGGCCCTTGGCAAGCTCCTCGAAGATGATGCGGTCGATCTGCGCGCAGGTGGCGGGGTCGGGAAGCGAGAGCGCGATTCACCGCGCCTCGATTCGGTCGCGGAAAAAGCCTTCGCCCATCGTGAAGCGAGTCCCGATCAGCCCCGCCTTCTGCACCCCGTCCGCGGCGAGCCGTTCGGCGGTGACGTCGGCGATGTGGAGGAGCGGGATCCGCACCGCCGATTCGACGGCCGGGGCGACCTTGTGAGTGGTGTTGCTGCACAGGATCAGCCCCTCGGCCCCGGCCGCCTCCAGCCTCGCCGCCGCGCCCGCGACGATCTCGCCCACCTTGTCCCATTCGCCCGACAGCTCCGCCGCGGCGACGGGGGCGAGATCGAGGCTCTCGATGACGAGCGGGGCGGAGGTCAGGCCCCCTTTGGCCCTCGCCACCGCCTTGTTGATCTGCTCGTAATACATGGCGGTCGAGAACCAGCTCGTCCCGCCGATCATTCCCAGTTTGCGCATGCGCCGACCCATAGCCGCCGGGGCCGGGGAGGGAAGGGCTTTAAGGCCGGCGATCCTACTAATGCGCCGAAAAGATTCGTCATCCCGGCGAAAGCCGGGACCTCGTTGAGGAAAAGCGCGGTGAAACGGGCAGTGCGAACTCCCCTTGGGGCCGCGGCTTTCGCCGGGTGACGAGCGCCTCAGCCCAGGCTCTTCACGATCTCTTCCGTCATCTTCTTGGCGTCGCCCAGAAGCATCATCGTGTTGTCGCGGTAGAAGAGATCGTTGTCGACTCCGGCATAGCCGACGCCGCCCATCGAGCGCTTGATGAAGAGGACCGTCTTGGCCTTCTCGACGTCGAGGACCGGCATCCCGTAGATGGGGGAGGTCTTGTCGGTCTTGGCGGCCGGGTTGGTGACGTCGTTGGCGCCGATGACGAACGCGATGTCGGTCCGAGCGAACTCGGAATTGATGTCCTCGAGCTCGAACACCTCGTCATAGGGGACGTTGGCCTCGGCGAGCAGCACGTTCATGTGCCCCGGCATCCGGCCGGCCACGGGATGGATCGCATATTTGACGGTGACGCCTTCCTTCTTGAGCTGGTCGGCGAGCTCGCGGACCGCATGCTGCGCCTGGGCCACCGCCATTCCGTAGCCCGGCACGATGATGACCTGGTCGGCCTGGCTCATCAGGAAGGCCGCGTCCTCCGCCGATCCCCGCTTCCACGGCCGGTCGGAGGCCGCTCCGCCGCCCGCCACCGCCGAGTCGCCGCCGAAGCCGCCGGCGATCACCGAGATGAAGCTGCGGTTCATCGCCCGGCACATGATGTAGGAGAGGATCGCACCGGAGGAGCCGACCAGGGCCCCGGTGATGATCATCGCGCTGTTCTGGAGCGTGAAGCCCATCGCCGCCGCCGCCCAGCCCGAATAGGAATTGAGCATCGAGACGACGACCGGCATGTCGGCGCCGCCGATGGGAACGATCAGGAGGAAGCCGACCAGGAAGGCGAGGGCGGTCAGTGTGACGAAGATCCAGGGGCTCTGGTCGACCGTGAAGTAGGCGACGAGGCCGACGATCGCCGCCAGGATGCCGAGGTTGATGAAATGTCTCAGCGGAAGCAGGATCGGCTTGCCCGACATGTTGCCGTTGAGCTTGAGGAAGGCGATCACCGAGCCCGAGAAGGTCACCGCTCCGATCGCCGCGCCGAGGCTCATCTCGACCCGGCTGACCGGGTGGATGAGGCCGTCCACCGCGATCCCGAAAGCGTCCGGGTTGAGATAGGCCGCGCCGGCCACCAGCACCGCCGCGAGCCCGACCAGCGAATGGAAGGCCGCGACCAGCTGAGGCATCGCCGTCATCGCGATCCGCCGCGCCGTCACCAGGCCGATGACGGCGCCGATCAGGATCGCGCCGCCGATCAGCATCAGATTGTCCCAGTGGACGGGCTCGTGCCACTGGAGCGGGAATTCCTCGTCGCGGACGGGCATGTAGTGGATCAGGGTCGTCGCGAGTGCGAGCGCCATTCCAAGGATGCCGGCCCGGTTGCCGCGGCGGGCGGTTTCCGGGTTGGAGAGGCCGCGCAGGGCGAGGATGAAGCAGATGCCCGAGATCAGATAGGCGACCATCACCCAGGCCGGGGGAGCGACGGCTTCATGCATCGCGCACGACCGTCACCCCGGCGAAAGCCGGGGCCTCAGCGAGGAAAGGCAGAGGCGGACGAGCAGCGCGAACTCCCCCTGGGGCCCCGGCCTTCGCCGGGGAGACGAGTTGGCTCACCCCTTCTTCTCCTTCTTCCGGTACATGGCCAGCATCCGCGCCGTGACGGCGAAGCCGCCGAAGATGTTGATGCTGGCGAGAACGACCCCAACCAGACCGAGCCACTTGGCTCCCGGCACTCCGGCCGCGGCCGCCGCGATCAGCGCGCCGACGATGATCACCGATGAGATGGCGTTGGTCACCGCCATCAGCGGCGTGTGGAGCGCCGGAGTCACGGACCAGACGACATAATAACCTACGAAGCAGGCCAGCACGAAGATCGAGAGGATCGAGACGAAATCCATGGCCTCTCCTAATAATAGCCGTATGTGGTTTTCTGCTCGACCGCGAAGGGCTGAGGCGGAATGGTCCTGTCGACCTCGACCTCCACGGAATCGCCGCGAAGCGCCAGTACCCGGAAGCGCGCGCCGAGCGCCTCGATCGTCTGCGGGCCGGCGCCGGGCATGATCTCCCCGGTGAGATTGTCGGTCCATTCCTCCGTGCCGAACACGATCCGGAACACGGGGTTCGGGGTCTGGAGAAGGCTGTTCACCCGATTGAACCGGAGCCCGACGACATATTTCGCCTCCATGCTCCCGGGATCGGCGCGGCTGTACCGCCCGCCTTTCAGCGGCTTAAGCTTCTCCGGCCGCTTGCCGCTGAAGCTGGGGAGCACGTGAACAGGGTTCGACTTGGTGAAATGGCCGTCGAGCCGCCCGTCCCGGTCCATGTCGGCGAAGCACCTCTGCGTGTAGAAGCGGCCCGTCGCGCAGTAGAGCGGCGGCCCGTCCGTCACCAGGCCGAACAGCTCGGCGCCGGCCGCCGCCAGTGTCTTGCCGTTCGCCGCATCCGCGGCATCCGTCTCGAGGCGGATCAGTGTCGGCGGAAGCAGGCGTTGCAGGATCACGAACCCGCCCTTGCGGATCGTCTGCACGCCCGTCGGCGCGGCCTTGCCCTGGATCAGCCAGATCGCGGCGTAGCGGCGAGCTTCCTCCGGAGCCGCCGGCGCCGGCGCCCCGGCGGAGGCGCCGGAAGCGGCGAGGGCGCCGGCCAGGATAAGTGCGGGGGCGCGGCGGAGCGCCGAGCGAACGGCTGTCCGACGCCCGGGCCGGGCCGGTGCGAAGTTCGACAGGTTCGACACGAAATCCACCGGCACTCCGCGGCTGAAAGCGCGCGCACCTTGGCTGCGCTCCCCGGCCTTGTCGAGGGGTATCAGCCCGACAGCGCCTCTTTCAGCAGCCGGATCAGCTTTTGCTCGAGCCCGTGCTGGCAGCAGTCGAGCAAGGGGCCCACGCCCATGAAGGTGCGCATTACGGTGGTCCCGGTGAGGATGCTGAAGGCGACCGCGACGCGCCGCTCGGCGTCGGGCCCGGGCAGGAGCCGCGCGACCGGCTCGATCACGTCCTCGCGGAAAGCCGTCCTCACCAGCTCGGAAGCCTTGGGCGAGGAGGCTGAGCGAAGGATGATCAGAAGCCGGTCCAGATCCTCGCGGTCCTCCGCCTCCTCCTTGCGCAGCACCATCGCCGCGAGGAATTCGGGAAGATCGTCGGCGCCAATGTCGGAATCCAGCCAGTCGCAGCGCATCCCGCGCAACACCTGGTGGAACAGGTTCTCCTTCGATCCAAAATAGCGCCCGACCAGCGCGACATCGACTCCGACGTCCCGGGCAATGTCGCGCAAGCCGACATTCTCGTAGCTTTCTTCGAGAAACCGACGGCGGGCGGACGCCAGCATCGTGTCTCGGGTGGAAGCGGCGCATTTCGCGCGGGGGGACATCGATGCTCTCCTTGGCCCTTGCGGGATTCGTCCGGAACGGCTGATTTGTCAACGACCGTGGACTTTTATGTCTACAGCTGTTGACATAGCCTGAACGCACTCCTAGTTCGCCTCCCGCAGGGTGGCCGAGGAGCGGACGCCCAGCGGTTACACCCGCCCGAAAGTCAGACGATGCCCGCCATCCGATCCGCAGCCCCGCGCGGCCTGCTTCCGTTCCTCCTCGCTCTCGCGATCGGCGGGTGCAGCGATGCCGAGGGGCAGGCAGGGCCGCCGCCGCCAATGCCGGTGACGGTCGCGGCGCCGCTGGTTCAGGAAGTGGTCGACTGGGACGATTTCGTCGGCCGGTTCGAAGCGATCCAGAGCGTCGAGGTGAAGCCGCGCGCCACCGGCTACCTCCAGGCGGTGCATTTCCAGGACGGGCAATATGTCCGGCAGGGGCAGCTTCTCTTCACCATCGATCCCCGGCAGTCGCAGGCGGCGCTCGCCCAGGCCCAGGCCCAGCTCGCCCGGGCCCAGGCAACCGTGGCGAACGCCCGCACCGAGCTCGCCCGCTCGCGCGCCCTTGCGGCGCAGCAGGCGGCGAGCACCGAGGAGGTCGAGCAGCGGCAGGCGGCCGTCCGGGCCGGCGAGGCGGACGTCGCCGCGGCCCGCGCCGCGATCCGAGGCCAGCAGCTCAACGTCGGCTTCACCCGGGTGACGGCGCCTATCTCGGGGCGGGTGTCAGAGCGGCGGGTCGATCCGGGCAATTCGGTGTCGGCCGACCAGACGGTGCTCACCACCATCGTCTCGACCAGCCCGCTGCACTTCGCCTTCGAGGGATCCGAAGCCCTGCTGCTCAAATCCCAGCGCCAGAATTCGGGCGCCCGCGCCGGCACTCCGATCCGAATCCGGCTGCAGGACGAGGCGACCTATGTTCATGCCGGGCGGCTGGATTTCGTCGACACGGTGGTGAACACCGGCGCGGGCACGGTCCGCGCCCGCGCCGTGGTCGCGAATCCCGCGGGCTTCCTCAAGCCCGGAATGTTCGGCCACGCGCGGCTCGCCTCCTCGCAGCCTTACCGCGCCATGCTGGTGCCGGATTCGGCGATCGTGACCGACGCCGCGCGGCGGGTCGTCTACGTCGCCGGCCCACAGGGGCTGGTGCTGGCGCGGCCGGTGGTGCTCGGGCCTCTGCTCGGCAACCTCCGGGTCGTGCGAAGCGGCATCTCGCCCCGGGACCGGGTGATCATCAACGGCCTCCAGCGCGCCCGCCCCGGCCAGAAGGTCGTTCCAAGGCCCGGCCGAATCGCGCCTGGCGGCGGCCCCGAACCTCTGCCCGCCGCTCCGGCCTCGCCGCCGTCGTCGATCGCGACGCCGGCCGGCGCCCTCTAAGACGAAGCGAAAAGACAGATGAACATTTCCCGCTTCTTCATCGAGCGGCCGATCTTCGCCGCCGTGATCGCCGTCTTCATCACCCTGATCGGCGCCTTCGCCTATCCGCAGCTCTCGCTGTCGCAATATCCCGAGATCGCTCCGCCGACGATCACCATCAACACCGCCTATCCGGGCGCCTCGGCCGAGACGATGGCCGAGACCGTGGCGGCGCCGATCGAGCAGGAAGTGAACGGCGTCGAGGGCATGCTCTACATGTCCTCCTCGTCCACCAACGGCGCCGCGGGGATCACCGTCACCTTCGAGGCGGGAACCGACCTGGATGCCGCGCAGGTGCTGGTGCAGAACCGCGTCGCGCTCGCCGAGCCCCGCCTTCCCGAGCAGGTGCGCCAGATTGGGGTGACGGTGAACAAGGCCTCGACCGGCTTCCTGATGATAGTCGCGCTGACCTCCACCGATCCGAACCTCGACGTCGACTATATCGGCAATTTCGCCAACACGAACCTTCGCGACCGGCTGCTCCGCCTGGAGGGCGTCGGCGGAGTGCAGGTGTTCGGCGGCGGCAATTACGCGATGCGGATCTGGATCGATCCGGACCGGGCGGCGGCGCGCAACCTTACCGCCGGCGAGATCGTCGCGGCGCTCCGGACCCAGAACGTGCAGGTCGCAGGAGGCGCCCTGGGCGAGCCGCCTTACGCCAACGGAAATCCCGCCTTCCAGCTGCCGATCGAGGTGCAGGGGCGCCTGAGCGACCCGGCCCAGTTCGCCGACGTCGTCATCAAGTCCGACGCGGGCGGAGCGATGACCCGGGTGCGGGACATCGGCCGGGTCGAGCTTGGAAGCCAGGAATATGGAATCCGCGGCTCCTTCACCGGCAAGCGCGGAGTCGCGCTGGCGATCATCCAGCAGCCGGGCTCCAACGCACTCGACGCGGCCGAGCTGGTGCTCGACGAGGTCAAGGAAGCCTCGAAGAGCTTCCCGCCCGGCATCCAGTTTTCCATTCCCTACAATCCCACCGAATATGTCGCGGCCTCGGTCGAGGGCGTCCAGGAAACGCTGCTCGAGGCGATCGTCCTCGTCGTGCTCGTCGTCCTCCTCTTCCTGCAGACGTGGCGGGCGGCGATCATCCCGATCCTCGCCATTCCGGTGGCCCTGATCGGCACTTTCGCGATCCAGCTCGCGCTCGGTTTCTCGATCAACTCGCTTTCGCTTTTCGCGCTCGTCCTCGCCGTGGGAATCGTCGTCGACGACGCGATCGTCGTGGTCGAGGCGGTGGAGAAGCATATCCGCAACGGCCTGACGCCGCGCGAGGCCGCGCACCGGACGATGCGAGAGGTATCCGGCGCGCTGATCGCGATCGGGCTGGTGCTGACCGCGGTGTTCATTCCGACCGCCTTCGTCTCGGGCATCCCCGGCATCTTCTACCGGCAGTTCGCGGTCACGATTGCCGCGGCGTCGGTCATCTCGCTGATCGTTTCGTTGACATTGTCGCCGGCGATGGCGGCCCTGCTCCTCAAGCCGCACCGGGAGCACGAGACGGCTGGCAACCGCTTCACCCGGCCGCTGCGCTGGGCCGGCTCCAGGTTCAACGCCGGTTTCGACTGGTTGTCGGACCGCTACGGGCGCTTCACCGCGCAGGTGGTAAGGAAGTCGGCGATGATGCTGGCCGTCTATGCGGGCCTGCTGGCGCTGACCGGGGTGACTCTCACCTCGACGCCCACCGGCTTCATCCCCGAACAGGATCAGGGCGTCCTCATCGGAGTCGTCCAGCTGCCGCCGGGCTCGTCGCTGGAACGGACCAGCGAAGTTCTGGACCGCGCCTACCAGATCGCCCGCAACACCCACGGCGTGGTCGACGCGGCGACCTTCGCCGGGCTGGACGGAGCAAGCTTCTCGCAATCGTCAAACGCCGGCACGATGTTCATGAAGCTCGGCGACTGGGCGGACCGGGACGGCAACGCCCTTTCCTCCGACGAGCTCTCCAAGACCCTGACAATGGCGATGGGCGGTGCGATCGAGGAGGCCAATGTCTTCGTCATCGCTCCGCCCGCGGTTCCGGGCCTCGGCACCGGCAACGGCTTCACGATGATGATCCAGGACCGCACCGGCGCCGGCTACCGGGCGCTGGAAGGCGCGACCTTCGCGATGATGGGCGCGGCCGCGCAGAAGCAGGAGGTGACCCAGGTCTTCTCACTGTTCAACACCGGGTCGCCCCGGGTCCAGGCGGACGTCGACCGGGACAAAGCGCAGCTCCTGGGAGTGCAGCCGGCGCAGGTCTACGAGGCGCTCGGCACCTATCTGGGATCGACCTACGTCAACGACTTCAACCTGCTCGGCCGCACCTTCCGGGTCACCGCCCAGGCGGAGCCGACCGCGCGTGACGACCTCTCCGACATCGGACGGCTGCAGGTGCGGTCGGCCACCGGCGCGATGGTGCCCTTGTCGTCGGTGGCAACCCTGCGCAACGACAGCGGACCTTCGCGGGTGGTGCGGTACAATCTGTTCCCCGCGGTCGAGCTTCAGGGCGCGGCCGCTCCGGGCGTCTCGTCGGGCGATGCCCTTCGGGTGATGGGCGAGCTTGCCGGCCAGGCGCTTCCGCAGGGCATGAGCTACGAGTGGACCGGCCTTGCCTACCAGGAACAGGCGGCGGGCAGCAGCTCCGCCCTCATCTTCCTGCTGGCGGTGGTCTTCGTCTTCCTGGTGCTGGCGGCCCAATATGAGGCGCTGACCCTGCCGCTGGCGGTGATCCTGATCGTGCCGATGTGCATCCTCGCCGCGCTCGCCGGAGTGCTTCTGAGGGGCATGGACAACAACATCCTCACCCAGGTCGGCCTGGTCGTGCTGGTGGCGCTGGCGGCGAAGAACGCCATCCTGATCGTCGAGTTCGCCAAGCAGGCGGAGGAGGAGCAGGGCATGGACCGCTTCGACGCCGCGGTCAGCGCCGCGAGCTCGCGCCTCCGGCCGATCCTGATGACCAGCTTCGCCTTCATATTCGGAGTCATCCCGCTCGCCGTCGCGGTCGGCCCCGGGGCGGAGATGCGGCAGGCGCTGGGCACGGCGGTCGGCTTCGGAATGCTCGGGGTGACCCTGTTCGGCCTCATCTTCACGCCCGTCTTCTACGTCGTCGCCCGGGGGCTCGGCCGTTTCCTGCCCAAGCCGCCGGAGAAGGAGACGATCTACCCCACGTCCTACGGCGGCCCCGCGCGCGATCCGCTGCCCGGCGACGGAGCCGCATCATGATCCGCAAGCTTCTGCCGCCGGCGCTCGGCCTCCTCGCGCTCGCCGCCTGCACCACCGTCGGGCCCGATTACCGATCGCCCGCGCCCGCCGCTCCGGCGCAGGCGGGATTCGTCGGCGCCTCCTCACCCGCCTTTACCGGCGACGAGCCTCCGGGCCGCTGGTGGAGCCTGCTTCGCGATCCGGTGCTCGACCGGCTCGTGGAGCAGGCGCTCGCGGCCAACGCCGATCTGCGGGTGGCGGCGGCGAACCTCGCCCAGGCGCGGGCGGTGCTTCGCGAAACCCGCGCCGGGCGCCTTCCGACCACCAGCCTCGCAGGCGGCGCGACCTGGGCGAACGAGCCCGGTTCGGGCGGGGCCGACACGATCTTCGACGCCGGCCTGGACGTGGGCTACCAGCTCGACCTGTTCGGACGGATCCGCCGGGCCACGGAAGCGGGCCGGGCCGATGTCGAAGCCGTCCAGGCCGCTTTCGACGTCACCCGGATCTCGGTCGCGGCGGAAACCGCTAGAGCTTATTCCGACGCCTGCAATTTCGGGCGCCAGCTGCAGGTCGCCCGCGACAGCGTCCGAATCCAGGAGCGGACCTTCGATCTCACCCGGCGGCTGGTCGCCGGCGGCAGGGGAACCGCGCTCGACACCGCCCAGGCGGGCTCGCTGCTCGAGCAGACCCGGGCGCAGCTGCCGACGCTGGAGGGCGAGCGCCGGGCCGCATTGTACCGGCTGTCCGTGCTGACCGGGCGTCCTCCCGCGCAGTTTCCCCAGGAAGCTGCGGCGTGCAGCACGCCCCCGGCTCTTTCGCAGCCGATCCCGGTCGGAAGCGGGGCATCGCTCCTCGCCCGGCGGCCGGACATCCGGCGGGCGGAGCGCGAGCTCGCCGCGGCGAGCGCCCGTATCGGCGTCGCCACGGCCGAGCTCTACCCAGACATCAGCCTCGGCCTCTCCGCCGGATCTACCGCCAATTCCCTCGGCGGCCTCGCCTCCGGTTCCGGTCTCCGCTTCGGGCTTGGCCCGTTGATCAGCTGGACCTTTCCCAACCGCGCCGTCGCGCGGAGCCGGATCGCCCAGGCCGAAGCCGCCACCCAGGCGGCGCTGGCCCGCTTCGACGGAACCTGGCTCGGTGCCCTCGAAGAGACGGAGAGCGCCCTTGCCCGCTATGCCGGGGCGCTCGACCGGGCGGCGATCCTCGGCCGAGCCCGCGCCGACAGCGCCGAGGCCGCCCGCATCGCGAGGCTGCGCTACCAGGCGGGGCGCGAAAGCTTCCAGCTCGTCCTCGAAGCCGAGCGCTCGCTCGCCCAGACCGAGGCCGCGCTCGCGCAGGCGCAGGCCCAGCGGTCGACGAACCTGATCTCGGTCTTCCTCGCCCTTGGCGGCGGCTGGCAGGAATAGGCCTGAGGGCGCTGACGTGGTTGAGCCTTTTTGCCCTTGTGCGTTGGCGGAGCGATGATCGAACCCGTTGCCGGTGGGGTGGGAAGTCCGGTCGTGCTCCTGTGCGTCGGTGCCCAACCTTCGCCCGCTCCACCCGCCGATACGCGGCTGACCCGCACTAGATTTCGAAATGGCTGGGGCGGCAGGATTCGCAGCCCGTTTTTATCGGTGCTAAGTTATTGATTTCATTGACGCAAAAAAACGCGATTACGCCGCAAACGTACAGTGAATTGGCACAATTTTTCAAGGTCTTTTTCATCGTAGGAATATACGTTAATACGAATATCTAAGAGATATACGCTAGAGCGGATATGTTTCAAATATACGGCAAATAGTATATTGCTCTATTATACGGGGTGGCGTATAGCGGTTTCCTGAGGAGGAGCCATGACCCAGCTTGCACGAACCCCCAAGCAGCTTGGAGTGATCCTGAGACGCCAGCGCCGGCTCGCCAACCTGACCCAGACCGATCTCGGACGCCGTGTCGGCCTTCGCCAGGCGACCATTTCCGAAATCGAGAGCGGCCACGGCGCCACCAGGATCGCCACGATCTGCGACCTTCTCGCGGCGCTCGACCTCGAGCTGACCATCTCCCGGCGAAGCAAGAGCTCATCCGACGACATCGAGGAAATCTTCTGATGGCTCGGCGCCGCGCTCACACGCCTCTCCTTACGTTCCTCAACGACCGGCTCGTCGGCCGACTCAGCAAGCAACCGAGCGGAGCGATCGACTTCGCCTACGATGCCGAGTGGCTGGCGTGGGAGCACGCCATGCCGGTCTCCCTGTCGCTGCCGCTGCGCGAGGCGCGCTACATCGGCGCTCCGGTCGTGGCCGTCTTCGAGAACTTGCTTCCGGATTCCGACCCGATCCGCAGGCGCGTCGCCGAGCGCGTCGGCGCCGCCGGCGTCGACGCCTACAGCCTCCTTTCCGCGATCGGCCGCGACTGCGTGGGAGCGATGCAGTTCGTCCCGGACGACGATCGCGCCGACGGTGCCGCCGACGGCGCCGCCGAGATCAGCGGCACAGTCGTCGGCGACGGCGAGATCGCGGACATGCTCGCGAACCTGAAGCGAGCGCCGCTCGGAGTCGGTGCCGACATCGACGAGGATTTCCGGATCTCGGTCGCCGGCGCCCAAGAGAAGACCGCCTTGCTTCGACATGATGATCGGTGGCTCCGCCCGCACGGGCGGACGCCGACCACGCACATCTTCAAGCCGCAGATCGGCCACATCCAGACCGCCGGCGGGACGATCGACCTCTCCAACAGCGTAGAGAACGAATATTACTGCTTGAAGCTGATGGAGGCTTTCGGTTTGCCGGCCAACCAGGTCCAGATCGCGCAATTCGGCGAACGGAAGGTGCTGGTCATCGAGCGGTTCGACCGGACATGGACCCGCGACGGGCGCCTGATCCGCCTTCCCCAAGAGGATTGCTGCCAGGCCCTCTCGATGCCGCCGACTCAAAAGTACCAGAGCGAAGGCGGGCCAGGCGTGGCGGCGATCGTCGACCTGCTGCGCGGAAGCGACGACCCGCTCGAGGACCAGCTCGCCTTCTTCAAGAGCCAGATCATCTTCTGGCTGATCGGCGCCACGGACGGCCATGCGAAGAATTTCAGCCTGTTCCTGAGGCCCGGCGGGCGCTTCCGGCTGACTCCCTTCTACGACGTGCTCACGGCCCAGCCGAGCCTCGATGCGCGGCAGATCAGGCGCAACGGCTTCAAGCTGGCCATGTCGCTGGGCAATAGCGCGCACTATCGGATCCACGACATCACCGGGCGGCACTTCGTCGAGACGGCGCAAAAGGCGCGGCTGCCGCGGAGCCTGGCCGAAAGGGCGATCGAAGAGGTATGCGCAGCCGCGGAGCCGGCGTTCGACACATTGGAAACCCAGCTGCCGCCGGCCTTTTCCACCGCGATCCACGACGCCGTGCGGGCGGCGGCGGCCGGGCGGCTGCGGCAGCTCGAACGGGCGGCGGCGGCCTAGCTGCCGGCCGCGCGGAGAGACTGGCAAGCGTCGGAAGAAGCAGGCAGATTGGGGCCATGACCGAAACCGTCGCCCGCCTGCGCATCGCGCTGTCCGACACCGATCCGGAAATCTGGCGGCGGGTCGAAATGCCCGTCGAGGCCAGCCTCAAGATGCTCCACGACGTCATCCAGGCCGCGATGGGTTGGCAGGACTACCACCTCTGGGAGTTCGAAGCCGACGGCCGGCGCTACGGCCTGCCGGACCCCGATTGGCCCGACGACACCCTGGCGGCGGCCAGGAACATCAGACTCAAGGCGCTGCTCGACCGCGGCATCCGGCAGCTCGATTACATGTACGACATGGGCGACAGCTGGCATCACTGCGTCACCATCGAGGCCGTCGAGCCGGCCGAGCGCAATACAAAATATCCGCGCTACGTGGACGGCGCCCGCCGCTGTCCGCCCGAAGACGTCGGCGGCACGCCGGGTTTCGAGACCTTCCTCGAAGCCATTGGCGACCCCTCGCACCCCGACCATGCCGAGCTGACGGAATGGTATGACGAATGCTACGGCGGCACCTACGACCCCGCCACGGTCGACGACCTCCTTACCAGGCGCCGAGTCGCCGCCATCGCCATCCGCCGCGCCGCCGGCAAAGCCGCTCAGGCAAAACGGCGAGACCCCTGATCAGAAGTCGTCGGTCATACGGAAAACCCAGGGAAGTGCGCTCCGCAATGTCCCCGCCGTTACGTTGGAGCGGCTTCGGGGTTCGTGTCGGGCCGACGTCTCTGCGCCGGGCGCAAGGATCGCGCCGGTCGTCAGCCATGCCTGCCCCGAGTAACGATCGACGGCTTCAAGCCTCCGCCAGGTACCGCTCGAGGTCGTCGCTGCCGCCGATGCGCTCGCCGCCGATGAAGATCTGGGGCGTGGTGTCGACCGCCTGGTCGGACTTGAAAGCCTCGACCTCGTCCCGGGTCGCCAGGATATGCTCGTCGATCTGGAAGCCGTGGGCCTCCAGCAGCTGCCTGGCCCGCACCCCGAACGGACAAATATGCTCCGGAAGGACCATCCGGTAGAGCTTCGCTTGCCTGGGCTGTGTCATGTCTTTCGCTTTCCGCGGCGGTCTCTGGTTCGCCGGTGATAGCGCCGCGGAGGCAGGACGGTTCCCTCGCAACGCTCCTCTCGCGCGTGGGTGAGGCTCTCTGGGTGAGGGCCTCCCGCCATGAGCGGCGAAGGCCCTGATGCAGATTAGCCCGCCCATGTCGTGCGGAGCCGGCCGTTCTCAGCCGCCTGCAATAATGGCGACGCTTCGCCCGTTCCCATCCTCTTAGAACATGCCACCTCCATCCATTTTCCTCGACGCGCGGAGAAAAGGTCGTTCCGGACCGGCAACAGCCTTGCTAGGGACCGCGACGGGAGGTTCGGGTGCGCGGACAGGGGATCATCGAACGGGCTTTCGGGCTGGCGGGCTCCGGCAGATTTCAGGACATGCGCGACCTCGAAAGAGCGTTGAGCAGCGAAGGATTCACCGACGTTTCCCAGTATCTGAGCGGGCCCTCGCTGCGCGCGCAGCTCAAGAAGCTGATGAGCGGGAAGCCGGCGGGACGCCCGAAGGCAGCGGTCGTTCTCGCAGGCACTGCGGACCCGTCGAAAACGAAAGAGGCGCCCCCGAAGCTGAAGGGGGCGCCTCCGTTACTCGGCGAAGGGTGACGCCGGCCATTGATACGATCTATGTTAAAGCGGGTTCCAGGCAGGGTCGAAGAAAGCAAGCGCGGCCCCTGGGGCCTCCCGACGAAGCATCAGCATTCGGTCAATGGCGGGTCCCGGTCGCCGCCTCGATCGCCTGCCTGACCACCTTCGCGGAAACCGGCTTCGTCAGCAAAGGCGCGCCCGGGACCCGTTCGTCGATCCGGGCCATCGTGCTCTGATCGCCATAGGCGCTGACGAAGATCACCGTCACCGGACCATCGGCCCGTATTTGCTCGGCCGCTTCGATGCCGTCGAGGCCGCGCCCAAGGTTGATGTCCATCAGGATCAGCTCCGGCCGATGCGCGGCGGCCGCAGCGAGCGCGGCCTCGCCGGACGCGACCACCTCGACCACTTCGTGGCCGAGATCCTCGAGGAGCGACTGAAGCGCCCAGGCGATGACGGATTCGTCCTCCACGATGAGGATCCTGAGCGGGCCCGGAGAGGCGGACGCAAAGGCTCCCGCACCGTCGGGAAGGACGGCCGGAGGCACCTTCGGAGGGGCGGCGCGCAGCATGTCGGTGTACGCTCTCATTGGGCGTTCCTTGTGTCTTCGCTTCGATCCTGGGCGGGAAACCGGATCCTCATCGATAGTCCGTCGTTCCGCCATTCGCTTGCCAGCTCTCCGGCCAGATCGTGCCTGACGCTGAGCGCGATCATCTTCTGGCCGAAGCCGCTGCGTGTCGGGGGTTCAATGCCTCTCAGTCCCGTCTCGTTCCAGATCGCCTCGACGGTTCCGCCGTCGTCCAAGAGGCTCCACTGGAGGGAAACGCGTCCGCCGGGCGCCGAGAGCGCGCCATATTTGACGGCATTCGTGTAAAGCTCGTGGAACGTCATCGCGAGGCCGAGCAGCTGCCGCTGGCCCAGCATGAACTCCGGCCCGGTGAATTCCGCCCGGCCGTCGGCGACGTCGGCCTTGAGGATCTCCGACGCCAGTGAACGGATCGAAACGCTTCGCCACTCCCCCTGGACCAGGAGGTCGTGGCCGCGTGCGAGCGACTGGAGCCGACCGAGAAAGGCGTCCTGGAATGCCCGGACGTCGGCTGACGACCGGGCGGTCTGCTGAGCGATGGCGGCGACGAGGGCGAGCATGTTCTTGACCCGATGGCTGAGCTCCCGAAGCATCCGCTCCTGGCGGCTCACGGCCTCCTGCCGCTCGGTGATGTCGCGGACGAAGCCGATGAACAATTTTTCCCCGAACTGCTCGCTGCAGGTGACGGAGAGCTCGAGCGGCAGCTCGCGGCCGGAGCGATGCAGGCCGGTGACCTCGATGTGGCGGTCCAGGACCGGGCCTTCGCCGGTCGCCAGGAAATGCGTGATTCCGCGCTCGTGACCCTCGCGAAATTCGGCCGGGACGATGAGGTCGCTGAGGCGGCGTCCCATGGCCTCGGCCCGGGTCCAGCCGAAGGTCCGCTCGGCCTTGTCGCTCCAACCCGCGACGTGGCCGTCGGACCCCATCACGATGACGGCGTCGAGCGCAGTCTTCATGACCGCGGCCAAGCCGATTCCGGCGTCCTGGGAAAGCTCCTCCACCGGCGGCTTATCCGGCCATTGCCCCCGGCATGCCAGCTTAATCGTCCGCCCGCAGCCGATAGCCCACGCCCGGCTCGTTGATGAGCAGCGAAGGCCGCCCGGGCTCCAGCTCCAGCTTCTGGCGAAGGCTTCGCATCACCACCCGCAGATACTCGCTCCGATCCGCCTGCCCCGGGCCCCAGACCGAAGTCAGCAGCTGGCGGTGGGTGATCACCCGTCCCGGAGCTGCGGCGAGGGCGGCGAGGACTCCATATTCCTTAGGGGTCAGGTGGACCTCGGCTCCGTCACGACGGACGGTCCGGTTCGCCAGGTCGATCTCGACTCCGCCGCTGCGCAGCTTCGAGCCCCCAAATCCGCCCGGAGCTCGTCGGCGGAGCGCGGCGCGGACCCGCGCGAGCAGCTCCTCGGTATCGAAGGGCTTGGTGACATAGTCGTCGGCGCCCAGATCGAGGGCGGTGACCTTCTCCTCGGTCCGCTCGCGCGCGGTCACGACGATAACCTTCGCCCGGCCCGCCCGCCTGATGAGGGGGATCAGCTCGAGCCCGTCGCGATCGGGCAGCCCGAGGTCGAGAAGCACGAGGTCGGGCTTGTCGATCGCCAGCGCGTTCAGAAGCTCGCGCGAGTCCCGCGCTTCGACGCAGGAATAGCCCGACCGGGTAAGCGCGACCCGGAGCAGCCGCCGTATCTGGCTCTCGTCGTCGACGATCAGGATCCTGGCGTCCTGGATCATGCGGACGCCGCCTCGGGGAGCGGAACCAGCTTCGAGGCGGGAAAGCGGATGACGAAGCTCGCACCGGAGGGGCCGCGCCGGTTCGCCGCCAGGACCTGCAGCCCCATGGCCTCGGCGAAACCCTTGACGATGGCGAGGCCGAGCCCGGCGCCTCCCGTCCTGTCCGAGCCCGCGAGGCGGGTGAACCGCTCGAAGATCCTCTCCTCCATCCCCTCCGGCACTCCGGAGCCCTCGTCGGCAACGACCAGATCGACTGCGTCGCCGGCCATGCCGGCCGCCACCGTGACCGTCGAGCCCGGAGGCGAGTGCCGGGCCGCGTTCTCGATGAGGTTGATGAGACAGTGGTGGAGCAGTTGCGGATCGGCCGTGACCAGCGGCAGGTCGGGCGGCACGTCCACCCGGAAATCGAGGCCCTCGAGGCTTCGCCGAACGTCCCCGGCGGCACTGGCGATGGAGTCAGTGAGGTCCAGCGCCTCGAGGTTGAGCCGGATCGCGCCGGCCTCGACCCTTACCATGTCCAGCAGATTGGCGATCAGCCGGTCCAGCCGAAGCGCCTCGCCTTCCAGGGCCTCGACCAGGCCGTCGCCGCCGGCGCTGCGCCGCTTCAGCTCGGCGGCGGAGGCAAGGATCGCCGTCAGCGGAGTCCTCAGGTCATGGCCGACGGACGAGAGCAGCGCTCCCCTCAGTCGGTCCCGCTCGCGCAGCTGCTCGACACCCTGCATCTCGGTCTCCAGCCTGGCCCGTTCGAGCGCCAGGGCGGCCTGGTCGAGCATGCTCTCGAGCAGCGGCATCCGATCCGGACGGACGGGTACGCTCCCGTCGTCGCGGGCGACTCCGAGCAGGGCGACGACCCGATCCGCCGCCTGCAAGGGGTAGAAGGTCCAGTCGGCCGCATTGTAACGGCCCGTGCCGCGGCCCGACGGCCGGCCCAGTTGCAGCGCGTCCAGCGCCGCCCCGCGATCGATGGCGCCGACGGCACTGCCAGCATTGCCGGCCTCAAGCTCAAGTCTCTCGCCGGTCAGGAAGATGGCGTTGAGGCCGAAGAGTCGCCCGACCTCGCGGCACGTGGCCTCGCCCACTTCTTCTTCCCCGGCGCAGCGGAGAAGCCGGCGGGCGAAACCCACCAGCGTCTCGTTGAGCGCGGCGCTCTCCTGCGCCTTCGTGGCCATCCCCCGCATCCGGCTGGCGAGCTGGCTTGCCACCCCCGCCACCACCAGGAGGATCAGCACCGTGAAGATATTGTCCGGTTCGCTGATCCGGAGCGAATAAAGGGGTTGGGTGAAGAAGAAATTGTAGGCCAAGGCCGAGCAGACGCTTGCGACGAGGCCATGGCGAAGGCCGTACAGGATCGAGGCCGCTAGCACCGGCAGCAGATAGAGCAGGTCGGCGGTGCCGGGCCCCAGGCTGCGCGCGAGCAGAAGGCCGGCGCCCGTCGCCGCGGCCACCATGAGCAAGGTCACGGCATAGCCGACCGCTCCCCGACCGGTCGGGCGCGGCGCCTCCCCTCCATCCCCCGTCAGCGGGTCCCGAATGACAAGATCCTCCTTCATTCGCTCTGCCAGTCCCGTGCCGCCGCCGTCGAGGCCTGCGCGGGCGATTTTACGAAATCCTTATGCGGCCCGGGCCGCTTCACATGGAAGCTTTACGCGCCCCTGAGCCACAAGCGGCGCCATCCCATCCCTCGGACGAGGCTCTCCATGGCCGCCAACAGCCTTGCCGCCGATCCGGCGGCAGCCGACCACCACCCGCCACGCGAGGGCCTGCCGGCGCTTGCGCTCGGTGCGATCGGGGTCGTGTTCGGGGACATAGGCACCTCGCCGCTCTACGCGCTCAAGGAATCGTTCGTCGGGCCGCACCCGCTCGCCGTCGACGCCGCCCATATCTACGGGGTCCTGTCGATGATCTTCTGGTCGCTGACCCTGATCGTCACGATCAAATACGTCTTCATCATCCTTCGCGCCGACAATCGCGGCGAGGGCGGCTCGATGGCGCTGCTCGCGCTCCTCGCGCGCAAGCTCCCCGGCAGTCGCAGAGCGCAGGGCATGGTCCTGCTCGGAGTGCTCGCCACTGCGCTCTTCTATGGCGACGCTATCATCACGCCCGCCATCTCGGTCCTCTCCGCGGTCGAAGGGCTCATCGTGGTCGAAGCGGGGCTGGAGCCGCTGGTGCTGCCGATCGCCGTCGGCATTCTCCTCGCCCTTTTCTTCATCCAGTCCCACGGCACCGCGAAGGTGGGGGTCGTCTTCGGGCCGGTGATCCTGGTCTACTTCGCCACGCTCGCAGTGCTCGGCATCGTCAACATCGGCGCCCATCCCGAGATACTCGGCATCGTCAACCCGGCCTGGGCGGTGAACTTCTTCGCCCTCGACCCCGGCCTCGCCTTCCTCGCCATGGGCTCGGTCGTGCTCGCGGTGACTGGGGCCGAAGCCCTCTACGCCGATATGGGCCATTTCGGGCGGCGACCGATCGCCTTTGCCTGGCTGTGGGTGGCCTTTCCCTGCCTGATGCTCAACTACATGGGCCAGGGGGCGCTGCTCCTCGACAATCCGGCCGCCGCGGCCAACCCCTTCTACCTGATGGCTCCGGAATGGGCGCGCCTCCCGCTCGTCGGAATCGCCACCATGGCCACCATCATCGCCAGCCAGGCGGTCATTTCCGGCGCCTTCTCGGTGACCCAGCAGGCGGTCCAGCTCGGCTTCCTCCCGCGCTTCAACATCCGCCACACCAGCGAGAAGGCCCACGGTCAGATCTACATCCCGGCGGTGAACTGGGCGATGCTGGTCCTCGTCGTCGCATTA
Organism: Allosphingosinicella sp.; assembly: GCA_036387555.1. Taxonomy (GTDB): domain Bacteria; phylum Pseudomonadota; class Alphaproteobacteria; order Sphingomonadales; family Sphingomonadaceae; genus Allosphingosinicella. Next base: position 139,689 of record DASVTN010000033.1, on the reverse strand, counting down.
GTGCTGACGTTCGAGCAATCGACCAACCTCGCCTCCGCCTACGGTATCGCAGTCACCGGCACGATGTTCATCTCGACCTGCATGCTGGGAGTCCTCCTGTTCAGCGTCTGGCGCTGGAACCGGTGGCTCGCCGGTGCGGCCATGGCGCTCTTCCTGGTCGTCGACGGCGCCTATTTCGCGTCGAACCTGGCCAAGATTCCGGACGGCGGCTGGTTTCCGCTGGTCGTCGGGGCCGTCGCCTTCACCCTGCTCACCACCTGGGCAACCGGACGGAGGCTGATGCGCGAGCGGATGGAAGAAGGCGCAATGCCGATCGAGATATTCGTCGGGTCGGCCTCCTCGATCCCCCGGGTCTCGGGCACCGCGGTGTTCCTCGCTTCCTCGGCCGAAGGTGTGCCGTCCGCCCTCCTCCACAACATCAAGCACAACAAGGTGCTTCACGAACGGGTGCTGATCCTCACCGTCATGGTCGAGCAGGTGCCGCACATCCCGGAGGAGGAGCGGATCGACCTGGTCGAGCTCGGGCCCGGCCTCTTCCGGCTGAAGCTCCGCTACGGCTTCATGGAAGACGTCGACATTCCGGAAGCCCTGGGCCGCCTCGACCGCTGCGGCGCCGCCTTCCGGATGATGGACACCAGTTTCTTCCTCGGCCGCCAGAAGCTCATCGCCTCCTCGAGGCCGGGCATGGCGCTGTGGCGCGAGAAGCTGTTCGCCTGGATGATGCGCAATTCGGAAAGCGCCATGCAGTTCTTCAAGCTCCCCACCAACCGGGTCGTCGAACTCGGCAGCCAGCTCGAAATCTGACGGTGATGAGGCGTATCCTCGCGGTGGCGCCGTGGCTGGCGCCAGCTTTCCTCGGGGCCGTGCCCGCGGCGGCCGAAGAGGCGCCGCCGACCTTCGACCTGGCCGCAAGCATCGCGCTGGTTTCGGATTACCGCTTCCGCGGCATCTCCCTCTCCGACCGGCGTCCCTCGCTCCAGGGCAGCCTGGTCGGCACCCACCGGTCCGGCGCTTATGCGGGGGTCTCCGCCTACACCCTCGACGGCTTCGGAGAGCTCGGCGGCTCGAACCTCGAGCTGGACCTCTACGCCGGCTACCGCCACAAGCTCGGCTCCGTCACCGCGGATGCCGGCCTCCTCTATTACGCCTACCCGGGTGCGTCGGGCGGCAAGTTCGAATTCTTCGAGCCCTATGCAAGCCTTTCCATGCCCCTCGGAACGGCCACCGCCAGGCTCAGCGCCGCCTTCGCCCCGGCCCAGGATGCATTGAACGGCCACAGCAATCTGTACGTCGCCGCGGACATCGCCGTGCCGGTCCGGCATACGCCCTTCACGCTAAGAGCACGGCTCGGGCGATCGAGCGGCAAAACGCCGCTGACGCCAGGCCGCCGCTATGGGGAATGGCTGGCCGGCGCCGACTACGCCGCCGGCGGCGTCGTCCTCGGCGTCGCCGTCGCGGGCACGGATATCCGCGCCGCGGACGCCCTCGCGGCGGGTGCTCGAAGGCGGGATACCCGGCCGACAATCGTCCTCAGCGGAACGGCGAGCTTCTAGGGCCGTCATGACGCCGACCGAGCCTCGACCGCCGTCCGAGGAGGAACGCAGCCGACTCCGCACTCTGTTCTGCGGCTTCGGCCCGGCGTCGGAGGCTGCCGCTGTCGAAATGGTCCGTCTGGGGCACCCCACCAGCAACCTGGCCGTTCTGACGGCGGAGGCTCCGCGCTTCGATGCGGCCCGGGCTCTCGGTCTGGCCGTGTTCAAGGTTCGAGCCTTGACGGCAGCCGGCATTGCCGAGCGGCTCCGCGCCGGACCGACGCGAGTCATATTCGAAATGGGCGACGACCACGCTTTGGCGCTGCTCCTGCTCGCCCTCCGACCCCGCTTCCCCGGCACCAGGCTGTTCGCCCTGTCGACCGATCCCGGCGCTCGAGGCGCACTGAAGCGATGCGGCGCCACCGAAATCCTGTGCGTGCCCCGGATCGCGGGGCTGCTGCTGGCGGCAACGGTGACGGGCCCGCGCGAAGGGCCCGGCGCACTGCCTCTATGAAGCAGGGCTCCCCCGAATCAGCTCCTCCTCGACGTCGCGCAGGCGGTCCTTGCCGAAGTAAAGCTCGGTTCCCACGAGGAAGCTGGGAATGCCGAAGGCGCCGCGCTCATAGGCTTCCTGAGTGCTGGCGGCGAGCTCGTCCTTGACATCCTGCCCCTGCGCCCGGGCAAGGAGGCGCTCGGATGGAAGCCCCGCCGCCGCCAGCGCCGCCATGAGAACGGACGGGTCGTCCAGCTTGAGCGACTGCTCCCACATGCCGCGAAATATCGCCTCGACATAGGGGTCGAACACGCCTTCGGCCCGGGCCGCAACGGCGCCGCGCATCAGCATCAGGGTGTTGACCGGGAAATGGGCGTTCATCCGGAACGCCTCGAGCCGGTGCCTCTCGATGAACCGCTCGATCTCACGCCGCTCATAGGCGAGCTTGTTCGGGACGCCGGCGAAGGCGAGCATCGGCGCCTGGTTGCCGCTCAGCTTGAAGAGTCCGCCGAGCAGCACCGGCACATAGCGGAAGCGAACCCCGGTCCTCGCCTCGACGCCGGGTATCAGCCGGTGGGCGAGATATGCATTGGGGCTTCCGAAGTCGAAGTGGAAGACCGGCTCCATGCCATAGCTCCTCACCAGCTTTCGCCGTACGGCCTGAGATCCAGCTCGTGAGTCCAGGCGTCCCGAGGCTGGCGGTGGAGCTGCCAATAGGTCTCGGCGATGGACTCCGGGCTCATCAGCGTATCGGGAGGCATGTCCGCCACCGCCTGGGCGCCCTTGGCGGCCGCGATCCGCTCGCGCACCCAGGGGGTGTCGACGCCGGCATCGATGACGAGATGGGCGACGTGGATGTTCTGCGGGGCGAGCTCGCGGGCCATGGACTGGGCCATCGCGCGCAGCCCCGCCTTCGCCGAGGCGAAGGCGGCATAGCCCTTCCCGCCCCGGAGCGAGGCGGTGGCACCGGTGAAGAAGATCGAGCCGCGCCCGTGCCGGAGCATTCGACGGGCGGCCTCCCGCCCGGTGAGGAAGCCGGCGTAGCAGGCCATCTCCCAGACCTTCCTGAAGACCCGCTCGCTCGTCTCGACCAGAGGGAAGCTGACGTTCGCTCCGATGTTGAAGATGCAAAGCTCGAGCGGTGCGTCGCAGTCCGCGGCATCCAGGAAGGCGCAGACCGACTCCTCGTCGCGCGCGTCGAGCGAATGGCCTTGGAAGCTTCCACCCGACGCCTCGATCCCGAGCTCCGCAAACTTCTCCGCCTGCCGCCGTCCGCCATGGACCCGGTAACCCTCGGCGGCGAAGCGCCTCGCGATGGCCGAGCCGATGAAATCGCCCGCCCCGACCACCGCCACGCTGGCATTCCGCCTCTCCACGACGCTTCTCCGTTTCGGTTCGCTTTCGAGACTGAATAGGTCGAACCGGCCCGGTAGTCGAGGAGCCCTGGGGGGCTCGTCTCGTGACGGGCCAGGCGCCCGGCGCGGTCGCGGTTGCCGGCCAGCAATGCGGCTATGCGCTTCAGAACCATGCCATCACTCCCACCAGGAAGTTCCAGCCCCCGGCCGCGTCGCCGGCGGTCCAACGGAAGTCGGCCGTGTCGCCAAAAGCGCGTTCGTAGGCGACGCCGACATAGGGAGCGAACTCGCGTTTGATCTCGTAGCGGAGCCGCAGCCCCAGCTCGGCGGTGGAAAGGCCAGAGCCGACGCCGATCTCCGGCACATCCTGAGCGGCCAGGTCCAATTCGACACGCGTTTGGAGGATCAGCTTCTGGGTAAGGCGCTGATCCGTTTCCACCTCGAAACGCGCCGATACGTCACCCTGGTTGGAGACGAAGGCGGCGGCATCAACCTCGAACCAGTAAGGCGCGAGCCCCTCGACGCCGAGCACGAGATAAGCCCGCTCCGGGTCTGGTCGAAGATCGTAGCGGACGCCGGCCTGCAGGTTCCACCAGGGATCGATCGCCCGGCTGTAGAGCGCCTGAAACTCGGCCTGCTCAGGCTTGCGGCGGAAATCGCCCTCGATCTCCGTCTTCAGCCAGAGCTTGTTGATGTCGCCGCCGTACCAGCCTTCCGCGTTCAGGAAACAGCCGTCGCGGCCGTTGCTGATCCGAGCCTCGAGCTGGTCGATCAGGACCTTGGAAGTCACGATCGATCCGTGCTCAGCTCGAAGCTCCTCACGCGCGTCAGCCATGGCCCCCTGGCCGAAGACCGCATCCGCGGCGTGAGCGGGCCCCGAGAGCGCGCCAGGCGGAGGAGGCGCGACCGGCGGCGCCGGCGGCTCTTCGCCCATCGCGCTCATGTCATGTCCGGCCTGCGGACCGGCGGCCGGGGACGTGGATGCGGGCGGCATCGCATGTCCGGCATGAGGGTCTACCGCCGGCGCCGGGGCTAGAGCGGGCATGGCGTGACCGGCATGCGGTCGACCGGCTGCGGTGGAGGCGGCGTCGAAGCGGGCGTGCGGATCGGCCGAAGGTGCGGGAGCCGGAGCCGGCATCACATGGCCCGCGTGAGGATCCGCCGCTGGCTCAACCGGCTTGGCCTCTTCCTTGGGCGGAGCCGGCATCGAGTGGCCCTCATGCTGGGCCAGCGCGGGCGCGGAGACGGACGTCGCGAACAACAGGATCAGGATCTTCTTCATGCCGCGTCTCCATCGAGCGGGCGGACCGTGGCCACGCGCATCATTCCGCCGTGCATGTGGAGCAGGAGGTGGCAGTGGAACGCCCAGTCGCCGGGCGCGTCGGCGGTCATATCGAAGCTCAGCTTCGCCCCGGGCAGCACCATCACCGTGTGCTTGATCGGCTTCGCCGCCTGCCCGTTCACGACCTCGAAGAAATGGCCGTGAATGTCCATCGGGTGGGTCATCATCGAGTGATTGATCATGGTGGCCCGGACCCGCTCGTTCCGCTCGAAACGAATGGGATCGGGATTCTCGCTGAACTTCTCACCGTCGATCGACCACATGAACCGCTCCATGTTGCCGGTCAGATGGATCTCGACGGTCCGTGCGGGGACGCGGGTGTCGGTGCTGGGCGTCAGGGCCTTGAGGTCGCGGTACGTCAGCACCTTGTGGCCGACATTCTCCAGGCCGAGGCCGGGGTCTCCCGTGCGGTCGACGGGCGCCATGGCGATCGAGTCGACGCCGACGCCCACCTTGACGTGCGGAGGCACCTTCGACTTGTCGCGCATGTTCATGCCGCTCATGTCCATGGGGGCCGCCGGGGACGCTCCGCCGGTGGATGAGGCCGAGTGGCCAGAGTGATCCATTCCGGCCATTGCGCCGCCCGCGGCCGTACCCGCGCCGCCACCGTGACCCATGGAACCGTGGTCCATGCCGCCCATGCCCATGTCCTTCATCGTGAGGACCGGACGCTGGCGGGGCGGCGGAATCGCGGCACTCATCCCCATCCGGGGCGCCAGCGTCGCCAGGCCCATGCCTGAGCGGTCCATCGCCTCCGCGACGAAGGTGTAAGCCTGGTCCCCAGGCGTCACGATGACGTCGTAGGTCTCGGCATTGCCGATCTGAAGCTCGTGGACGGCGACCGGCACCACGTTCTGCCCGTCGGTGCTCACCACCTTCATGTCCAAGCCCGGAATCCGGATATTGAAGATCGTCATGGCCGCAGCGTTGATGATCCGAAGGCGCACCCGCTCGCCGGGCCGGAACAGACCGGTCCAGTTGTCGGCAGGCCCATGGCCGTTGATCAGGTAGGTGTAGGAAACGGCCGTCAGTGATTTTCACTGCCGACCGAAAAACAATCGGTCCTGGTCAAAGGTGCAGCCCTTCCTAAGTAGCCTACGAGGTGACCCTCACCTTCTCAGCGCCCATATCATTCCGGCCGCCGCCATTAGGCACAGCAGGCCAAAGACGCGCGCATGCTGGACGAAGATCGTCGGCCCGTTCCGGGCGACGGCAGGCAGCCGTGCGATCAAGGTAGTCGCCCGCGGCCCGCTGGCTTGCTCCGCCAGGATGCGGCCGTAGCGGTCGCTGATCGTCAGGGAGCCGGTCCGTGCGGTTCTCGCGACCGCGTAGCCCCCCTCGACACCCCGGAGCGCGGTCATGCGAGAAGCCATCCACGCATCCACCACGAAGTCGGCCGCCGGCACCAGCATCAGGTCCGCTCCCTGCCGTGCATAGTCCCGGCCCAGCGACGGAAAATGCATGTCCTTGCAGATCGCGATGCCCGTGCGCGCGCCTGCGACCTCGAGCAGGACGGGGGAGCGCCCGGGAGAGATCGAACTCTCCAGAACCGGCACGAGATGCTGCTTATAATACCAGACCATCCGGCCGTCCGGCTGCACGACGAGAGCGCGGTTGGTGGTCAGCCTGTCTTGTTCGACGACCAGTCCGGCGACGATGGTCGCGCTCCGGCTGCGGGCAAGCGACGCGAGCTGGTTGGCGACCTCGTTCGCGATGCCTTGCGGGAGGACCAGCATGGCCTCGGGAAGGATGACGATCCGCCCCGGCTGAGCAGCGCTCGCGAGCTCTTGGCCATAAGCGCGCCAGAACTCGGCCACGTCGCCACGGTCCGCGAGCCTGTCCTGCGCAATCAGCGCAACTTCGGGACCATCGGCAACTTCGGGCGCCGCGGCAAGGCGGCTTTGACCGAAGGCAAGGGCCGCTGCCACCGCCAGAATCGCGATCGCGGTTGCGGCCCCCATGCCAGCGCGTCCGCGCCAGCCAAAGGCGCAAGCAAGCATGAGCCCGAGCCAGGAGGCTCCGAGGGCGACGATGAAGTTGATGCCGTCAGTGCCCGCCAAGCTTGCCAGTTGAAGCAGCGTCAGGAAGTCCATCTGGCTGTATGCGAGGCTGCCGGCGGCGCCATGCGGCGACAACCGGGAGATCAATGTTTCCGCCCCGACCAGAAGCACCGGGAGCACGAAGACGGCGGCAGCAGGGCGCCACTCTTCCGCGGCCCGCGCGGCTATGCGCAGCATCCACATCCATAATATCGCGCGGCCCGAAACCAGGGCGATCGCCATCGGCCAGCCGGCAGTCGTGACTGCGTAATAGCTCAGCGATGTCGCGCCCCCGGCGAGGCCGATGAACAGGCCCAACCACGAGCGCCCGTGCTTCGGTGCGAGCAGGACTGCGGCCAACCCCAGCGCGGGAGCAAGCCACGCCGCCCACCAGAACGGCTCCTGTGCGTAAGCCAACGCGAGCAGCACGCCGGCCACGCCCGCAGCGACCAGGGCTGGCAGGCTGGCTCGCCAGCGACGTCCCTGGTCGAGCCACGCGATCGCTAGCGTCCCGCGCACCATCGAAAGGATCCCACCAGCGCTCATCGGCGTGAGTAGCCGGCTACAACCGACGCGGTCACCCCGCCTTCACGGCTTTGGTCCGCGACCGGGAGAGCGAAGCCCGTAAGGCTCGCCAAACCATGCGGTGCCGGCAGAAGAACGAGCACCATCACACCCCCTTGCCCCATGTGCTGCAACGTTTATCTGAGATATTCTCAGTTTTGAATTCGCGTTTGGCTGCGAAGGCTTCGCTGCTCGAGTAGGGAAGACAAGTGCCTGAAATTAGGCGGAGAAGTCCGAAACAGCAACGCGCGGAGAGCACCGTAGACGTGGTTCTCACCGCGGCTTCTCAGATTCTCGTGCGCGACGGCGTTGAGCGGCTCAGCACCACCACCGTGGCCGAACGGGCCGGCGTCAGCATCGGCTCGCTCTACCAGTATTTTGGTAACAAGGAGGACCTGCTTGTCGCTCTCGCCAAGCGCGAGGTCAGCCAGATACTCGCTGCCGTTGCCCGCGAATTCTCTGTCTCCCCTCCCGGTCGGCGCGGGCGTGGGATCGTCCGCGCTATCGTGGCGGCCATTGGAGGGCGCTCGAGCGGGAGTCGCGCCAATCTGCAGCTGCTCCTGAGATACGCCGGTCGAGCCGAAATTCTCTCGCAAGTCCGCAGTTTTGCAACCGGCTTCAGCGACCTCCTTGCCGGTGATCGGCGGCTCGAGCCGGAGGAGATATTCGTATTAACCCGGGCCGTGATTGGGGTCGCGGTAGCGGGTCTGGCCGAAGAGCACTCGCTCGACCTGAGGCGACTTGAGGACGAACTCGCCAACCTCATCTATCGCTATCTTGATTCCGCAGGGCGCCCATAGCAGCGGATCCGCGCCAGTCTCATGCATCGGCCGTTGCCGCACACGCTGCGGCTTCGCGAGGGGCGCACGCGCGGACTTGTCGGTCTCTCAACATGGGCGCAGCGAATGCCTCCTTTCCACCCGTGCGGACATTTCTGGCGGCTGCTCCGCGCCGGCCCGGGTTCACTTCGGAATCAAGCGAACGTCGTCGACTTCGATCGCATATTCGCCCGGCCCGAAGGCGCCGATCAGCAGCATGGTCGTGCCCGTCGAATCGAACCTTGGAAGGTCTGCAAAGGGAATTGAGACTTCCCGCCAAGCCGGACCGATCTGGGTCGAGGTCAAAGAGGGCTGCGGGCCTCCCGCTTGCGAAAAGCCCATCAGACCCGGCCCGTTGGCGCTGCCTCGTATCCGAAAGGCAATACCGCTCGCGGCGCTGAGATTGGCGGGCGCCATCATCTGAGGCCCTGGCATCCAGGCGATGCCGGCCCATTGGGCCCCGCCTCCTTTCACCACCTTGCCGGTCAGACGGAGCGCGCCCTCCTTGGTCAAGGTCGCCTGGGCCGTGGAAGTCCCACCCATGATGGCGTCGGTCGATACGCTCCAGCTGCCGAAGGGGCCCTCGATCCGCACCCCGTCGCCTGCCGCGACGAACCGCGCAATCCGTCCGCCTTCCGGCAAGGCAACTGCTGCATTGCCGGCTGCCAGCGTGGCGGCGATCCGTGCACGTCGCTCCTCGCGCAAGGCGCGAGTGGACTGTCCGTCCTTCCAAACCTCGACGATCGAGCGTGTGGCCGCGATATCGCGCGTCGGATCGCCCTCGACCAGCACCAGGTCGGCGAAGGCCCCGTCTTGTACGCGTCCGTGACCCTTGAGGCCATAGGCGTCGGCCGGCGCCGAGGTGGCCGCCGCCAGCGTTTCGCGCGCGCTGAGGCCGGAGGCGACGAGCAGATCGAGTTCGCGGTGGAGCGAGACGCCGAACCACGTTCCGGGATTGGGCGCGTCGCTGCCCGCAAGGATTGGAATTCCAGCCGTTCGCAGAGCCCTGATATTGGCTTCCATTGCCGGCGCGAACCTTTGGATCCGATCGCTTTTGACCGGACCGCCGAGATTGGCGACCGCCTGCTTGTGGAGCAATCCGGCAAAACCCGGCTTTTCGAGCAAGGCACGACCGCCGGCACGACCTGCAAAGCCTTCGAATACCACGTAGGTCGGAGTGACGAACATCTTTTGACGCTTCATCGCCGACAGCATCGGCTTATCGATCGCGGCATCGGCAAAGAAATGGACGAGGCCGTCGGCGCGGGCCGTGATCGCCATCTGTGCCGTTCGCTTGGTGGTCGCATGAACGACGGCGAGCTTGCCCTGCCTATGCGCGGCCTCGACCAGGGCGTTGACCGTAGCTTGATCCAGCGTCGGCAAGGTCCGGCCGATCTCCGCGCCGCCGGGTTCTATCACGATCTTGATAAAGTCGGAGCCTTCCGCGACCCGTGCCGCCACCCAATCTTTCGCCTGATCGGGCGCCGTCAGCGTCGGCACCGGGAAGCCGAATTGCGTTCCGTGCCCGCCGGGCGCGGTGGCGAGCAGGCCGGCACTATGCACATCGGCCTCCCGCGGATTGGCATTCGCCTTGGTGCGAGCCCGGGCTTCGGCCGTCGCCGCCGGCAAGGTGAACATGTCGACGACGGTAGTCACGCCGAAGAGCAGTGAATCGTCCAGGCCGGCATAAGCGTGAACATGCGCATCGATCAGGCCCGGCATCAGCGTATGGCCTGTGCCCTCCACGATGCGGGCATTTTTCGGCGGCGTCCCCCTATAGTCGTCTTCCACGATCCGGTTTCCTTCGATGAGGACGGATCGCCGTTCGTGCGTGCTCTCGCCGTCGAAGACTCGGACATCGCGGATAAGGGTCGGTCGCGCGGCAGCCGCTGCCGGCGCCATCAGGGCGATGCCGGCCAGAAGCGCCGACATGATCAGGCGAGGGAGTCCACGGTCCGGCTTGTATCGTGATGACATCGGTCGATCCCTCCGTGGCGGACGAGCAGCCCCTTGGCGCGCACGCCTGGAAGCCAATCGGACTTATCCTCGTGAAAGCAGACAGTCTAACACGGCCAAAGCTTGACGTCCCCGCCTTCTGCCGATCAGCATCGGGGCGCGACGGATGAGGGGGCGTTCAATGAGGTCGGCGGCGCGTCCGCTTTCGACCCCTGGCGGACATTCACCCGAGATCCCGCGTGTTTAGGACTATCTTCTTCGAGGCAACGAGCAACAGGCTAACGGCGCCTACCCAGCCGAAATAGGCCAAGAACGACAGGCGCTGCCCCCAGCCCGGAAGCAGCAGGGGGGTGAAACGGATCGCAACCGCTGCCAGTGCAAACAGAAGAAACAACACGGTGATCCGGCGAAGCTCCGGGGTCGTTCGCTTAAGCAAGCGCAGGCAGGCAGGCAGCCAGAACAGAAACACCATCAGCGACGCTAGAATATGCGCCAGGGAGAGCGGGGATTTGAGGTTCTCCATGTCAGCGGGCGCCGCCGTCGCGGCGAAGGCGAGGCCCGACAGTGCCAAATACAGGCCCGTCCGTCGCTCCCGCACCGCCTTCCCGACACCCACGCCGAACAGCGCCAGCAGCAGGCCTGGTAGGAGGAATCCGATGAGGTTCCAGGCTAAGGCGTTCGGCGCTCCGGTCGCACCCAACTCGCTCACCGCCTTGGTGCCATGCTCATAGCCCGGGTGCGCGGCTGCGAAGAAAGCCAGAGCCGCCCAGAATAGCAATGTTGCCGCCAAACCCAGCCCACCCGTAAATTTGCGTGACATTGACTCAACTCCTCATTTAGTTAATCAAGTGAACTATGTGGCAGGAGCGGTCAATGGACAATGAAGAATTGGCTGCTGCATTGGCGGTAGGGGCGGTGACGCTCGTCCGGATTTTGCGCGCAGCGGATCGCTGTGCCCGCCTGACCGGTCCGCAGGCCTCGGCGCTGGGCGTGATCATTTATGCGGGTCGGATTCGAATGTCGCAGCTCGCCCAGCTCGAAGAAGTCAGCCGGCCGGCTATCACCAAGACAGTTGCTCAGCTGGAGGCGCTCAGGCTCGTCGTTCGAGAACCTGACCTTGAAGACGGCCGCGCAACCCTTGTCTCGTCCACAACCAAGGGCAAACACCTATTCCAAGAAGGGCATCTCCGGAGGACAGCACCCTTGGCTGAGGCTATCGGGGAATTGAGCACTTCGGAGCGAGATGCTCTTGCGTCGGCTCTCCCACTATTCCAGGCTTTGGCGGGGTCAATAAGGCGAATTAAAGATCCCCCTGCGCCGAGCGGAGCGGAAGGCCGAATGTCTTCCTTCGGCCCAAAGCAGGCATGCGGCTCGCTGCCCCATGCCTGAAATGATGGAGGGTGCTTCTGGCGAACCGATAACGATCAAGCCATCATGATCGACGTGGATGGCGTGCTGATCGTCCATCCCGACCGCGGCGGGTGGAGCGCCCTGAAGAGAGATCTCGGAATTCCGGCAACGACCCTTAAGGCCGCCTTCTTCGAGCAGCACTGGGACGACGTGATCCAGGGAGAGCGTCCTGCCTTGTGGATAGGCACGGACAGTCTCCACACCCTTTTGCCCGGCCCACGGTAGGGCCGAATGTCCGCTTTCGGCCCATTGCGGACATTAGCCCCAAGTGCGAAAATACGCTGAGCCGGACGGCGGGAGAAAGGGTTGAGAGTGAACGTCAAAGACGTCCTGCTGGTGATAGACATGCAGATTGGCCTGTTTGACGGGGGCGCTAAATTTGACGCGGCTGGCCTTGTCGATCGTATCAATCGTCTCTCGCGAAAGACCCGGGATGCCAGCGGCCGCGTGATTTTTGTCCGCCACACTCAAGAGGACGGCCCGTTCCAAGCGGGCAGCCCGGCCTGGCAGCTTCTTCCCGAGCTCGACGTCAACAAGCAGGACCAAGTGATCGCAAAGGCGACCTGCGACTGTTTTGCGAAAACGGAACTAGCGACGCTCGTCCCGCCGGAGTCGACGGGAAGGCTGATCGTTACCGGCTGCGCGACAGAATTTTGCGTTGATTCGACCGTGAGATCGGCGGCGGTGCGGGGCTACGATGTTTGGGCGCCGGAGGACGGGCATACGACGTCGGATCGACCTCACCTCTCGGCCGAGCAGGTGATACGACACCATAACTATATCTGGAGCGGATTCATTGGCGCCCGAGGGCCCGTCAACATTACGCGCATGTCTGATCTTTGAGACGAGGTGGTGCGAATGGCGCGCCTCCCTAAACCCCGTCGTGCGACGACCTTTATTTCGGCCACCGTGGCTATCCGCGTTCGCTCGCGTTTCCGCTCTAGCTAGCGCCCACGCTATGCGAGGATCCGGGGATCGTCAGCCGTTTCTCCATCTCGAAATTGTGGATCGCCACACCCAGTAGCTTGAATTCGCGCCGCCCCGCCATCAGCCTCCGCTTCCACCCACTGAAGACATTCGGTGGGAGCGACGTCCTCTGCGTTTCAGCCCGTGGCGAACCAAAGTCTGGACGTAGGGCAGTCGCTCGGGACGTCTACCAGCGGGCTGCGCAAGATTGTCGGGATCATCGCGGGGCTTATTCCGCCTCCACCGATCGGAACGATCTCTCCGATCGCATAATGCCGATTTTGATATCTCAATTGGCGAGAGCGTGGGTCCCATGAGGCGGTTCCTGCGCCAAATACCGGGATTATCTCGTCCCCCCTCTCGCTCTTCACCAGAACGCAGCTCCCCACTACGGCGAGCCGGGCGTGCATCATGGCGGCGGCACCTCCAACAGCCCCGTCGGCGCGACGCTCGATGACAAAGGTGGCGACTCGCGGGTCCCTTGCTCTGCCGACCCGCTCAGGAGGTTCGGAAGGCGAGGCCTTCAACTCGGGGTGCGGCCCCGAATTGGCCTGCACCACGCCCGCCAGTAGCGGCAACAAAAGCAAACGCAGCCTCATGCCGCTCGGATAACTGCGACACCTTGAACAGGGCATGTCCAGTTATCTTTTTAGCGCGGCGTCGACGAGTGCACGAACGTGTGAATGATGCGGTTCCCAGGCGCTCCAAACCTCCTCCGCCCATCGCTGAACTTCGCGGGCGTGGGCGGTCGGGTCATCTGCGGCCAGCACGTCAGTCACCCGGACCTCGCCGAGGTTCGCGGGGGGCGGGAGCCAGCAGAACCGGTCTTCGTAACTTTCAGTCAATTTCGCAATGAGACGCCTCGCAAAATCGCCTGAGGAGCCTCGCTCAATCGTGAGACAGAGGCCGGCGAGATGGACATTGATCGATTGGATCGTGCGGCGCTCCGGCAGACCCGGATGCTGGGCACAATAAGCATCGACGGTCTGGCGGTGCACCACCATGTAGGCCTGATCACCATATTCCTTGGCCAGGAGCTCGCCATAGGCCGCCCAGCAGGAAGCTGAGCCACCGAGATATGCGTGGCGTGGCCCTCCGGTATGAGGGAGAGCCGCTTTACAGTCGGGACATATCTCGAGGGCAACGTTCACAGTGGCTATCCGCCTTCGCTCGCGTTCCCGCTCCATCCAGTGCCCACGCTAGGCGAGGGACCGGGGATCATCAGCCGTTTCTCCATCTCGAAATTGTGGATCGCCACATCCCCCAGGTTGATCTCGCGCCGCCGCAACTCGACGAAGTCTTTCTTCAGGAAAAAGCGTCGCGCAGCTTCGCTTGCTTCGACAAAGAGCCGGCCGATGCCCCGGGCGACTGCGGCCTCCTCGATCCGGTCGTAGAGGAATGACGTGACTCCGGTCCCGGCAATATCCGGCCGACAATAGAGATGATCGATGTGGCCGTCAGCCTCTAGATCGCCATATGCGAGTGGGTGATCCAGGTGGTCGACAGCCACCAGCAGCAGGCGTCCATCGCGACCCTGGCGAAGGAAAGTCTCCGGGGTGGGCACGGTGGGTGCCCAGGCTCCGACCTGTTCCGCGGTATAGTGGAGCTTTCCAATCTGATGCACAGCCGCATGGAAAATCCGCGCGAGGAACGGCGCGTCGTCCGGGCGGAAGGTTCTCACGTGCATTCGCCCTGTTATGTCGCGGGACCTGGGCAGGCAATGTCGACTTGTCGCTCGCCCGGACCTTGGGCTTGCACTGGTCGACGGGCCGTGCTCCTCGGAGGCAATGACAATCAGGGCGATCATGGTCGATGTCGATGGCGTCCTCATTGTTCACCCTGACGAACATGGTTGGAGCGCCCATTTGGAGCGCGACCTCGGCATCAAAAAAGCGACGCTGCAGGCAGCTTTCTTTGCACAACACTGGGATGACGTGGTGCATGGGCGTGCGACACTGAGAGAGCGCCTCGAACCGGTTTTGCGAGAGATCGCGCCCCAGGTGAGCTGCGACGAACTGATCCGCTACTGGTTCGAGAACGATGCGCATGTCGACGAAGCTCTGATGCGTGAGCTTGCCTCGGTTAGATCTGGCGGCATCGAGGTTCATCTCGCCACCGTCCAAGAGCACGAGCGTGCTCGTTACCTGTGGGACGATCTTCGTTTCCGCGACCGGTTCGATGGCTTGCACTACGCAGCTCAGCTAGGTTGCTCGAAGCCTGCTGCAGCCTTCTACAAGAGTATCGAAGCACGCACCGCCTTTCAGCCCTCCGAACTATTTCTAATCGACGACAGACGAGTCAACGTGGAGGGGGCAATCGCCGGCGGCTGGAAAGCGGCCCTATGGACAGGACAGGAGGCCCTGGGCCTTTTGATCCGGGATGTGTCCGCTTAGGCCCCACGCCGTGAGCGCGGCATATGCGCTTTCCACCCTTAACGACGTTGAGCCGAACGTCCGCTGTCGTCCATAGCGGACACTCGGCCAACCTCACGTCCTGTCGTTGCAGAGATAAGCTCTACGTGACAGTGTGGCGGCAATGCGCTGGGCCATTGCCGTAGTTTGTTCATTTTTTGTCGGATCTTGCGCTCCGCCGCCTGGCCCGGCGAGCAAGGTGCCATCCGTCCAGATCGCGCATCTCAATCACTTCTACGCCACAGTCGATGCTGAGATCGTCGCTGCGATCCGCGATTCCGCGTTCGTCAAACGGTTCGCGAACCTAGAAGTCCGAACGACGACTTGCGTTGAAACTGGTTGAGCGGCAGGATTCGCAGCCGGTTTTTTTGGGTGCTAAGTAGTTGATTTTGTTGGCGCGAAATATGCGCTTTACGCCGCAGATGTACAGCGAATTGGCACAATTTTTCAAGCCGAAATATGAGCACCCGATGGAGCACCGACACCTACTGTTGAGGACGGATTCCAACCTCTTCCGATGCAACGCGAAGTCAATGGCGGCATATGGCCAACTGCAGACTGGCGGCTTTCGGTCACCAGAGTTCGAAAGCGGACGTTGGATTAGCTGGGGCGGATGGTGGGTGACGCTGTCATCAACTCGCGGCGAAATCGAACGACGCATCGGCAAAGCGCCTTGGCGCATAGTCCGACGGACTGGCATGGCGCCGCGAGAAGTCCCATATCGCTGTCGGGAAGCCGATTCGAGAATATGTGGGGGATCAGGGCGTCGACGGTCCCGTGCCTCGTCCATCAGGCGACCATGGCCGCGAAACGGGACGAACCGCCGAAACGGAACGATAACGGAACTTTCAAAGGCGCCGCGATTGATTCATACTCGGCGCGAGACAGGTCCCATCCGATGGGCGGAACGGCACGAGGAGAAGCAGAAAGATGAGTAAAGGAAAGCCGATCGACGCGGTGATTGGGGTCCGCCGGGTCGGCGGGAGCACGTTCTACGTCCGGCGTTCCATGCACATGTCGAACTACCCGAATGTCTGGAGCCTGTTCTCCATCCAGCACGATCCAGTCGCGCTGCCCGACGTGACCGACCTCGCCGCCGCGCAGCCCCTCTTCGACGCCATGTCTGTCGAGCGGCTTGGCGGGGTTCCGGTGCTGGTGAAGTCGTATCTCACGTCCGGCTCCTCGGATCAAAACCCCATGGGCATCGACGTGACGCTCCACCTCTACGAGATCGACTTCGCCCACGAACCGGTCCTCAATGCGCGATACTACACCGACGCAGACTGGCTGACGGCTGAGCAGTACGAGGACCGCTGCGCCGACCAAGTGTGTGGGCTATGTCTACGGCTCTGGTCGGATTACGCTTGGCTGAAGGGATACACCGATCGTCCATTCGTGCCCAGGATGCCTCACGAAGTGGCCGCATGACCACGCCCGACCGGCGGTCGCGCCGTTGCGTCTTCGTCTCGCACTGCATGCTCGCGCAATGCGTGATGGCAGAGGGGGTTGCGAAGCAGTACGCCGCGATCGTTAAGCCGGTGCTAGAGTTTTGCCTCCGCCATGATATCAACATCTTCCAGATGCCGTGCCCGGAGACGCAATGCGCCAGCGGAGGCCTGGGCAGGTCGCCGCATGGAAAGGCGTGGTATGAGCGCAACGGATTGCGCGATACGTCGAGGACCATCGCTGAGGGCCAGCTCGCCTACATGCAGAGGCTGCGAGACGCCGGCATGCAAATCATGGCGGTGATCGGAGTCGACTTCTCGCCAGCCTGCGCAGTCAATTACCTGAACAAGGGGCGAGCCATCGTCAGGGATGAGGGCATCTACGTCGAGGAGCTGAAGGCCGGAATGGCGGCGCGCGGCTTTGAGGTCCCATTCATTGGCATCAATGCGCGCTGGTCGAAGAAGATGGCCGCTGACTTGGAGAGGCTGCTCGAGCCATTGGCGGCCCAAGGGGCGTTCGCGTTGGAGTCCGCCGCCGATGCCCGGTGATGTCGCGGGAGAGGAATGGTCGGCACTGGGCGGCGAATATCGGTCAGCGATCGCCACCGGGCGTTCCAGCTCGTCCTGGCTGCGGGACGCGATTCTGAAGCCGACGATCGTCCGGCTCCTCGGTGACTGCTCGCGCGGTCGCGTGCTAGACATCGGCACCGGCGGCGGGTGGCTATTCGAGGAGATAAGGGTCGGCGAACCGCACGCCTGCGACATCGCCACACCGGAGCAAGTCCCCGAAGGGGTGCGCTTCGCCCTCGCAGACGTCACGCAGCTCCCCCACGCTGATCGCTACTTCGACGCACTCGTGGCGAGCGTGGTCCTCTGCTACTGCTCGGACCTGACGCGCGCGGCCGCCGAGATGGCGCGCATCACCCGAACGGGCGGAATGGCGGTCGTAGCGCTCGTCCATCCCTACTTCTACCGCACCGGGCGAGCGGAGAAGGACGACTCTTTCAGGGTCACGACCGACCTGTCGAGGCCGCGGAGCTTTCCGATCCACATCGGCGAGAAGGTCGGCCCGTTTACCTACCATCTCTACGCACCTGGTGCCTACGTTAACGCGTTCGTCGACACCGGCTGGAGACTCACTCGGATGGAGGACGGCTTCATCCCGCGCGAGCTCTACAAAGCGAGGTTCGCGGCGGATCGCGACGAGGTGGAGCGATCGACAAAGGTGCCCCTCTTCACGTTCATGACTTTCGAGCGCGACTAGCCAAATTCTCCCGATCTTCTCCACCGAACCGCTTTGCCCCCATCGCTGCGACGGCTATTAGAGGGGGAAGACGCGATAACGGGGAAGACGCCTTGAACAACAACACCATAGCGGACGAATTCGACGACACAGCGCAGGTGGCCTCCGTCCAAGACCTCGTGCTGCTCCGCTCGACCGTTGAGAACTGGTCGCGCGATGCCGCCAAGTCGGTGCTGGGCTTCCGCAGGGACGACGGCTCCTTTCGCAAGGACTCCAAGTCCGACGGCAATCCGGACAAGGCGGCTCCCCACATCACTACGTCGGCTAGGGCCTACGTCGCGCTGCTCTACAGCGACCGCCTGCGCGACACGAGCAAGGGCAGGCAGACGCCGACCTGGGCGGAGGCGTTCGCGACGCTGACGGTTGAGCCGCTGATCGGCCGTTCGGGGCACCGCCTTTACGAGTCGCGCAAGCCCAAGAGGAAGAAGGGCGAGAAGATCGACCCCTACGAGGTCAACACGTTCGACATCGCGCATCTCACCGACTTCATCCAGGTAGCCGAATACCTGCAGCGCTTCTATGACATCTCGTCGGGAGCGTTGAAGCTGCTCCGCGACGCCGAGGGAAGCCCGGTCGACTTCGACGTCGAGCAGGAGGGGAAGATCATTCCCGACCGTGAAATGCAGGCGAGCGAATATGACGGCCTGACTGAACGATCCATAATTGAGCGACGTCTCCGCGAAGCGATTCGCGAGGCGTCGAGGCCGCAGGAGGTCGGTGTCGGCTTCGCCGGCGAGGTCCGCTTCGAGGAGGGGCGCCCGGAGTCCCGCCACTACTTTGCGACCCTCCACACACTGCGCGCGCTCCATGTCCTCGGGGTCGAGGACATTGATGGGCTTTCAGCCGTGGTCGCCGGCGCCCGATCCTTCGCCATCGAGCAGTGTTACTACTTCCAGCGCGGCGTCACCCACCGGCAGGACCCAGTCCGCCTTGCCTTCGCCGGCTGCATCTACGCCATCTACGACGAGCACGTGGACAAGGACCTGTGCCTCGCCATTGTCGAATCGCTGGCCAAGGCGCAGCAGGAGAACGGCAGCTGGCCGGCGACCCACCCCGTGTTCCGCAAGAGGAACGCGCCGTGGCACATTGCCAGCCACGAGGTGGCGCTGTGTCTCGCTTGGCTCTACTTCCAGCCACGCGTTCCGGACGCGGCGCGTCCGCTCATCGTCACTATGATGCGCAGGTACTTCCTCAACGGCGTCATCCCGACCTTCTACCGGGCGACCGCGCCATCGGCCGATAAGACCGCGCCGACGGGTCTGAAGCTCGACGGGTGGCAGGACGACCACACCGTCTCGCCCGACACGACCCTCGGCTGGGCCACCGCCATCGTCTGCCATTTCCTCGCCGGCTTCGTCCACGTCCTGAATGACTGGATCAATCGCCGGGTCATCGAGGAGCTCGACCTCGAACTCGACACCAAGCACTACCTCATCGATGACACGGCGAGTTCGCCGTCGCGCCGATGGACGCGCGAGCAGGGGCGCCATGTGTGGCCCGACCTGCCGCCCCACGGATGGACCGCGACGCTCCCCTCCCCCGATGACCAGCGAGCCGAGATCGAGAGCAACTGGACGGACCCCGAGATCAACGCCGGCATCAGCGCGGGTTTGGCGGAGAAGGTCCTGGCGCCCATTCTCCAAAATCCCAGCGAGCAGCCCCAGCCGGACCGTTGCGCCGGGCTCATGCCGGGCAGCCCGGGGACCCGGAAGACCTCGCTCGTGAAGGAGATCGCCCGGCTTGCCCGCTGGCCGATGGTCGCGGTCCCCGCCTCGTCTATCTTCAAGGACGGGTTCGACCGTATGGAGGCGCGGGCGAACCACGTGTTCGGGCTCCTAAACCATCTGCGCGGCTGCGTCATCTTCTTCGACGAGTTCGAGGAGTTCTTCCTGTCCCGCGGCGAGGAGGAAAC
Source organism: Allosphingosinicella sp. (assembly GCA_036387555.1). Lineage (GTDB taxonomy): Bacteria > Pseudomonadota > Alphaproteobacteria > Sphingomonadales > Sphingomonadaceae > Allosphingosinicella. The sequence goes on along the minus strand of DASVTN010000033.1, from coordinate 120,143 downwards.
GCCACCCGGCGCTGCCGCGCCCGGCGCGGCGAAGGAGCAGGAGGGCGGCACGGGGACCGAGAACGCCGAGGAGGGCGCCGCCCCTCCCGACTCGCCCGCCGCGACTCCGACCGAGACCTACAAGAGCCGCACCATTGCGGCGTTCACGACCTCGGCGATGCTGCCGCGTCTTCAGGACCTGCACGACAAGGACCGGTGCCTCATCTTCCTTGCGACGAACTACCCCTGGAAGATCGACAGCGCAATCAAGCGCGCCGGGCGTTTCGACTTCACTATCACGGTGGAACATCCGACGCGCGAGAGGCTGGAGCAGTACCTGGTCGAGCTGAATGAGAACACCAGGCGCATGACCAATCTCGTCGGCGAGAGCACCGGGAACGTGGCCGTGCTCGTCAAAGCGGTGCGTGAGGCGGTGATCGAGAAGGTGCCCGCCGGCGAGAGCCTCAAGTTCAGCATCGTCGAGGAGACCCTGCGCAAGATTCGGCCGATCCAGGACAGGACGCCGGAGCAGCTGAAGGGCGCCGCGATGGAGATCATCGAGGCGCAGCGGTCGGAAGCCAAGCGCGGGAACCCGCCCGAACTGGTATCGATGTGATCGGCTACATAGCGTTCGAGGGCATCGACGGGTCCGGCAAGGACACGCAGCTACTGCGCCTCGCGGATGCCTTCAACCGCGAGGGGACGACGCCCATCGTGCTCCATGAACCCAGCTATGGCCATCACGGCCGCGCGGTTCGCGCCGCGCTCGCGGACCTTCCGACGGACGTCGCCCGACAACGGGAGCTCTTTACCAGCGATCGGCGCGACCATGCACAACGCAAGATCACGCCTGCGCTCTCGTTCGTTCGGACGACCCCCGGCTTTGTCCTGCTGCAGAATCGGTCGGCGATCTCGGCCGCCGCATACCAGCCCCTCGGCGACGCCGACGAGGACCTGCGATGGACCGTCGACGAGCAGTCCGCTCTGACGCCGATGCCGGACATAATCATCCTCCTCGACGTGGATGTCGCGACGGCGATACGTCGGATCGCCTCACGCGGCACGCTTCACTCGCTGGAGCGTGCGGACGTCCTCGAGAGCGTCCGCGAGCGATACCTACGCATCGCGGCTCTGAGGCGGGACGTGGTCGTGATTGACGCCCGAGGTGATCCGGACGACGTCGCTCAAGCGATCCGCCGCGCCGTCGGCACCTTCGGCGATGGCCGCGGGCTCGCCTGACACCCCGAAACCCCGTCACGCCCGCGGGAACGGCTAGCAGTCCGACAGCCACCGTCTCAGGCGGGCGCTACCCCATCAGCCGGCTGCAGCGCGCGCTCGGCGGCCTCGGCAGCCGCCTCGAACGCGAGGCGTATGGACGCGTGCCGCGCGGTGTAGGGCAGCGCGGGTGCCAGCACCTCCATCCCCGGCCAGCCCGGCGCGCCGTCCCCGGTCGCGAGCCACCACGCAAGCGCCTCGCTGGCCTCGACGAGATCCCGCACTGAACGACCGACGATCCGCGAAGCGAGCAGCGCCGCGGACGCACGACCAAGAACGCACGCCTGCACCAGCATTCCCACGTCATCCACCCGGCCATCGGCGCTCAGCCGCAAGTCGACTGTGACGCGACTGCCGCAAATCGGCGAGCGGCGCTCGGACGACCCCATGGCGAAGGGCAGCCGCCCCTCGTGAGGGATGTTGCCGGCCAAGGCGAGAACCCCTTTGTCGTACATCGCTGATTGCGAGCTCCACCGAGGAGCGGCCTAATGCCGCACATCGGAGTCCAATTTAGTGAGGGTTCCCTCACTCGGCAACGACGGCTTTTGGGATCGCCGGGTGGCCCGCTGGACGACCGAGAGTGGCGCCAAACGGACGTTTTAACCTGACATGCCAGCGACCCTAAGCGAGACTTTCCTAGTGAGGGAAACCGCGCCGAGCGGACGTCATGTAATCGATGTCACACTCGCCAAAGCGCGATAGGCTGAAACTCGCTTTCCGGCGTATCCAGCACCGAATGAGGAGACGGGCGTAGCGGATCAAGGCGATCGGCATAGGCGCGAGCCCATTCTGCCCACTCAGCCTGCTCTCGCGTCGACGAGGCCCCGGCACAGCGCTCAGCAGCAGCGGCATAGGCTCTGATCTGTTCCGCACGGCGCCAGTTCGCGGCTTGCTCCTCGAGCCGTTCAATCGCCCGCCGCTCGGCCTCAACTCGAGTGCGCAACTCCGCCCGCCGTTGAAGCTCCAGTTGCAAGCGCTCTTCCCGCAGCTTGGCTTTATCGCGCTCGGCCTTGCGCCACGCAGCGTGCTGGCGAAGGCTCACCATAACCTCGCCGAGGCGACGTTCGACAGCGGAATAGCGGGTATCTCGCCAGCTGGACTGGAGACCGGTGCCGTGACTGGGCTCAATCTTGAGGGTGAGCTCGTCGGTCGAGACGTAATCGTAGCTGCGGCTGTAGACATAAAGGCCGCGTCGCCTTCGCGACAACTCCTCCTCGGTCGGCTTATGCGTCTCGCGCCGCATTCGCTCTTCAATGGAGACTGTGAAGGTCTCATCGTCGACCACGACCTGAAGGGATCCGCCGAACCTGGCGCCTCGCTTACCCGGCCGCAGTTCGAAGCGCCGCACTTCGAAGGCTCTTAAAAGGGCGTCGGCGATCCTGAGGACGCGATCCGTGGTGGCCGGATGGATGCGCACCGACAATACGTCCGGCCCGCTGCATCGGATCGCGCCATAGTCGTCCGGCTTGCGGCCTTTCAGTTCCTGCCGCATCCGGCGGGCAATCGGGTGGGGACGTTCGAGTGCCTCACTTACGACGACCGGTGCGAAAGCCTGTTCGGCTTCAAGAGCCGGATCGGGGCCCAGGTCCGCGGATGTCTCTGGCGCGGGCGCATTGAGGGCGAACCTGATCGGCTGGGCGTCCTTGAGGACCGGCAGGGGGATTTGCGGGCTCGCTTTCCCTGCTTGGACGCGCTGCCAGTGGCCGCGAGCTGGGACGGGGATTCGGTGCCTCGTGCAGACCTTCTTGAGCCCGACATCGGAGATCTGAAAGCGCTGAGCAAGCTTTCGCATCGGCTCTGACCAGACGAGTTCGTGCAGTTCCTCCCTGGTCAGCACTATGGTTTCGGGATGCCCTCTCTCGACCATAGCCTCGTCATCTCATTCAAGCGGGGTCTCTGGAGTAAGTCCTCCACGCCTGTCCGCAGCTCACCGACGATTGATATCAGAGACACCTCAATCTCTGATAGCGCGAACGAGATGAAGCCTACCACGCTTGGCCAAGCCCGCGTCACCCCCCCGGTTGAGACTTGATGTGGTCCAAACCCTCGGTCGGCGCTGGATCGTCGAAGTTGCCGAGCCCATCGATGGGACCTGATCGGGCAATCATCCCCCTTATCGAGGTCGGGATAATTCTCTTCCGGCCACGCCGCAGCTAAGCGCCGGGCGTCCGCCGGCGCCCTGCATCGACATCGCCACAGCAAACCAATTCATATCGACTTGTCCTTGCGCTCTCCAAGCAATGCCAGCTGCACGGCGATATCGACCTCCTCGGACGGGTTCGCAGGCACTTCGCGGATGGCAGTTGGGGTCGCCGGCTGTGGCCCGTTTACCGCCCTCGTCGCCAGTTGCTCACCGGCATCATGACTGAGCGACTTCCGTGGCCGCTGTGAGCGCTCCGTGGCGGTGACCTTGACTGGCGGCGCGGGCACCATCTCGGCGAGCACTTGCCGTGCATCGGGGTCACCCGAAAGCGCTCTCTGCTCGATAAACTCTGCCCAAGTGGCTTGGCGCGGGACCCGCAGTTCGGCGACGGCCGCCCGGTGCCGTGTCGCGAGTGCCTCTAGAGTGGGAAGACTAGTCTCGCGTGAGAAGCGACCATAAAATGCACGGCGCTCCGAGGCTGGCAGTTCCGAAGCTTCGGCCTTTCTGCGTACCATGAGAGCCCGCCGCTCCTGGGCCACCTCCTTCGTTTGTTCTTTCTTCAGAGCGTCGCGCAACCTGCGCTTCTCGGCGCGGTCGGCCCGCGTAGCCTCCCGAAGAAGGTCGAAAGCGTCTTGGCACCTCGAGCGCGGGCTGTCCGGAGCAGATCTGACTTTGAACGGGGAGGTGGCGGTTGCAAACCGGTCGTCCCACCATTCTTCCATCGTAAGGGCGCCTTGCTCGTGCCGGCTCTCGATCTGGCGCAGCCCGTAGCGGCGGCCGGGGACGTCGAGGTCGGACGCCTTCATACGGTTATCGCGGTCGGCGGAGTCATAGAGACATAGGCCCACCAGCTTGCCCGGCCCCGATTGGCTTTTTCGGAACACCGGTTGGAGTCCCACCTCCAGACACCGCAATCGTTCAAGGGCCTCGGGCCAATTCGGCGCGTCGAGGGCGGTCCTCATAGCGGAGCCACGCTCGATGAGTGGCGTCGCGCCGGTCCGTTCTTGCCGGCGCTTATCCGAGTGTCGCCGGGGTCGAGGCTCGCCTGCCGCTCGAGCGGCCGCGACTTCTTTATGCGTGCGGACGGAACGCAGCTCCCATTCGACCTCCTTGAGCCGGCACAGGTCCTGAAGTCGGAAGAGCGCGAAGCTGTCGAACGATCGGCGTACCACGTCCTCCGGTGGCATAAGCGTCGCTTCATCGACCGTTAGAGGGTAGCCGCCACGAGCCTCGCGGAGGCTTCCCTTCTTCAAGAATAACTGCTTCTCAGGTGTCTTGAAGGTCGCGAGGCTCACCTTGCAAAAAAAGACATGGATGTGGTCGTACGCCTTGTCGCGGTGACGCACCACGACGTGTTGATGGCCACCAAGCTGAAACTCTTTCACGATGGAGGCTACCAACGCCAACCATCGGCTTTTTGAGATCGTCCCGTCCTCGATCGCGGCCGACATCGAGATGTGGAGGACCGGCGACCTGACGCGGCAGTTATAGCTCGCGGTAAGCTCCATTTCCTGCGCCGCGGAAGCGATGCTCGAGACCTCCACGAGCGCCAATACTTCGTGATCGCGATGCTCTATGAGATAGTCTCTGAGACCCTGGAAATCGGTGCCGTGGATAATCTTCGGTATCATCGCTTCATCGCCTTGAGCGCCGCGCGGATCTCCTCAATGAGAAGATCCAAGGCGGGTTGGTCGATGCGATTGGTCGAGTTCGCCACCCGCGCTATTTGGTTGAGGTTGACGCCGATCCGCTGGATCTCGCGCACGTGGTCCTTCGTAGGAAGGACCTTCGGGTGAGCCTCGCCCACCAGGAGTCGAAGGCCCTCGGCGCGCGAGCAGTCCATGAGGTCCGCGATCTCCTGGAGATAGCGAAACTGATCGTCCGACCATCGCGTGGTGAGGACGTTGTCGAGGCGGCGGGTCTCGGTTCCGGTTTGTCCGGGCATTTTCATTTCCTTCAGGTCAGCATCTTCGGGTGCCGCGGGAGGGGTCCGGGGAGGGCAGAGCCCTCCTCGGCAAGGTCGGGCCAGGCGACGCCATCAGCGCCAGAGCGAAGCGACAAAGCAGTGGCGAAATGCGCTCCGGGAGGGCGCGGTAGTCGCTGGCCAGCCCTTGCTCCCGTGTTTCATATTCCATTTGGAGAGAGCTTCAGGTGCCGACGCCGCGGAAGCGCGGCGTCCGCCCTTTTCCACTTGGGGCGAACTACGTGGGCGCCGCGGTGGCCTGGAGGTAACGTGCGGCGCAGAGCTGAACCGCAATGCGCTCATTGATGTTGGCCAGCTCCAGGGCGTTCGCGGAGCGACGCCGGCCGCGTTTCGCGGTGTCGTGGGCTTCGTTCAGACAATGGCCCAAAGTGATCCCGGCCTTTCCCTGGGCCTCGTGCGCCGCGGCGGCGGCCCTGGAGTCCGGATAGCCTGACACGACTATCCATGCGGTCAGCAGGCCCAGCGCGAAGGCGGTCATGGCGCATCCGATGGCGAAATAGCCATATCGCCGCAGTAAGTTTACGGGATCATTGGGTAGCTTGTCGGCGATGCGTCGAACGGCGTCGAGCGCTGCCTCTTTGATCTTCGCATCGATGCCGTGAGCAACGCGCTTTTCCACGCAACTTGTCGCACGATCGAGGACGTCATTGAGCACCTCTGCGAGAGAACGAATGTGCTCGGCTCGCAGGATGACGTCGGCAAGGAAGGAGGCGTCGTCCCGCAGTCGGTCCGGCAGCACGTTTCGCAGCTTGTCGATCCGGCGATAATCCTCGGCCGTGGGTGCACGGTCGAGAATCTCCCGGAACATCTTGCGTATCGTCTCAGACATGCCTCACCCCCGCACCAGGTCGAAGATTGCCTGGAGAGCGGCCTGCATGTCCTCGGTCCAGAGCTCAAAGTCCGTTCGTTCCGAGCGGAGAAGGTCAAGCTCGTCCACGGCGTGGAAGGGCGCCCGCGCCCGTGCGAACTTCGTGCGGATCCCGACACGGAGCGGATTGATGTAGGCTTCGAGACCGCCGTCCCGCAGATGCTCCTCTCGAAGCCTCGAGTTCCTCCAGAGCTCGAAGGTCTCGGGCGAACCGAATCGCCCGTTCATGACGAAGGCGGTCGAAGCCGCTTTCGCGAGCCACCTGACGCGGTCGAAGAGGGTGATCGAGTCCTCCTCCTCACAGGCGACCCAGATATGAACGACGGGGCGACTGGCCGGCAGCCCCCGGACAAGTCGTCGCATCTGCGTTTCCAGATCGTCGCCAGCGCCGGCGGGCAGATCGATCAGAATGGCGGTGTCATTAGCGGCCGAGGCAACGGTGTCGATGAGCTCCGACCAGCCTTGTTCCGAACGAAGGTACGGGCGGTGGACGGTGAAGCTGCCACCATAATACCGCCGCAAATGGGCGTTCCGCGGGTCTCCGTCGATGCCTTCGACTGGCACGCCGTCCAACAACATCCGCCACGCAATGATGCGGGCAAGCCAGGACTTGCCGACCCCCCCTTTGTCGCCGTTTACGAAGGTGAGCGGTCTTACTCGTGCAGCCCTTCGAGGGGGCTGAAGCTCGCTTGATTGCGCAGTCATTGGAGTGGCTCCCAGGTCTGGTGTTCAGGTGCGCGGCGGCCGGGCGGCCGGCCTCAGATCTTGTCGAGCGGAGGATCGTCGACGACCCGGCTCTCAAAGGGTCCCGATGGCCTCGCCACCGGTTTGGCGGCCTGGCTGGATTCCCCGCCGCGCTGCCGTTTTTTCTTCGGAAGGCGGACGGCCGGCTTCTCGGCCGGAGCGGAGGCCCGCAGCTTCTGCCTCCCCTTCGTGAGGGCCTCGCGCATGTGACCCGCGGTCACAGCGTGTTGCGCCATCCAGTCTTTTACCTGCTGGCTACCGAGCAGGACCGGCGCTTTGATCCGCGGGTGCGTCGCCAGGATGCCGTCGATGAACGTCTCCGCCTTTTGCTTGGGCATGGGCGCGCTTAGGGCTTGATCGAGAAGCGCCTGTCCGATCGCTCTTCCCGCTTCGAAATAGGCATTGTGGTCGGGCATAAAGTGCTCTTGTTGGTCTGCGGCTCGGTGCTGCCGCGAACCAACCCAAGCACAGGTCCCGATCGATTGGAGGGGGAGTCCAATGCGAAGTTTGGCGCGGTGCGAACGCGATCCTGCGGCCCTTCCTGGCCGGGAGGAGGAATGAACGATGTCGCGCTTCCTGCCCTACACCCAGCGCATCGACCCCGGAATCCGATACGATCGCCCTTCTCTCGAGCAAGCGATCGAGGAGAATTATTTTGAAATCATCATGGGCGGGCTTGCCCGTCGAGACTATCTTGCCGCCGTATTCGAGACGAGCGATCTTCGGGAGCTGCCGCACGGTCATCTGCGGGATCACCGCGTCACGGTCCCGGACTCGATCCGCTTGGAGACCGAGGGAGACGTCCGGCGGCTGCTGAGGCACATGCTTGCGGCCACGGGTAACGAAGAGACGATCTCAATCTCCGCTGAAAATACCGGCATAGACCCGGAAGTGGACGCCGCTTCCCTCTTCCAGGCCAACAGCCTATGCCCCACCTTCTTTGAAGCCTGCGCCCGAGGGTACTTGCACCGGGCGATCTCGATTGCGCGTCGCGAGAACCGGGCCGGCCTGAAGCTGGAAACCGCGCTGGAGCTGGTCGGCAAAATGCTGGTCTATTTCGGCGTCCTCGAGGTTCAGCTCGTGGCGGCGATGATCTGGTCTTGCAACAACCCACCTATCCGGCTGGAAGACTCAGGAAAATATTACGTCAGGACATTTGTGCGGGATTGCTCCTCGCTCGCCCGCACTGCCATCAAGTCCTTGGTCGCGTCCGACGCAAACGCGAAGCTCGGCCCCAGGGACCGAATTGCCAAGGATCTTCGCCCACGGGCGGCGGAAGCTGAAGCTCGGGGCTCGCCCTCGTCAATGGCGGCAGATTTGATTGCCTCCGGCCCCTACATGCGAGATATCGCCCGCCAGGTTCTTACCGCCGCGAAAGCCGCTAAGGGCCGGGGCACCGGAGTTTCTTTCTACAAGAAAATGATGGGGGTCGAGCCTCTCACCGGGCTGGCGTTTGCGGCTGCCCGGCTTATCCAGCTCGTCGATATTCGTGAGGCGCTCGTCGACAGCATCGCGCGTGGAAGGCTGGCCGAGCCGGTTAGCGTCGAGGACCATTGGCCGAAGGCCACCGACCCGAGGGTGGCGGCAATTCTGTTCCTTTATCGGCTGACCGTCATGGATGATGATGATGGGGCAATTGCCATGGACGGCTCAGGGCAACTATCTGTGTTCGCCCGCCTCTCCCAGGTCCAAGGCCAAACGAAGGAGGCCGGCTGGGAGATTCTGCGCAAGCTGCGCAGGAAGCTGCGGTCCAACCCCTTTGATAGAGGTGAGCTTCGCCAGACGCTCCGGGGCGCACAACGCTTCGACGTCCTCCCAGACTATCATCTCTCCTCCAACGCACTCCATCTCCACACCGTGGTCAAAGCCATGAAAGAGGCGCAGCGCGCCCAACGCCCGGCCAATATCCGACGCGCGCCGAGGCGCAGCGCCCGGCCTGGCGGATGAAATACTCAGCAGATCGCGCCGGCGGCCTTGAATTCGTCGTGCAGAGCGAGGTGGCCGGCATCGGAGGTGACTTCGTCATTCGGCGCTCCCCAGCCTAGTAAGGACAACTCGGATGCCAGCACGACAATGTGAACGTGTGGCCGCCGCATCCGGACATTGACCCCCGCCAGAAAGGGAGCGTGCGCGATGAGTACGGCGGGAAGATTTCGACTCAGGGGAAAGGCTTGGCGAGCCGCCGCCCTGATCCTCTCATACGAGCTCTGCAGCGGCTCGGTCAGGGGCTGAACGACCTTGATCGTGCAGAGCAAGCCCTGACGCCACGATAGAAGGTGGCGCTCATAGGCCTCCATCAGCCGCTCCGGCGCCATATATTCGTCGCTTCCGGAGGGCGGCAACAGGACGTCCCACCGCGAGCAGGTGAACGGCTTGGCCCATTTCCCCTCGGGCGGGGCCTCGATCGGGTAGAGCTTGCGCCGCACGAACTCCGACGCACCGACACTGCAGGCTTGCCCTCGGTAGACCCGGCGTAGAACGCCATAGGAGAAGCCCGGCGTGTCGCCGCCGGGGTTCATGTACATGAATGGAGACCAACCCCTCCCCCGTTCGCGGGGCAGCGGCTTGGGAGCGCGGCTGGGCCCGCGCCTCTGCGACTTCGCCATGGTCAGAGCCCTCCCCACAGCTGGCTGTTGAGGACTGCATTCGCCCTCGCCATCGCCAGCTCCCGCTGGACAGGCCAGGTGGCCGGCAGGTCGGAACGATCGACGATCGCGTCGGAGGTGAGGTCGAGCCGCACCTGTTCGTCGTGCGGGTCGACCAGCGAGACCCCGCCGCCGAAGGGGAGTACGGGCAGGAGTCCGTATCGCGGCCCGTTCGAAGCAGCCGAGGCAGGGATCCAGTCGAACGTCAGCGGCGATGCGGGATGCAACGATGTTGCAAGACGCATAATCAGCACGTCGCGTCGGCCTGCGCGTGCCAAGACGACAGCATCTTCCAAGAGGAGCGTCCTGTCGCACCGCGTGGCCCAGAGGGTGTAGCCGGCAAGATGCACTCGAAGATGGGACGGCTCGGCGTCGACGGCGGCGGAGTCGGGCGCTTCGCCGCCGACGAGCGACAGCAGCAGGAGCGCTGCCTGGGCTGGTCGCCGGGTCGAGAAGGGCACGGACATGGGGTGGGCGAGTTGGGCGAGCATAGTCATTTTTCCTCTAGGGGCGGGGACGCTGCCCCTCCCTTCCCCTTCACGCTCAGCTGCGGATCGGATCGTGCCCGGATCGGGGCCACCGCTACCGGGCTGGTGAAGGCCAGAGCAGGGCCGAGAGGAGCCGATCGGCATTGGTCTTGCCGCGTGCCAGGCCGTCCTCATCCCGAAATGGGCGGCTAAGGGTTGGGACGGGCCCGTCCCTCGTGAGCTTCAGCAGCAACGGATCGTTGAGCCGTCCGGCCAACCAAAAGCGGTCGCCGCTGTCAGACGTCCAGAGATGAAGATTATCCAAGTTGCCGGCGCCGGCACCGTCGGCGAAATAGGTGTCGACGGTGAGCTCGGCGAAGGGCTCACGCTCCCACAGTCTGCCGATCATGCACGCGACCTGGCGCCGCTTCACCCACGCCACGACCTCGCGGGAGGGAGGGCCGGCGCCGCGGACAACGCCAATGTCGATATCGGGACGTTGGAAATATCTGAGCGGCGCGACGGGGGAGCCGAGGCGGCTGAGGCTTTGGCCCTGCCCGCCTGACATCGTAGCGCCGAGGAAGAGCAGTGCATGCTTGGCTCGGCGTGCCGCGTCCAGCGACAGCACTCCGGCTTGAGAAGAAGGGTTCATTGGGAGCTTCCGATTCGAGGGACCGCCCCGGGGCCAATTTTCATCTATCGGCGAGCGGCGCAGAGCCGGGCCTCCATTCCCCTTACCCGTCTCGAGCAAAGCCGATTGTCGGTTGTCGCAATCGATGAGCGGCTTGCCTTCATTGTTCGAAATGCATAGGCTTTCGACACCCCGGCATCAGCAGGGTTCGAGGCTTGACAAGCTCGCGACTATGAACCGGATTTCGCCCGCTTGGTCGACCGGATGGCGAGCGCGCATGTCCAGGGCCCCACGGCCTAAAGGCGCTCGCGGCTGGACATAGTCGCAGCTTGTCAACGTCCGGTTCCAAGGGCCGGCGCCGCCTCGTTCCAGGTGACGCCGCCGGGGAAGGCGCAAGGCTCGCGGCGCCCAGCTCGCGATCCGCGCCGAGGTCGCCCGGCTTTATCCGAAGAAGGACAAGCCCACCTTCTGACCGGCTGAGTCAGCCGTCGAGAAATGCCGCGAGTTGCTCGTCGGCTCTCGCCTTGGCGGCGACGAGTTCGATCTCGTCGGCGAAGGGGGGCTCGAGCGTCGGGACAGGCCCTTGCGGGCGCAGGCGCAGGGTCACCGGGTCCTTGGCCCCGCCGACGAGCCGTCGCCGACCGTCTTCCGGGAAGGCGAGTCTGTATCCCGTGAGGGCCACAACGCCGCCATCGGCGAGATAGACGTCGATCAACAGCGCCTGCTTCTCGCCACGCCGGCATAGCCGGCCAATCATGCACGTCGTCTGCCGGTGGCGGACCCAGGTCAGGATCTCGCGCTCCGACGGCAAGCCGTCTGCGACGACGGCGATATCTACTCTCGGGCCTGCGAAATACTTCAGGCCCGGAATGGGGCAGGCGGCCCCCCTTAGGCTGTGACCGTTCGCACCGGACATCGTCGCGGCGAGAAAGAGGACGGCGCGCTTGGCACGGCGGGTATCTTCGAGCGATACCACTTCGGATTTGGGACGACGGCTCATTGGAGGCTTTCAGTTCGAGGGACCGTCCCAGACCAATTTCATTCATCGGCCTGCGACGCAGAGCCGCCTCATCCCCTCCTTCCCTCTCGCGGGCGCGCAGCCGCCTTCCCCCCCGGTGAGGTTCGTACGCTTGCACTTCCGAGAAGCCGCCAGCGGGCTCTAGCGATCGCGTCCTAAAGCGACGTTCGCGAGAAATTTCCGCATCTCGAGGCACACGGCCTCAGTCCGCCCGATGATGTGGCAATCACCCTCGCGGATCATCCAGACTCGCCCGTGCTCGTCGAATTCGAACTCGAGCTCGATGTCCGTTCGCAGCTGCTCGGCGCTCAGTTCCGGGGCCGGACCTCGGCTGATGGCGTCGGCGCCCATGGAGACATGGGCCGCGGCTTGGAACAGGCGAACCTCGTCAAGCTCGGCCGCGAGCCGCATCGCGGCATTGCGGAGGCGCTCGACGGACGCGGGCCCGTATTGCAGAGGTGTCTCGGGCATGGCCGCTCCCAAGGATAGGTTGGACTTGGGTCAGCGAGAGGCGGAGGCGCCCTCGGGCGAAGCAGGCGATCCACGGGATAGGTCCGTTCTCGAGTACCGGCCGCCAGCCGCCTCTCCCAAAATTCCGCAATCCGCTCGCATCGGCTCTTCTCCACGATCGGAGACGCCCCGCCCCCGGGGTACTGTCTCCAAGTTTCAAGGCGGTGCGGCCGGCGAGAATCGGACGTCGACAAGCTGCGACCAAATGCCGCGAGCGCCTGCAGGCCGAATGACCTGAATGTGCGCGCTCGCCATCCGGGCCACCCGGAAGGGTCGAGGGCCGGCTCATAGTCGCGAGGTTGTCAAGCCTCGGCCCACCAGGGCAGTGGGCCAAGCCAGATAATCACGGATAGTGTTGAAAGGCAATAGCTCACCTATCGCTTTTCGCTAGGTCCCAGAAAAGACCTGCAAGGCTGTGCAGCGCGCTCGCAGCGGGATAGGGTCGGCCGATGCGCACCCACCTCGATCACCTTCCGGCCGCCAAGCGGCGTGAGCTCGAGCGCGTGGTCCAGATCCTGTTCGAAGAGTTCGCCGACGCGACCGCCATCGCCACCTCTGACTGGAAGAAGCAGGCGCGCATCCTCAAAGTCATCCTCTACGGCAGCTACGCCCGCGGCGGCTGGGTCGACGAGCCGCACACCGCCAAGGGCTATCAGTCCGACTTCGACCTCCTCGTTATCGTCAACCATCATAAGCTGACCGATCGTGCCGATTTCTGGTCCGGCGCTGAGGACCGGTTCAACCGGGAGCTCGCGATTACCAGGACTCTGAGGACGCCCGTTAACTTCATCGTCCACAGCCTCCACGAAGTGAACGACGGCCTAAGCCAGGGCCGCTATTTTTTTATGGACATCGTCCGTGAGGGGATCGCGCTATACCAGAGCGACGAGAAAGAATTGGCCGAGCCCAAGCCCCAGACTCCCGCTCAGGCGCTAGCATTGGCGAGGGAGTATTTTGCCGAATGGCTGCCCAGTGCCCAAATTTTTGTTGAAGGAGCCGATCTGTTCACCAAGAGAGGACGGCTCAAGGAAGCCGCCTTTCAGCTCCATCAGGCGACAGAACGATACTACCATTGCGTGTTGCTCGTGTGCACTTTTTACACGCCGCACGTGCATAATCTCGGCTTTCTCCGTACCCAGGCCGAACGGATTGACCAGCGCCTATTCGAAGTCTGGCCTCGCGAAGCGAAGCGGGAGCGCGCCATGTTCCAGAAGCTCAAGGAGGCGTATGTGAAGGCCCGCTATTCGAAAAACTTTCGCATCAACGAGGATGAGCTGACTTGGCTGAGTGCTCGCGTCGAGGAACTCGGCCGCCTTGTAGAAATAGTCTGCTCAGAGAGGCTCCGTGGGTTCGAGAAAGGCAGCGCGGCCTAACTCACAGAAGCGGTTTGGTGCGCAAGGGCCTTGGCAACCCCTTGCCGACGACCGCAAGCGACAGCTCGCGGCTTGTTCGGCTGGCAGAAATCTAAGCTGTCGATAATTACCTCCCTTCCACGCGCATTCTCGCCTGTGAAAGAGTCATACGGACACCCGACCGACCGCAGACCGCGATTAAATGAATCTCAAAAAGAACATTTCGCTCAATGGGAAGTGGCGGAAAAGCCCGGCGAGGCCTAAGACATGCCGGTGAATCAGGGAGGGGCACGAGGATGAGTGCGGAAGCCGTTGCTTCCTTAGTGAAAGACACAGCATTTGAGGTGATTAACCTCGATGCGGCGGCGAACGCGCCGCCGACCCCGAATGTAATTCAGGCGATTTCTCGAGCTCTCAGCGACGGAGCGGCCAATCCTTCCAGCGGTCATTTTCTCGGAAGCCGGGCTCGCGACATTCTTGAAAAGGCCCGCGATGGTCTCGCTGCACTAGTGGACGGACTCACGGAAGAAGGCGTCGTTTTTACGTCGGGCTGTACCGAGGCGAACAACATGGTGCTGAAGTCCGCAGCCTCGGTTGGCGGAGCTACGGTGGTCACATCCTCGGTGGAGCATCCGTCGGTGCTGCGACCGGCGGAATGGCTGAGCCGGCACGGGGTGCCCGTCGAGCGGCTCCGGGTCACCCGACAAGGCGTTGTTGACCTCAATCAGCTCGAGACCCTTATCGGTCGGATCAGCGGACCGATCCTGGTGTCGGTCCAAATTGCGAACAGTGAGACTGGCGTCGTACAGCCGATCGATACGATCGCGGAACTGGTCTCTCGGCGAGCTGACATTCTCTTCCATGCCGATGCCGCTCAGGCGCTCGGCAAGCTGCCGCTCCGCGTGGGGAGGACGGGTGGACCACACATTCTGACCGTTTCAGCTCACAAGATGCATGGACCGATGGGTTTGGGAGCTGTCCTTATGTCAGAAGCTCTACCCCTACCCCTCGAACCTCTGGTTCTTGGAGGCGAGCAGGAGTCCGGCCTGAGGGCGGGAACTCAGCCGGTACCGTTGATCGCTGGCTGGAGCGAAGCACTCTTGGAGTGGCAGGCGATGCTGGCCTCGCTTCCGGAACGCCTGCGCGATCTGAGAGACGCTTTCGAGCAAGCCCTGCTTGAACGCGTGCCGGAGGCAAGGATCAATGGCGGCGCAGCCCGGCGCCTCCCGAACATCTCCAACCTGACCTTCCCTGGCGTCGACGGCATGGCCCTTGTCGCGCAGCTTAACGCAGCGGGTATTGCTGCATCGCAGGGCTCGGCTTGCTCTAGTCACCGCCCCGAGCCCTCGCCGGTGCTGAGGGCGCTCGGCCTGTCGGAAGATGAGGCGTTTGCCTCGGTCCGGTTCTCTGTGTCCCGACTGAACGGAGTAGGGGAAGTGCAACGTGCGGCGGCGATCGTGGCTGATCGGGTTTCTTATCTCCGAGGCCGGATGTGACTCAGCAAGCGATCCGTTTTTCCTATGGCGGCCATCTCACCTTCCCACTCCGCTACGGCTGGCTTCCCAAAGGCCTGAAATACCTGCTGGAAGATGGCGCCTTTCAGCCGAGCACCGAAACTGCGGATGAGCTCGGCCTCGGCTCTAAGATGGTGGAGTCGCTCGCTTTTTGGCTGCGCGCGATGGGGCTCAACCGCGGCGGGTCCAGGAGCGAGCCCGAGCGCGGACCGACCCCGCTGGCCGAAGCCATTGTAAGGCACGACCCTTATTGCGAGCTCCCGGGAACATGGTGGTTCCTGCATCTAGCACTGGCCTCCCATGACGGCACCGTCTGGTCTTGGTTCTTCAACGACTATAGCGAGCGTCTTTTCGACCGGCTGGGCTGCGTCGATGCTTATCAGCAGCATACGCGAAGCCGCGCCGTCCGCCCGGTCAGCGCTGCCATGGCCCAGAAGGACGTCTCTTGCTTGCTCTCGGCCTACGCATCACGGCCTGGCATCGACATTGTCGACCCTGACGATCTTGGCGCTTGCCCTTTGCGGGAGCTCGGTCTTGTGGTTCGCCATGACCTCATCCGCCGCTTTGAGCGGTCGCGCTCGCCGATCAGCCTTCCCGTCGAAGCCTTCGCCGCCTCCGTGTCGAAGCTTGCGATCGAGACCGGTCGCAACTCGCTCTCGATCCGCGAGCTTACGTTGCTGAGGCATGGCCCCGGACGCATCTTCTGCGCCGGCCTGGATGCCTTGGAAGAGAAAGCGGCGGAGGCAGTGCAGACTCCGTGCCTCGCACCCCACATCGAGGTCGAAGTTCTGGCGGGCGAGCGGCACCTGCGAGTGGCGGAGCGGCCGGAGGCGGAATGGATCGGTGACTTCTATCTCCGGATCGGAGCAGCCCGATGATCTCGCCAGCTGTCTTCTTCAGATCGATGAGCCTCGCCGAGGACATCGACGAGCCTGAGCGTTTGTCGCACTACCGGCCCACCAAGCGCGCGCTGCCAATCGTGAAGGCAGTCTCGCAACGCGGCGCCGCGACGATGGTGATCGCGCCCTATGGCAGCGGGAAGAGCCTTGCAGCTGGCATCGGCGGTCTCGCAATCCGAAACCAGCCTGAAGACCGCCCCGTCCTGACGGAGCTGAGTGGTTCGCTTGCTAGGCTGGACAGCAGCTTTGGAGCGTGGTTGACCAACCGCCTCAGGACGGGTGAGCAGGGAAAACTGATAATCCTAACCGGCGCCGTCCGCGACCCGCTCCAAGCGATTGCCGACCAGTTGCACATGGCCAAAGCCCCAAGGTCGGTCGAGGGATTTACCAAGGCGATGCGCCAGGGCGGCTGGGATCATGTCGCCATTGTCTGGGATGAGTTCGGACGGCACCTCGAGAGCCTAGTCGCCGAAGGACAATGCAGGGAGCTGGACCTGTTGCAGCGCCTCGCCGAGCGGACGCCGCGTGCGAGCGGGCCGACGATGAGCCTGACGCTGCTCCTCCACCAGAACCTGCTGTCCTACGCCACCAAAGTCAACGAGACGACACGAACCGAATGGCGCAAGATCGAAGGTCGCTTTCGGCCGTTGAGGCTGGTCGAGGACAGCAGCGAATTCTACGGACTGATCGCCGAAGCTATCGCCTCTCTCAGGCCTAACGCAAACGATTTCGCTTCGCAGGACGGCCTTGCGGATGCCGTCATCGAAGCCCGCTGGCTGGACGGTCTCGACGATGCCGAGGAGATTGTTCGTATCTTGGAGATGGCACAACCGTTCACGCCTGGCGCCTTGCAGGTGCTTCCCACGCTGGTGGCAAGAGTCGGGCAGAATGAGCGCAGCCTTTTCTCATTTCTGCGTGAGGCCGATCTGTCTCGGCGGGTGGGCCTCGAAGAGGTCTATTGTGCCTTCGAAGACGCGATGCGCACTGACGTCGGCATTGGCGGCACCTACCGACGCTGGGTCGAAACGGAGAGCGCACGCTCTCGCGCCGGATCGCCCCTCAAGCGTGAGCTGTTGGCCGCCGCCTGCTTGCTTCAGCTCGGCAGCAGCGGGGAACGGCGCCGACTCCCGCGAAGCACACTGGAACTGGCGATCACCGACGGTGTTCGCCCAAATTCGGAAATTACGCAGGCCGTCGACGAGCTGATCGACGCGCATCTGCTGATCTGGCGCGCGCATCATGACGACATTGCGGTCTGGCATGGCGCTGACATCAATGTCGCGCTCAGGGTGAGCGAAGAGCGCGAGCGTCGCGGTGGCGAATTCGATCTCAAGTCCTTCCTGGAGGCACGTTTCCCCGCGCCTCACCTCAGAACCCCCGGCCACAATGCGCGCCTTGGGGTGAACCGCTTTTTCGCGGGCCTCTTCGCATTACCTTCCGAGCTGGCCGAGGTCACCTGCTCCCCGGAGAAAGCCGGGCTCGTCGTCTATGTGCTCGCACAGAACACGAGCGACATAAAGTTCGCGAGGTCGATCAGCTACGCGCTGGCCGAAGAGCGGATCATCGTCGTCGTTCCCCAGCGACCAGTGGACGTGGAGAGCGCCGCGCTGGAGCTGGTCGCGATCGAAGCCCTTCGCGCCGATGACGCCTTTATGGCGTCCGATCCGATGGTGGGCGCCGAGATCGACGAGCTCCAATCGGTGGCCTTGGAGCAGTTAGCCCGGCTACTGCGCGGCTTGCTCGACCCACAGGGCGGTACGGCTTCATGGATAGCGCAAGGCGAGCGCCTCGAGGTGTCTGCCGAGCGGCCAGCGACCCTGGTGGCCTCCCGCCTGCTGGACGAGTGGTTCCAATCGACTCCCGTCATCGCAAACGAACAGCTCATGCGGACTCAGGTCTCAAGGACCATGCAGACGGCGCGGGTCCGCGTGATCAGCGGCATCCTCGAGCGAAGCGATCGGCCGCGGCTCGGCTACGAGGCCGGAGACCGAAGCGCTGAGGGGTCGATCTACCGGACCGTGCTCGAGAAGACCGGCCTTCGAATTGCCGACGAGGCGCGATTTGCAGAAGCCGCGGAGATCGACGATCCCGGCCTTGCCCGGGTCTGGCGTCGCATCGCGGCCTTCTTTGAGAAGCCGACTGGCCTGGACTTGCGGCCCCTGACCGAGCTCGTCGACGAGCTGATCGGTCCTCCGGCGGGCACCCCAGCCGGCGTCCTACCGATCCTGATCGCGGCTGGCTTCAGGAAGTTTGCGCGGGTCGTCGCGCTCTATCGGGACGGCGTCTATGTCCCCGATCTTCTTGGCTTCCCGTTCGACAATATGGTGGCTAATTCGGAAGCCTATAGTGTGCGGGTTCTCGAGGCGACGCCGCAGCTCACGCACCATCTCACCGAAATTTGCCTAATCTTTTCTCACGAGCGACCGGCGCCAGACACAGAGCTGGTGCGCGCCGCGCATGACGCGGTGGCGGGATGGCTCAGACTGGTTCCCGACTCGGCACGGCGATCCAATCGTC
The DNA here is from genome assembly GCA_036387555.1 of Allosphingosinicella sp. Lineage (GTDB taxonomy): Bacteria > Pseudomonadota > Alphaproteobacteria > Sphingomonadales > Sphingomonadaceae > Allosphingosinicella. Next base: position 101,597 of record DASVTN010000033.1, on the reverse strand, counting down.
TCGATCCTGTCGCCCGCAAGCTGCTGCGGGCCATCTCGACCAACTCCGACCCCGCCGAACTTCTCATCCACGCCGTCCCCGATGCGCTTGGGTGCGCGCTCGATAGCCCGTTCCTAGTCGAACGGATGTCCAACGCTAGGATCGCGATCGACGGCCTGCGCGATGCCTATGCCAATGAGGCCGTCCTCATCATGGCTTCGTGCCTCGCCATGTCCGAGAACGTCTCGAATCCGCTCAAGGCGATTAAGGATTGGGCGAGCTGCTTTGACACCGACGTGCTCGAGCGACGCACGGACCTTCGCATTGTCGATCGGTCGGTCCTGCGCAAGGCGAGTGAAGCAGCCGCTGGGAGGTTCTCCGAAAAGTCGCTGGCCAACGCCCTAAGCTCGATACTGCTTCAGCGCAGCCTCGACACATGGGATGATCGGACGGGAGACCAGTTTCGGGCGGCGCTGCGCGAGGCGCGGCACCGGATCGAGGCGGCCGCGCTCGACACCGAGGTACCCTCGGCCCGGCTGCGCCCCATTCTCCAAACAAAAATCGAAGAATATCAGCGACTGTTGATCGCACTCGACCAAGCCGATGAAGTTGCGGTAGGCGTAGCCGCGTTCGGAGGAAAAAGATGACCCTGAAGAGCGTCAGTGTCGACGAGGCTGTTGCCGACCGCGAAGCACGACACATCGTTCCCGTGTCCGGCGGCAAGGACTCTTCGGCCCTGGCGATCTATTTGAGGCAGCGCAATCCTGACGTCGCATTCGAATATGTTTTCTGCGACACCGGGGTCGAGCTTCCCGAAACCTACGCCTATCTCGATCGCTTGGAACATGTCCTCGGAAGCCAGATCCACCGGGTCTCGGCGATGGAAATGTTCGACGTCACCGAGAAGGCCGGCCGTACAGCGTTCGACGTCGCCCTTTACGAGCATTTCGCCGGCTTCTTGCCGAGCCCTCGCGCCCGATGGTGCACCCGGATCATGAAGATCGCTCCGTTCGAGCGCTTCATCGGCACCGACCGGGCCTATTCCTATATCGGTCTTCGAAACGACGAAACCCGAGCGGGCTATCTCGGCACGGGTACGGCAGGCACAAAACCTGTCGTTATTTCCGAGCGGCCCAATATCACCCCCGTCTATCCATATCGCGACGATGCAATCGACCTCGCTGAGGTGGGGAGAATCCTCGATAGCGCCGGTCTCGGGCTTCCCGACTATTACGAATGGCGCAGCCGCTCGGGATGCTACTTCTGCTTTTACCAGCAAATCGGCGAGTGGCAGGGCCTGAACGAGCGTCATCCGGAGCTGTTCGAGCGCGCCAAGAGCTACGAAGCGATGAAGGGAGGTCGCCGCTATACGTGGGTCGACGGGCGTTCGCTCGACGACGTCGAACGGATGCCGCGGCGCTCCATCAAGGCCAAGGACGACGACGGCTGCGCGATATGCCATCTCTGACCGACCAGGCTCCGGCGCGCTTCATCGAGTTGCTCCAAAGCTATGGGCCCGTCGCGTCGTCCGACAGCCTTTGCGACGAGAATGTGAGGCAAACGAAAGAGGCGTTCGGCGTCGAGCCGATCGCCACGCCAGCGGTGCGCCTTTCGGATATTGGGAAAAATATCCTGGAGCTTGGGCGCAACGTCGTCCTCACCGGCACGGCTGGCGACGGCAAGACCTATCATATCCGGCAGTTCCTCGAGGAAGCGTTCCCCCAGGAGGCCACTAACTGGCCGGGAGAGAGCGGCATTCTCGCCTTCGCGCTCCCGGAGGGCCGTCAGCTTCGGATCATTCGCGACCTCAGCGAGATGTCGGACAGGGACAAGGCCCAGGAGCTCGATGCGCTATGCGCAGCTTTGCTGGGAGAGGCCGCGGACAATCTGTATCTCGTCGCGGCCAATGACGGGCAGCTACTGAAATATTTCCGGGACGCGGCCTCCGGCGACGTCACGGGACGAGCGGAGAAGCTCCATCGGCGTATTGCCACGATGCTGCGCAACGAAGACGAGACGGTTCCGGACCTCAGCCTTGCCCTCATCAACCTCAGCAGGACTTGGAGCAGCGAGACGGTCGAGCGGATCTTCGATGCGGTCCTGAACCATCCGGCTTGGGCTACGGCCTGCGCCGGATGCCCGGCCGAGGAAGGCGAGAACCCCTGCCCGATCAAGCTCAACCGTGCGCTGTTGCTCGGACGGGAAAATGAGGGTCGCTTTCGCAAGCGCCTGGTCCAGTCGCTCCGGCTAGCCGCCGCCAACGACCAGCATGTGCCGATTCGACAACTGCTCACCCTAGCGGTGAACATCGTTCTCGGGGACCAGAAAAATCCGGACCGGCCGCTGCTGGACTGCGCCGAGGCGCGCAAGCGCGCCGCCCGACGCGACTATTCGCTGACCAATCCCTACAGCAATGCGGCCGGACTCAACCTTCGCGCGGACCGCAAGCGGGCCAACCGAGTCTTCCAGATCTTCGAGATGTTCGGACTTGGCTACGAGACCAACAATGCAATCGACTCGGCGCTGGTGAAGCAGCGCCCCAGGCAGCTGCATGAGCGGTTGTTCGGTGAGGAAAAGACCTATGGATCGGATCTCTTCCATCCGCTACGCCGCGCCTATCTCGGCGGCGGTGGCGGCGAGGCCGCAGTGCGCGCGTTCCGAAAGGGGCTTGAAGCGCAGCGGCGCCGCGCCTTCTTTCGTCTTCCTGACAATCCCGAGCGTGAAACGGATTCGCCCTGGCGCCTGACGATCTTTCACCATGGCGGTGAATATCTCGACCTGCTCGACGCACTCGCCGAAGGCGGGCCGCGGGACAGGATCGACCGCTTCACGCGCATTCTCGTCCGCGGCCTCAATCGAGCATTCACCGGCATGATGGCTTCGGACGAAGATAATCTGTGGCTCGCAGGGACGATCGGGCGGACCGACGACGCGGCTGGCCGGGTGAGCACCGTCGAGCCTGTGGGAAGATCGACGACATCGATGCTTTCGCTGCGCCTGTTCCGCCATGATGTGAGCAAACGCCCCGCCATGGCGGTTGCGCCGCACAGCAAATTCGGTTTCGAGGGCGGGCTTCCGTGGCTCGACCTGCGGCCTCTGCTCTTCGAATATCTAATCAGGGTCGCCAATGGCAGCCTTCCGGCCAGCTTCTCGCGTCAATGTCACCAGGAGATCCGCCACTTCGGGCTCGTCACCGTGACGGAGGTCAGGAAGCTCTTCCCACCCGGAGAGAATGAGCCGGACCGGATCCGGGTTCTCTCGCTTGGCGATCAGGGCGAGATTCAGCAAAGCCCGGTAGAGGTTTGAAAGTGGCGCATAAAAATCATCTGCTTCAGCTTACCGAAGGTGCGGTCCAGGTTCCGCAAAGCCAGAATCTGGGCAGCGTGAAGCTGTGGTGCGACTATGCGATCTGGGGTCTCCTCTTTTACGACGACCAGTCCCCGTGGCTCACCTTAGTTGAGTGCATTCACATCTGCTTCGACCAGAAGCGCAAGCATGGCCAGGTCTTCCCCCATCCGGCTCCGGAGCCATCGGGCGAGCACGAACCAGTCGTCTACTGCCAGCCGCTGAACCATCCGCTGCGGCACCTCATCTTCCGGGACAGCGATGTCGCGAGAATCGCAGGTACCCGTAGCGCCGACGACCGGGCGCGCTGGACCGAGTGGCTGGCGGGGATCGCCGAATTCTATCCCAACATTTCCCTTGATTACCTCCAGAAGCGCTTCTCAACGTTTGCCGAGATGGCGCGCTCCGTAGAGTTGCTGCGAAGCATCGACATCGAACCGCACAGTCCCAAGCGCTGGACGTCGCACCATCTGCTTCCGCTCGGTCCGACAATGCTGTTTCCTGACGTCAATGAGGCGAACAGTCCGGACCGCAAGTTCATGCGGCGAACCGGTGAGATGCTCTATCTGATGCTGAACCGCTCAGTGCAGCGCGATTGCCTGGAGCCGCTGGTCGATGCGCGCCTGCTTCGCTCCGACGGCGTCTGGAATAGGCTCGCGGCCCGTCTCGCCGCTCCGGCCGACGAAGAGAAAAGTCAGACTTGCGGCTATCTCCCCGTTGCGCGCCATGAGACTTTCAACCGGCTTGCCGAGGACTGGATCGCCCTGCTGTCGCTCGACAGGATTCCGATCGAGAATGTGCTGGACCCCTTGCAGCGGGTTAGCGGACTGTTCCAGATACTCTACATCCTGGAGCGGGCCCAGGAAGTGGTCGGGGATGGGGTACCGGTAGCGCCTTTCTTCCTCGACCTCGTCGGAGCTCCGGGCAACAATCCGATCCGCAAGCTCTCGGCCAATCAGTACAAGCGCCACCGCACGCTGCCGATGGAAGCGACGGCGAGTTTCGTCGAACGCTTCGAGGGAGCGGAGGAGTGGACCAAGATTCTTGCCAGCGACGCGGGCGCCGAGCTCGCCTCACGGACGCTCAGGGACAGATTCCTGTGGGGCAAGCACTACTCGTCCGATCCAGACCGGCGCCCGTCGCCCCGGGATCAATTGGCCGAGCTCAAGACGGAAGCGCAGGCAACGAAGGGGCATTCGATCGTCGCGACGCTCAACAACCATTTGCGCCAGATCGGGATGCTGCGCGCGTTGCGGCGCTCCGGCACCTGGTACGCGCCAAGCGATGCTCTGCTCGAGGCTCTGGTGCTGGCGAACGTCACGGTTCCGATGGAGTTCACGGAATTCCTCGATCGGCTCCTAAGGCGGTACAATATCGCGATCGGGCCCGAGGAGGTGCGCAAAGCCTTTCAGGTCAGCTCTGGCGCGCTCCCGGCGCCGATGGCCGACCTCAAGGAGAATGAGCGGCGGCTCGAGGAGAGGCTCCGCGTCCTCGGTTTCCTCGATCGCAAATCCGACGACTGCGCGTTTGTCATCAACCCATTCTTCGACACTGAGCCGGTCGGCCGGAAGGCAGCCACCAGTGGCTGAACTTGAGCTGATCGGGCGCGTCGCGGCGCGGCGCCTGGACGAGTTTCGTCAGGCTGCGACGACGCGCGCCTATTTCTGCATGGTCGGTCTCGAGGCTCCCGTCGCCACCGCGATTGCCCGCCACGTAGCCACGCTCGGAAACGGAGTGGAGGTGTTCCTTCACCCGGCGCTCAAGGACGGCGACCCGGGCAAAGCCACGGTCTCCGACCTCACCGCCCCCTGGATCCGCAATCACGCGACGCCGGGGGCCAAGCTCACCTTGTGCACCGTCGCGCCGGACAAGGTGAAGGACTCCGAGCCGACGCTGGCTCATTCGTCGAAGATCGATGATATGTGGCTGCTCCAGGACATGCGGCTTTGGGCTGATGAGGGACTGGGGCAGAGCGCCTTGGAGATCCGGGAACGGATCGGCCATACGCTGGCAGGCGCACTTGAAGCCGGCGTCGCGCACGACGCCGTCACCATCGCAGCCTTTATCCGCGAGTTGTCGCATCAGCTCGTGAAGGAAGGACTGGCCCCGGAAAAAGCCGTGCGCGCGGCCCTGCCCGCGCTGCGGTTGCCGAAGGATGCAGGCGATCCCCGGCTCAAGATAACGGAGAGTTGCGATACAGCCGCCCGCTTCTTTCGCAAGGTGGTCGAGGAAGCGCAGCCTTCGCTTTACCTGAAGGCCCGCGACGGCGACCCTCTCAATCGCGGGGAGATGCGGGCCCGGCTCGAGACGATGCGAGAGGACAAAACCCTGACGGCGGAGGCGGCGGCGGCGCTCGAGGCGCTGATTGCTGATCGCCGGGTTCATGACGGCCAATGGACCCAAAGCCAAGCCGACGTAGCGGCGATCGGTTGGGAAGCGATCGAGCCCTTTTTCAGCGACGCCAAGCGCAAGCCGAAGCTGCCTTTCGGAGCTGAGACCAAGTCCTTTTTCGAGCGCCAGTTTCCGAACACGCTTGCCCCATCGGACGAGCAGCTTCTCGACGATCTCGCCAAGGACAGCGTGAAGCCCAGCGAGGAGGTCGACTCCTTCTTCCACGAGCATCGCGCCCGTCTGCAAACCGACGCCAAGCTCTACCGTCGGTGGGAGAAGCTCGTCTTCCGGGCGCCGATCGAGACGGCCGACCTTGCCGAAGGCCTCCTTCGGCTGGCTCATCGCGCCTTCCCCGAAACCGTGGCCGAAGATGAAGGGGAAACCAAGCGCGTTTTGGTCGTCCGGCTGCCCAACGCGGAAAAGATGGATTTCTGGACGTCGGACAAGAATGTCCGCACGCTTCGCTACTTGCGGGATCGTTATCGCGGTCTCGACGTGTTGCTCGCGCCCCATGTGATCCTCGATTTCGGCCGCTGCTGGAGCGAGGACTGGGAAAGACAGATCAAGGAAGAAAACTTTTCCCGCTCCAAGCTCGCCACCGAATTGCTCTTTGAAGCCTTTCTGGTCGAAGAGAGCGCGGTGGCATTGATAGCCGCGGGCGGGATGAAGCCACCGCCCAACCGCGCGCAACTGATCTGGCGGCCAGCACCCGAAGCGCTTGGCCTCTCCATGTCGCTCGACCTTCGGCGCGTGCGCCCCGAGCAGGCCGGAGAACGGACGCGGCTCCTGACAGGCACCGTCCGCCAGAACCGCGCCAGCCGTTCCACCTCGCACAGCGGGATCGACCTCAAGGAGCGCACGACCATCATCGACGCCTTCGGTCAGAGCGACGGCGACCTTGCTAATGCGGACCGGACGCTCGATCGAGTGGACTTAGCTTGGCCCGCCGCACTCGACCAGATCGCCGAGCAGAAGGTGCTGACCGCGGAAGCGGCCGGCCTCCTCAAAACACGGTTCGAGGACTTTCATTTTAGTTATGGCGACGCACTCGAGCGATTCCTGCGCGGTTCCGGGCTTGCTGACGATGCGCTGCTCGGTCAGGCGGAAGCCTATGGCAATTTGCTGTCGGCCGTCCTCGACGAGGCCCCACAGGAAATCTGCCAACGCGAACTTCTCGCTCCGCTCCTCTCGATCGGCATCGTGGGCGTCGAGGAAGGCCCGGGGGCGGCGATCGTCACCTCCTGGCATCCACTTCGCTTGGCGGAGTTGGCGGCAAAGGCGCGTCAGCTCGCGTCCGCAATCGCCCTGATCATCCAGGCCGACAGCAGCCAGGCCGCTGACATCGAGGATCTCGTCAACGATCGGGTCGCGACGCTTTGCGGAACCTATTATGGCGACGTCGCGCTCGGCACCGGCCTCGAACCGGCATTGCTTGTCGAAACCCAGGCCATCGCGGACTATTCGCTGGTCGAGGCGACTGGGACGAGCGTCGATCAGGTTGAGGACAGCGCGGACAATGTGATCGCCGCTTTCGACAGGGTCGCCAACGAATATCTGAAGCTCCGGCCGCACGAGCGGTCCAACTTCTCGGTAGTCGTGCTGAACGCGGCATCCGAGAATCTTCCGCTTTCGCTGGCGCGGGGCCTATCGCGCAGGATCGAGGATGACCCCGATATTCGCTGCGAGCTTGTCGTTACCGATGATGACAGCTTGCGGCTGCGCGATGTCTATGAGCGGCAGAACCGCCGGATCCACCATGAGATAGATACCGGCCTCGCAAGCGAGGCGGCGCGGAATTTCCTCTCTCGGCTGCGGGTCGGCATCTTCAGCCCCGAGAGCATCGCGCAGGAAAGCGGTCCGAAATCCAACGACATCGTCCTGCTCCAGGACGTCATCGCTAGGAGCAGCACGGTCCGCTGGGTGCGCAGCGAAGCCTTGCACATCGAGGAGCGAATCGAGACGTTCGTGCCAACCGCCCGCTCGAAGCGTCGCCCGTTCCGCAAGGGCAATACGACCTCCGCTCTCTATCTCACCGCGCCCCACCAACCGAAAGCCTGCCAGGCCTATGTTACGGCGCTGCGTGCGCTGGAGCGCAGTGACCCGGCAGCAAGCAGTGACGCATGGCTGCCGGTGCAGCAGGTCGAGTTCCGTTCCGGCGAGGTCCATCAGCTGCTGGCCAAAGCCCACCAGCTTGGAAACTGGGTGATGACCTTCGATCGAGTCGCCGACCGGCGCTTGATCGCGACGGACGAGCGCCGGATCATTCGCTATTTCAGCGCGCCCGGCTCGACCCACAATGTCATCGTCTCGACGGAGATCACCGAGCAGGAGATCCACGACTGCATTTCCGCCGATCTCGACGTCATCCTCCCGGGCTCCAACAATGCGGCCATCGCTGCGTTGCGCTCGGAATTGTTCAACCGGTCCGCCCGCCTGTCAGGCGGGGTCGTCATGCGCGGCGCCCAGTGGTCCAATTACGCCCATGAGCTTCTCGGCCTGGTCCTCTCCCAGCGCGAGCTCGAACGCATGCTCGCGCAGGGTCGCGACAATCGGACCGCCTGGTTCTTCCTCGACGACTTTCGCGACTGGCTCGACCTCAGCGGTGAGATGGCAGACATCCTCGCCCTCGACTTCTCGGTGGGGCCGAAGGGGCCCGAGATCCGCCTCGTCGTCGCGGAGTCCAAGTATTGTGGGCAGGACGGGCTGCTCGATCATCGTCGGCGCTCGGCCCGGCAGTTGGATTCGACCTGGACCGCGCTCAACCACCGGCTGCTCGGTGGCGCGGCCAGCCTCGATCCCAGGATCTGGCGAAACCGTCTCGCCGACATGGTGCTCGAACATATGGAGCCGTTCGACCAGATCGGCGGCATCACCCAGGACGCCTGGCTCGAGCAATTGCGGGACGGCACGTTTCCGATCTCAGTGGACGGACATTCGCTTATCTTCAGCCATGAGGTGCCAGCGATACACGAGCCGATGCCGTTCCTGCCCGACGAGGACAAACCACAGACAAAAAGGCGCCGACAGGCGCAGTGGCTGTTCGCACGACCGGAGACGGCCAAGGCGCTTCGCTCACTAGGGGACGACAGTGCTGCGCCTCTGCTTTTCGTGCCGGCGGGATGGCCGCCGTCGCAGGCCGAAGACCTGCCCAACGGCCCGGACTTGGAAATGACCGATAGCGTGGTTCGGCCGCCGGCGGTCGAGCCGCCCGAACCCTTGCCCGGCGAGCCTGACAGCGAGGCCGCGCCCGAGCCTGTCCCGTCCAAGGCGGAGGCTCCGAACGGAGTCCAGCCGGAGAGCGAGGCGCCGCCCGTCGATGCCGCGGAGCACGAATCGACCTTGTGGAGCAGGCCAATCGCTCAGCTCCTCCACCGTCTGCGGCGCTCCGAGGACAGGAATGACGGCGAGCAGTGGCTGGAGCAGAAGATTTCCGATCTGCGTAGCGCGCTGCAGCTCGAAGGCATGGACGCGCCAATCCTCGGTCACCGCCTGACGCCGAATACCGGGCTCGTCTATGTCGGCGGTCGGACGCTCACAGTCAGCTGGCTGGAACGCAAACAGACGGACCTATTGACCCGTCACGGCCTCGAGATCGTGCGCATCACGCCGCTCGCAGGCCAAATCGCGATCGGCCTGAAGAGGCCGCGCCGGTCGATCCTGCATCTCGCGGACGCGTGGCTTCGCCGGGAGAGGGAGCTCGGCATAGGGCAGGCCATGGCGCCCATGCTCGGCGAAAAGGAAGATGACGGGAGCTTGTGCTTCCTGCCGCTCTCTGGGGAATTCGGGGGACAGGAACGCGCGGCTCCGCACAGCCTCATCTCCGGCACGACAGGAAGCGGCAAAGGCATCCTCGTCACCAACCTCATCCTCGACCTTTGCGCGCTCAACAGTCCTTCTGACCTCGAGCTTCACCTGATCGATCCGAAGCGGGGCGTCGATTATGCATGGGCCCGCGACCTGCCGCATCTGAGGGGCGGCATCGTCGACGACCAGGAACAGGCGAAGGCGCTGCTTACCAGCCTCGTCGCCGACATGGAGGTGCGCTACGAGGAGATTGGCGCCGAAAATTGCCGCAACATCGACCAGTTCAACCGGAAGGTCGCGCCCGAGCGCCGCCTGTCGCGCATAGTGATCTTCTTCGACGAAGTCGCCAACTGGATGCAGGACGACGACTTCAAGAACGTAGTCGACGGCCTGATCAACAAAATCGCGACGAAGTCGCGGGCCGCCGGCTTCCACCTGTTCATGGTCTATCAGCGCGCGGACAATCAGGTGATGACGATGCAGCTGCGCACCAACCTGGGCAACAAGCTCATCCTTCGCCTCGGCGACGAGGGCAGCTCCAAGATCGCGCTTGGCGAGAAAGGTGCCGAACGGCTGCTCGGCAAGGGTCATCTGGTCGCCAAGCTCGACACGGACGAACGCATCTATCTCCAGGTGCCCTTTATCGACGAAGACGATGTCGAGGAGCTCGCCAAGGCGGTAATTGAAACTTGGGCTAAGCAGTGACATGGTCGGCAAGCGAGTCCGCGATTCGACCTATGTCCATGCGTCGGCGCGCGACTGGCTTGAGCCAGAGCAGCTAAAGCTGCTGCGCCGCGCCGAACGGCTTGCCCGTGATTTCGTGTGGAACGTTGCACGTATCGGCAGGAGCGACGTTACCCTGCTCAACTATCCCTCTTTCGACGAAGATCCATTCCCCCCGCTCCGCGCCTCGCTGAAGATTGAGCCCGCCACCGGCAAGGTCGCGCCGCGAGGCTTCGCCGCCGCAGCAAATCCACCGATCCTCCACCGTAAGGAGCTGCTCCTGTCCCCGGGTGACGGGCGCGCCCAGCCTTGGGGTGAGCTGACCCGCGCTTTGGTCGAAGCGGGTGCGTTTGCGGACAGCCACCGCATCGGACATCGCAGCCAGTGGCGATGCCGACTCGAGAGCCTCGGCCTAATCGTCAAGGAGCACCGGTTGTGCCGCAGTTAGCTCGGAGCGAGAAGATCCGTCGCGATCGCACGGCGATGGTGCGGCATACGCTCTCGCAACCGATGTCCCTGCTCGTCCGCTACAATCTGGTCCGCGAGGGCGTCAGCGTCTTCGACTATGGCTGCGGGCAGGGCGACGATCTTCGAGGCCTCACGGCAGCCGGGATCGAGGCTGCGGGCTGGGATCCGCATTTCGCGCCCGACGCGGAGCGTCGCGCCGCCGACATCGTCAACCTGGGCTTTGTACTCAACGTGATCGAGGCGCCGGCCGAACGTGAGGCCACGTTGCGGGATGCATGGCGTCTCGCTCGGAAGACGATGTCGGTGGCCAGCATGGTCGCAGGTCAGGTGTCTACCGACTCGCTTCGACCTTATGGCGACGGTTTCCTCACCTCGCGCGGCACCTTCCAGAAATATTTTCACCAGGCAGAGCTTCGCGACTTGGTCCGGAACACGCTCGCCGTCGACCCGGTCGCGGTGGCGCCAGGCATCTTCCTAGTCTTCCGCGAGCCCTCGGACGTCGAGGACTTCTTGCTACGGCGGCGCATGGGCAGGCGGGTGTCGACAAACGCCTACCGCCCGCCGCGCCGCGAACGGGCAGCAAGGGCCCGGCAGCCGGAACTCAAGGAGCGCATCGCACTCGCGCTCGCGAGTATTGGCAACCTTGTCCGGCTTCGCGGGCGAACACCCCATCCCGAGGAGATCCCGGCAGAGGCGCTCGACGAGCTGGCCCATGCGAGAGTGTCGATCCAGCGCGCCATCGATTGCTGCCTCGAGGAGATTGTGAGCTCGCAGGAGGTCGAGACCGCCGCAGCCGCCATGCGCGAGGACCTGCTGATCCATTATGCGCTCGGTAGGCTCAACCGCTCGCAGACCAGCGCCAGGCCAAGCGCCGCGATTGTGCGAGATATCCGCGCCCATTTCGGCAGCCAGCGCAACGCTGAGGATCAGGCTGTCGAATATCTGATGAGCCTTTCCCAGCCCGAGCTGGTCGAGCAGGCCATCGTCGAGGCGGCGCAGGCCGGACTCGGCGCGCGCGACCAGAAGCAGCGCCTCGTCATGCAGGGCAGAAACGTCTCCGACCTCCCCGGGCGCCTCAGGCTCTATCTCGGCTGCGCGGCCTATCTTGCGGGCGATCCCGACAATGACTGGCTCGTCCGCATCGATCCGGCGCGCAAACAGGTAAGCTACTTCCCGCTGGAAGACGCGCTCGAGCCCTTCCCTCGCACGCGGGAGACGATCCTCATCGACATGGTGCGGCAGACCGTCTCCTTCCTCCCGATCCAGCGGATGCTGATCGCCAAGAGCCTTGTATTGAAGAAGGGCGGTCGACAGCAGGCGCGACTCGAGGACGGGTATCGCGAGACGCAGGGCATGTCCGCCTCGGTAGTGCTCGTTCGGCTGAACAAGCAATGACGCGCGCAGCCGATTCGCCTCCAACCATACGCGGCCGAACATGAAGATCGGCAGCCTGAAGCAGCTCAAGACGGCCTATTTCCGGCGGCTTAACGATATCCACATAGCGAGCCAACTTACCCGTGCGGCACTGGCCGCATATGGACACGAGCCGTCCGTCACGAAAGGCAAGCGCTACCGCTATTTCGAAGTTCCTTCCGGCGGCAAGCCGACTGCGCGCATCCGGCGGCACAAGACAGATGTCGCGGAAATCGTCGCCGCTTCACGCGACCATGGCGAGCTACAGAAGTCGCTGGTCCTCGCCGTTGCGGTAACAGAAGATTTCCTGCTCAATGCGCTCAAGATGGTGCTGCGCGCCTATCCCGATCGATTGCTGAGAGGATTGCGGGGCGGCGAGGCCAGGCTCAGCATAGACTTCGAGGTGTTTCTCACGAGGGAACGCAACGATGTGATCGAGGAGCAGATCGCGGCGCGCCTACAGCACGTCTTCTACGCCAGCCCGGCGGCTTATCTTCAGTTCATGAGCCAAGCGCTTGAGATCGCTGTGCCCGAGGACGCTCTGACCGTCTATCTCGAGATCAAGGCGTCGCGCGACGTCGTCGTGCATGGAAATGGCATCGCGGACGCGCAGTATGAACGCAAGGCCGGAGCCTTGGCCCGCGCCGGCGCTGGCTCAGTGCTCCCCGTCAACGAAGCCTATTTCGACCAGGCCACCGCAGCGTTGAAGGCTCTGATCGGCTCGATCAGCGACGCGCTCGCGACCCGCTATTCCGGCGACGTGCGCGTAGCGTTCGAGATTTCGAGGCTGTTCGTATCTTGAAAAAGGTGCGCTTCGAAGTCCGCAAGGACGCGCTCTACGTGGCGAACTCAGGTCAAGGGTTCTCGGGAAAAGGCGTCATCTCGGTCTGCCGCGAGAATCTTAGCGCAAAGGGAACTTTCTCTGAGGAGATCACCGCCTACGGCGTCCCTGACGATCAGCTCACCGCGAAGCTCCGGGCCGATCGCGTCGCCATCTACCAGACCGATCCCAACGCGCTTCTCGAGGACGCAAGCTCGGAGCAGGAAACCTCGCGCGACTATGAGGGTCGCTCCGTCTTCGAAATGCTGCAAAATGCGGATGACGCGATGGCGCCTCCGGGCACGTCTGTCGCAGAGCTGATCGGCCTCAAGGGATTGGGGTTCAAGGCGGTGCTCGAGCTCAGCGACACGCCGGAGGTCCATTCGCCACCCTTCCACTTCGGGTTCGATGCCGATGCCTCGCGGGAATTGCTGCGCGGCGTCCCGAATGCCGATCTGGTTGGCACCTTCAGATTACCTCACGACCGAACGCCCGACCGCCACGTCAAACGTCTGCTGGAGGAAGGCTTCTCGACTGTGATCCGCCTCCCCTTTCGAAGCGCCGAGGCGGCCTTACAGGCACGCGACCGGCTCACTGCATTGCCGCCGCATTTCTTGCTTCTGAGCCAGCATCTGGAATGCGTCGAGATGACCGATGCCAAAGGATGGAGACGGGTGCTCAGCCGAAGCGGCGAAAGCCCGTCGATGAACGGCGGTACGGCCATACTCAAGGTAATTGAGGCCGGCACCGCGAGCACAGAACGGTGGCGTGTCTGGTTCGACCGCTGGGCGCCAACAGAAACCGGAGAGAAACTCCTTAGCGCGGCGATCGGTGTTCCGCTCGACGCGTGCGAAGCGGAGCGAGACAGCAGCCTTCCGCTCCATGTCTTCTACCCCACCGACGACTCAATCGGTGCCCCTTTTCTCATTCACGCGGCCTTCTCGGTGCAGCAAAACCGCAAGCATCTGCGCCCAGGCGATCATGATCAGGACCTGCTTAACGGGTTGGCGCGCCTGGCCACCCGAGTGGCGGAGGCCATGCCGGCGCCAGCGACCATACGGCTGTTCGGCCAGCTTGCCTCATTGGCGCCCGCTGTCAGGCCTCCGAACCAGCGGATCATAAAGCGCTTGCATTACACTTTGGTCAAAGCGGTCAGCACGACACCGTTCGTGCCCGTGGTGGCAAAACTGCCTCGCCGCGCGCCGCCGGGGAGCGCGACAATGGGCGCCCTCGGATTTGCTGGGCTCCTGAATCCTTCCGCCCCCGTCATCGCATCGGCCGCCTTGTGCAAGGCGGAGATGGAGCCGGTTTTCGATCACCTTGGCGCCTTCCGAACGCCTCGACTTTCCGCCCGCAGGCACGCCGAGCTGTTCCGAGGCGCAAGATGCCGCTCTATTGAGGACGTGCTGACGGCGCTGAGGATCGCCAGAACGGCCTGCCTTAACGGAATTCTGGGAGTCGATCTGCTGGAAGTGCTCGCCGGCGCGCCGATCTGGATGACCGAGGGCGGCAAGGTCCGCGCTCTCAACGGAAATCCGCTGGGGCTAGCGAGCCTGGAAGGATCGCCGGACTGGGCACCGATCGACATCCTGCATCCTCGCGTGCGCGATTTCGTCGCGCCAGGCGGAAAGCTGGGTCCCGAATGGAAGCCGCTGTTCGACGGCCGCGTCGCGCGGACCGCCGATGAATTCGTCGGGCGGGCGCTCTTTCCGCTGCTGGCCGCTTGGGCCGATGCGGAATGGGCCGCGCAGGGCTGGCAGGCGCTCGAGGTGATCGAGAAATTTGCCGCGATCGGCGGGTGGCTCGAAATAACGCCGCTCGTTCCCGACGATGAGCAAGCAAGCACCCGAAAGAAGCTGGCTTCTGTGGTACGTGTCCCCGTCGGCCGGACATGGCAGCTGGCGTCGCAGTGCTATGCCGACCGCTCCCTGAAGGCGTCGGCCGAGTTGCGCCGGTTCTTCAAGGACCTCCCGCACCGGTTCGTGGTCGGCTTTCCGGTCGCCGCGGAAAAGCGCTTCAGCCCGGCCCGATGGCGCGCATTGCTCCGCTTCCTCGGCGTATCGTGGGAACCCAAAATCCGGCTGTTCAATGACGGAGACAAAGCCGGCGTCCCGTCCGATTATGCATACATGCAGATACAGCGGCGGGACTCAAAGCGCTACCGAGAGCGCGACTGGTTTTTGGAGCATTTTCCCGAATGCGTCGCGGCCGAGCGATCGACATCGATCCTGCTGGATATTGCGGACGCGGTGCTCGGCGCCATGGCAAATCGCGAAGCCGAATATGCCAAGCAATGGCAATCGAGGACGCATCCCCCTTCCGGCTTCAGCACCTTCGTCCATTTCCAGTTGCGCCGGACCGCATTCCTTCCGGCCACGCCGAACCTCTTGGTAACTAACGCGCGCGTCCCGGCCGAAGATCTCTACCTTCCATCGGCGGGCCTGAAAGGCATTACGCCGCAGGTCGATCTGGCCGGGCTCACGGAAACCCAGCGCGCTTCCAGGAGGGCACTGCTCACCAAAGAATTGAAGGTCAGGACACAGCTACCGTCAAAGTGGGATCCATGGCTCGATTGGAGCGACCAGCTTGCCCGTGCGGCCAAGGATCCCCAGCACCGGCTGACCAAGCGCATCGTCCGAGACTTTTACGAGAGGTTCCTCGCCGCCGAGTTCGTAGCCTATCAGACGCGCCGGCCGAAGGAGGTGGTGGCGGTTAGCGGTCCGGAAGGCGCGCTCCGACCCTTTGCCGCCAAGGATGTCGTCTGGGTGGACACGCCGGTCATCGCGACCTCGGACATCCTCGAAGCTCTGAGTGCCGCCGGGCTAAACTTTCTTCCCACGCTCCTTGCTTTGGGCCGGCGCTCGCCCGAGCGCCTCGGGATCGGGAAGGCGTCCGAAAAGGTCACACTCCGCCCGCATTACACGACCGAGGTCGAACGTGCCCGCCATCAGCTCCATGCACGGCTCGCGAAGCGCGCCAAGGCGATCGCCGCGATTTGCGAGGCCAAACGGGCGAAACAGCCGTCCGCAATCCGGTTCAAGGCGGTAAGAGGCCTCATCATCGACATCGAGTTAGATGAGACGGTGGTCCGCCAGCAGGCCGTCGCTGCAATCCTGCACGAAGGCGAGTGGCTCATAAATCTCGACGGCGACCAGTGGGACGGGCTTGCCGTCGCCATCGCGGGAGGGCTCGGCCGGGAGACCGACCTTCGCTACCGTTTCGCGGCCCTGCTACGCGCGACTACGAGGGCCGAGGTGGTCCACATCCTAATGGCCGACAATATCCCCGAATATCGGCTGCGCGAGATTCCGCAGGACGATGACCCGGTCGCGCCTGCGGAAGACGGGAGTCCTTCCGAAGTGCAGGATACCAATCCCGGCGAGCCGGCCGATGATGTGGCGGTGGACGAAACCGACCCCGAAGAGACGTCGGGCGGACCCCAGGAGCCGGGCGCGTCGGGAATGGGAGGCGCAGCCTCGGGTTCGGGACAGCTTTCGCAGCGACCGCTCTACAGCGGATCTTCCGGCAGCGGTGGGGGCGGTAGAGGCGGCGGAGGGAGCAGCGGTTGGGGAGGAGTTTCCCGCCGCGCCTACGATATCGGAAAGTCCGGCGAGGAATGGCTGAATAGTCTTCTCGAAATGACCCAGCCAGGCGGTTGGATTGTAACCTGCAACGAGCGCGACGAGCTCGGCCGCGAAACCGACCTCCTGCTTCGCCGCGAGGGCCGCGAATGGCACGTCGAGGTCAAGACTCTGGTTGGAGAGCGCCTCTATTGGTCGGATCTCGAGCGCTCGAAGGCGGAAGCCTTGCGACCGCGCTACGCGATGGCGCTGCTCGCTCCGACCGTAGGCGGATCGGACTACCGGCTTTACTGGTGCTGGGATCCTCTGCTCGAGCTTCTGGTTTGCGAACGGCGCGTGACGTGGCGCTGGGCGCTCGAACGGGAGGGCCCACCGCTGCAGGCAGGTAGTTGGCTCCCGGTCGCCGGCATAGCCGAGCCGCACGAAGCGCCGAGCCAGCGTATCGCGGTTGTCAAGATCTTGGAGACCAACCTGATGTTACTCCCACGCGACAACGAGCGACTTTCCACGCTGTGGAAGCGCATAGCTCTACTTGACCGCTGATCTCCCCGACCACCGACGCGTGATTCCATCGGCGGCATCCGGGTGCCCAGCATCTGATTTCATATCTAGAAATACGGATTTATTGGGGCAATGCGGCTACTCACTGTAGCCGTGTTTACGAAAGACACTCTTTAGCTGGGCTTGGCCAGCGTGCTCACTAACGAGCCCAGCAATGTCCCTGTAAATTCACCCAAGTCTGCTGGCGATAGACGGCTACCATGATTCACCAGTTTCTTGAACACGCGGTCTATTCTAGATCTAGCTGTAATGAAACGTTGGGCTAGTTCATCTTTTGACAGTTCCAGAATGGGTAACAAGATATCTCTTAGCTGGGTCGGGAATGCTGCAATTAAATATGTATCCCCACGTGAGTATATTGGAAACGCCGAGGCGGCGTTCCCGCCAAATACGGCCATCTCCGATAACTGCAGGGCCGTCAGATTTTTCTTGTACTTGGCATCTCTGAAATCGATATCCAGGCACATCCCCGCCCTAGCCACCTCAAGGCCAAACGCCTCATCAATGGGAACTGCGGCGCTCAAGAAATCCGCCAGGCAAGCGGCTGGTCCAGAACTTAGGCTTGGAGCGGCGCCGACCAGGTCGTGGAGCGCCGCCTCTGCAAGATTGGGGTCCAGCACATAGTAACCGCGCTTTCTACTCGCGGCTGAAAACCAGATGGGCATCGATTGAAGGCCAGCGGGCAACTGGGACCGAAAGTAGGTGTAAAGCGACGCGATAACGTCAGCCTCCGCTACCTTCAACGAGGAGCGCAATCGGCACTCGAACCAAGTGGATGCAACTCCGATCATGTCAGAGGTTATCGACGCAATCTCCTCTTGATGCTCGAGCAGCTGAGAGGGCAGGTGGACCGTCAATGCTTGTGTCCGAAGGGACGATCGAGTTTTTATTTCCTTGTGGAAAAGCCTTGCGGGCGAACTGCCGAAAACCCTTGGGACGATTGCAACTCCGAGGCGTGAGGGATTTTCGGGGGGTTCCGCTACCCGGATTTCGTAAGCCATGCCCTCAAAGTCCACGACCCTTTCGATCGGCCCTCGATGCGATGGAAAACAAATCTGCTGAGCCGCCTTTGCAATCTGCCGACGCGTTTCGGTCTCAACGATTGATACAGTTGCGGCCAAATTGCCAACGCCAATTCGAGGGCAAGCGCGTTCGAGATTGTTCACTAGCTCCTGCACTAATGTGGTAGTGTCGATCGCCATTCTAATCCCACACTGAAATCACATCCAGTATATCAACTATCCGACGTTTGGTAGTTTGGCGAGGCCGTCAGGCGGACTTTCATCCCGACACTACGAGCGATTGCCACATGGGTGGTGCCAACGGTAGATCATCGTAACCTAGAAGCCCGATGGCCCCCATTGGGCACGCGTCGAGCGACCGAGGCGCTCGAGCTATCGGCATCTGCCAGATCCAAAGGACAAAGGCGGCAGAAGAGAAATCAATCTTGTCGTCTTTCAAGTCTCGGAGACTAGCGCGCGCTTTCCTGGCTGGGCCGGCCGTGTAGCGGGTCCAACTTCTTGAGGCCTTCCGACCAGCCGCCGCATGAGGCCACGCGTCGGAGAGCCCAGCCGCTTGGGCTTCGATCCCGACTGCTGGACCTCGGAAACGCCGAGCCAGTCTCGTGCCTCTCAAAGAGAGGGATCATTCGCTCCGCCGCGTCTACCACGCAGCGCCGCCATCGGTCAGACCGTTGGAGTGGGATCGACAATACTTTCCGATAGCGGGTCCTTCAGCATATCCCTCGACCGAAGCTCATCTGGCCCGCGGATGCTGATGAGCCACTCAATGGCGTCGGTCAGTCACCTCTCGACCTCGCGAAGGACTGTGGGAGAAAGGCCGAATTCCTGCGGGTCAGGCACAAAAGCTCGACGCCGTACAGCGTGGCGAGCACAGCCCCTTCGACAGTCTAGCCCGGAATTAGCCAGAAACTTCTTCCTCCGTTGTGGGCAGCACGAGCTGCTCTGCCGCGCGGTCCCGCTGGCG
The DNA here is from genome assembly GCA_036387555.1 of Allosphingosinicella sp. GTDB lineage: Bacteria > Pseudomonadota > Alphaproteobacteria > Sphingomonadales > Sphingomonadaceae > Allosphingosinicella. The sequence continues at coordinate 82,526 of DASVTN010000033.1, read as the reverse complement.
ATTTGCGCGCAACAGCACTACACTAAAGGCATGTGGGTGCCATAGATCGCGCTTCCGCCCGATGATCGAGGAGGCCATCGAATCTTCGGTCGGTAGGCGCCAAAGGCGGCACTGATGCCCCGTGAGTTGCCAGTGGGCGCCTACCATTGCGTCCTCCTCCCGCTGCTAGTCCAGTGACGGCGCGCGAGATTGGTGCCATTTTTTGCCGCGTTGCGATCTTCAACGGGGTGGAGCCGCCAGATCCTTCGTGAAATCCGGGTTGCAGGCGGCTCAGCAACCGAAGCGGCGCCCAACGGTTTCGCTCCCGGCACGGGGGACCAGCAGAATGGGGCGTGAAAATGTGTGGATATTCTCTCACATTGTGAGAGCATCATCACACGGGCCAGACCCGGGGGGGCTAAGAGGCAGGGTACGGTCGAGAGACATCGAAATATTTAAGAGCGCTGGCATGATCGTTGCAGCGCCTAGGGCATGAGCTCGGACGACCTCAATGCGTTCAATGGATCAGGCCTGCTGCCCAAGGGCGGCCCTCCGCACGAGGCTTACCTCGACAATAATGCCACTACGGCACTCTTGTCAGAGGTCCGGAATGCTATCGTGTCGGGGCTCGATGCGTTCTACGGGAATCCGTCAAGCCGGCATCAGCCTGGTGCCGCAGCACGGCGGATGGTTGAGGCGGCACGAGTTGATATTGCACGCGCGTTGCGCGCGCGGCACCCCTCCGAGATCATCTTCACCTCATGCGCCACCGAGTCCATCGCCCAGGCCTTCCGCTCTGCTGTCGCGGCCGAACGGCAGATCATCCACGGCGCTGCCGACCACAACGCAGTTTTCGACTCTGCCCTTCGCGCCAGCTCGACGCGCGTGGTGGTGAGTGTCGGCCCAGAAGGACGGGTCTGCAGGAGTGAGCTGCTGGATGCACTCGCCGCAGCACCATCCTTCGTCTCGATCACGCTGGTGAACAACGAGACCGGGGTGCTGGAGGATGTTGCTGCAATTGCGAAGGCCTGCCGTCGGGCCGGTGCTCTTCTCCACGTCGACGCCGCACAGGCTGTCGGGCGCGTGGAGATCGACCTAAGGAGTTTAGATTGCGACTATGCGAGTTTCTCTCCTCACAAGTTTCACGGGCCAAAGGGTGTGGGCCTCCTCTATGCCCGCCGGGGAGCTCCTCGCGCGGCGCTGATCGGCGGCCACCAGCAGGAGGGACTGCGCGGTGGCACCGAGAATGTCACTGGGATCATCGGTGCGGGCGTTGCCGTTGCGATGGCAGTCCACTCTGGGGGAATGGCAGACTTCGTGCGGCGCCAGCGTGACCGTCTCGAGCAGGCGCTGCTGAAGTCCATTCCGGGAGCGACTGTGAACGGCGCTCTGGCCGATCGCGCACCAAACGTAACCAATATCTGCTTTCCGGGTCGGAACGCGGGTGACCTTGTGGCTGCTCTGAGCCGAAGGGGCGTCTATGTCTCGGCGGCGGCTGCATGTTCAACCGGCGGGCAGCCATCTCATGTACTCTGCGCAATGGGCCTTGAGCACCGGGCCAATTCGTCCGTCCGGTTCAGCCTTAGCCGCTTCACTACACCGCCAGAGGTTGATTACGCCGTCGATCAGGTCCGCGCTGTCGTTGCTGCTTCCCTGCCGCTGGCCGACCCCCGCGGCCGTCTGGAGAGGACACGATAATGACTCTCTCGCCCGCCGATTATGTCGGCTTGGCCGCTTATTTTGTGGCGCTGCTATACCTCGGTTACCTCACACGCCGTACTCGCACCTTCCGCGACTTCGCAGTCGGGAAGAATGCCGTACCGGCGACGATGATCTTCGCGAGCATGGCTGCAACGATCATCGGCCCTGGCTTCTCGGTCGGCTTCACATCGAAGGGGTGGTCCTCTGGTTATCTCTTTTACTTCCTTGCCCTCGCATATGCCGTGCAGATCGTCCTGGTCGGCATCTTTGTAGCGCCGCGTCTGGCCCGCGAACGGGATTGTATGTCGATTGGCGAGATCATGCGGAAGCGATACGGAGCCTTCACACACTTCCTTACGGGCGTCGTGTCGGTAGGCCTCTGCATTGGCTTCACAGCGGTCATGGCAAGGGTTGGCGGCGGCATCCTCAGCGCGATGACGGGTTTGTCGCTTCTGGTATCGTGTACCATCATTACAGGCGTGACAGCAGCCATCACCTTCAGCGGAGGGATACGTGCGACTATAGCCACCGAGGCGGTGCAGTTCTCCTTTAAGGCGATTATTGTAGCTGCTCTTCTCATGCTGGCGCTCTCTTTCAGTCCCGCCACTCTGGAAGACGTCAGTTCCCGCGCAGCCGGCCTCACCGCAACTGCAGCTGCGAACATGGCGCCGCTCGCTATGGTTGGCGCCGCTGTCTCCTTCATGCTTGGAGAGGCCCTTATCCCTCCTTACACAAACCGCGCCCTAGCCTCGGAAAGCCCAGGCTCGTCGCGTGCCGGATTCGTAGCGGCGGGGCTGTTCTGTGTCGTCTGGCTTGCAATGGTTGCGCTGCTCGGTGTCGTCGCCCATGATTTTCTCCCTGCGACCACACCGGGCGATGATGCGTTCGTTGCGCTCGCGCGCACGATCCTACCGGCCGGTGCCTTCGGACTGCTCCTCGCTGCGCTCATGGCCATCGTGATGGGAAGCCAGGAAGCGGTCCTGAACTCGGCGGCAGTCTCGTTTGTCCGCGACGTCGTCGGCGCGGTCCGCCCCGCGCGGGACAGTGGCTCGCTCCTAGCGGCACGTGCAGCCACGATCCTCTTCGCAGCACTCGCCATATACGCTGCGCAGTTCGCCCCCTCGATCATCGACGGGCTCTTGATTCTGTACTCGATCTGGGCCCCCACCATCCTGATTCCGCTGCTCCTCGGGTTGTACCTGCGTGTGCCCAGACCTCTTGCAGGCTGGCTTTCGATAGTCGCGGGTGGTGCCTCTTCCGTAATCTGGCAGATGGGCCTTCGAGAACCTCATGGCGTTCCGGCGATCCTCGTCGGACTAGCCTGCAGTGCCGTCGCCTACCTGATCGGGCACCAAGTGGGGCGCCCTAGATCCATGACCCAGGGAGAGCCGCAATGACCGTCATCGTCGGCTGGATATTCCCCGTCATCTCGATCGTGTGCGGGATTGTCGTCTTTGCAGCGGTCATCCCTTTCGTCCGTCGCGTACATGGGGAGGATCACCGTGATCACTGAGCGGCTTTTTCCGCGTGACGAACTTGAGTTCACCGATGCATTAACCTCGAGGCTTGCGGGCGCACGCTCGGTCGCAATCCATGCGGGACACTTCCTTCTCCACGTGGACGAACGCACCGGCGAGGCGGTGCCGACCATTGTGGACGGAACGTCCGGAGTTGGCGACTTGGAGAGGGAGGTAGGTTACTTTCCCCTACTGAGCTGGATGCTCGCCTGTCGCTCCCTGCAGGCCCTTCAGGATATACGGCTTCATCTCCTTGTGATCGTGAACGACTGGCAGTACGTGCCGGATCCCGCGATGCGTGACCGCTTCTACGCTCGCATGAAATCCCTTCCGGAAAGCTTCACAGCGGCCGCCAGCTCTATGTTGCCCGAGGCGAGGATGTTGCGACCGGCCGGGATCACGGGGCGCGACGCCGGAACTCCGTTCTTCAGCGAACGATCGCTGAGGAACCGTTACAATCGGAGACTTGCCGACATGCTGCGCGATGGCAGCCTGCCCGCCGACACGACCGTGGAAACAGAAGAGCATCGGCCAGCCTGCCGTCTTGAGGATGTCGCCGGTCGCTCGATCGAAGTGTATTGTCCCGGCAAAGATGCAGACTGTTCCAAGGAAGTAGCAAAGGTCATTGAAGAGGCGCATGCTCTTAGCGCCTGCGACGTATTTGTGAATTTCTATCCCGCAGTATGTCAGGAGTTTGTAGAACTCGGGTCGGAGCTCGGTGACCGCCTATTTGGTCCAAGTGTAAGGCGAGTGATCAACGTGGCGCTTCCCGCTACGAGAGTATTTTCAGTGGGCGAACTTGTGCGGGAAAGCGAATTCGCCGTCCACGAACTGGGGGAAAGCGATTATGGGCGAGAGCTACGGGCAAGTCGCGCTTGACTTCGCCCAGTCACTTCCCGGCTACGCGGCCTCCCAGGAAAAGGCCGCGCAGCGAGTCCTTGGACTGATCGCGCAGAACGTAGATCCGTATGGGCTACGCACGGTCGTGGATCTCGGTTGTGGTTCTGGTGAAGTTCTCACGCTCATCGCGAATTCGGTCACGCGTCCGCTGCGCCTCATTGGGATCGACGTAAGTGAGCACATGCTGGAGCTGGCGCGAGTCCGCGCTGCCGGCACCCCCGCAGGTTCAGCTATCGAGTTCGTCCTTGCGGATACCGCGATTGACCTCAGCGGGATACTATCGCGGCTGTCAGAAGAGGGTGCTGGAAATGCAATTTCCCCAAGGCACACGGCAATCATCTGCAGCGGCCATACGATCTTTCATCTTCCTTACTTGGAGGCGCTGCTTACGCGCTACCGCGCCAATCCCCTTGAGCGACCGGCACTCTGGGTGCTCGACGTACACGAGGGCTGGGACCGTGCGCTCGAAGCGGTGAACCAAGGGCAGCGGCATTACGAGCCGAGAGCGTACAAGCTTGAGGAGGATGGCACCTCGTCGACGGTGCTCCTTTTCACTGAGGCCGCCGGACCCGGTCACGTCCGGCGGGGTCTCGTAGAGGATCGGGGGCATGGCCCCGCTGCGCACCCGCTGGTCGTGACAGAGCAGCTCGCATGTTCGAGCGAACAGCTCGCCAGTGGCTTCAGCCGCGCAGGATACATGGTGGAGAAGCGCGTAACAGGGGATTCCGGCTGGGGTCGCATGGAGTCATGGGTGTTTGCGTTGCCGCGCAAATCGATCTCCGTTCCGGAGTTGCTGTGGGGGCCAGAATTCGCACGAGCCTGGGCTCCAACCCTGATCGGCGCCGATCAGTCCCCCTTAGACTTCGTCCGCGAATGGATTGCGGGAACCGATGCTCTTTCCGCCGGCGGCATCAGCAGCCTATTGGTCGAATTCGTGCCGTACTTCGACGCGAGCCCGGCGCGCCGAAAGCTCCGTCAGGAAATGCTTTTCATCAGAGGTGTTGCCGCCGCGAGCCACCCGGAGCCACTTGAGCTATTTGGCGTGTACGACGCCGTTGCGAAGAGCCTTCAGCGTCGGAATCTCGGGCTTTACCTGCACGACTACCAGACGGGATTCGGTGTCCCGCAGTCGGACCTTCCAAGAGGGTGGACAGAAACCGCGAGGGCAAGTCACAGCCGGCCAGACGGCACCATCCAAACGCGCGCGGGAGACGCCACAGAAGAGTGGCTCTTGCGCAACCTGAGGCACGTCGCTGCCCGGCGGGAGCTGGCGGGGAAGCCGGATCGGGAAGATCACGCGACGCTGGACTGCTGGCGCAGAAGCTTAGCTATTGAGGAGCTCGGTGCGGCAATCACGAAGGAAAATATCGCCATCCAGCGGCGCCGAGCCCGCGCCGTGCCTGGAAGTTCGGATCCACTGGCTGTCCTGCGGCACGACTATGTAAAGCTTCTCGATCTATTCCATATCGGCCTCCGCCGCGGTCTACGCATCGGCGCGTCCACCCGGACGGCGATGCTATCGGCTCCGCTGAGGGTTGCACGATCCGGAAACGACGATCGGCTCGACACTCTTGATATTCCGAGCTCCTATCGGGGGAGCGTCTGGATTTTTGCGGTGATGGAAGACAGCTATCAGCCGGATACGGCAAGGGTGCTACGCGACCTCGTCAAGGTAAGTCTTCTTGAGGGAACCGCCAGCGTGGAAGCAGTGGCTGCGGATGCTCTCGCCTCAAGCCTCAGGAATGAGGCGCGCCGCACTGCCTCCATCGCGATCATGAGCAGAAATCTATCGCACAACATTGGTTCGCACGTAATCTCAAACGTTGCCTCGCAGTCTCAATCAGACATGCGCAAAGCCAAGGACCAGGCACCTGTAAATTCGGGAGACGATATAGACGATCTTAGCCCCGCTGAGTGGAATATTTACCAGCGACATCTTCTGTTACGGTACCTTCAGGAGAGGATGGATTTCCTAGCCGAGGTGTCGACCAGCTCCTCCTACATCCGGCTACCGCTTTCGCTCCGCTCGGTGCAGACGGACATGCAGCGGCAGATACTTCTCATGCAGTTCATAGCCGGGCTCCAGCGCGACAATCCCGTTCGCGGGAAGCCGAACCAAATCTGCGGCCTCGTCTCGATGTTTGAGGGTTCGAGTGGGCGTGACCCAGCCACTGATGGGGCGCCGATGGCGGCTCCGGCGAACGACGTCTTAATCGACGTTCCGGGTGGCCGGAACGGCGCACAGGCGCTTTTCACCATCCTCGAGAACATGATCCGGAATTGCGCAAAGCACAGGCCGCATGACCGGCGCAATGACGATGTCCAGATCATGCTCTCCTGGCAAAAGTCCGGGGAACTCGCGCGGATACGTGCCTGGGACAATGCCGGCAACGCGCTTAGTCGGGAGGCCGGAAAAGTGCCACTGGTTGATCGTCTCAACGAGGTCATCCAGAACGGGACTGTCATTGATGACGAGGGGCGGCTGCGCCGTGGAAACTGGGGCGTGCGAGAGATCATGATCGCCGCAGCCTATCTCAGGCAAATCCCCCTTGAGGACGTGGAGATCACGCCCCCGAACAAGCCACTGCTGCGCGTGCTCGCGGTCGATCAGGCCGGAAGAGAAGTTACCGACCCGCGGCTCAGTCCCTCCCTTTGTTACGAGTTCTATACCCTCCTTCCGAAGCTGGTTGCGATCGCGGACGACGGACTGTGGGATGACGTCTCAGCGGAACGACGGTCCGAGCTTCTGGCGAGCGGGGTGGCAGTACTCCCGACCCGTGCCGCCCGCAGAGCAGAAGCAGGCGCATACACTTATGTCGTAACCTCTGAGGGGAACACGTCGCCGAGTGGGCCGGTCGCGAGGGTTCCTCTCAGCCCAAGGTTTCGGCACTTCAGCGCCAGCAGCATGCCGGCGGCTTTGGCTGCAAGTAAGATCAGGACCCTGGCAGCGAAGAAATGGGAAGCCATCGTCGCGGCGAAGCACAACTGCCGCCGTCGGAAATTCTTCGCAGATGCCGACTGCTCACTCAACGCTAACCTTTGGTGCGAGACGGCAGTGGAGCCGCAAGCGGTTGCCTATGTGCGCCACGGTCGTCGACCTTCGTCGCCGCCCCTATTCTGGGAACGGTACGACGGCACGGACGACCAGTATTCCGTACTGTGCAATTCACGACCCAATGACGACCGCGCGCTCGTGGCCGAGCTCACGGCGGCGGGAATTGCCCGGATCGTCGTGCTGGACGAACGCGTACAGAACGCCGCCGCAAATCATCCCCCTATCGCATTCCGCACGCTTTCGATGGAGGAGGCCCTTCGCCTGCGACGGATTCTCGTGCCACCTTCCGCGGAATATCCACTGGACAAGGCTATAGAGTGGAAAATGCTGACAGCTTATCTGGACTCGTGCGTGAAGAACGGCGAGAAGTCCTCGCGCGGGAAAAGTTGCGTTGATTTCGTCGTGGTCCACCTTGGTATTCTCGAGCGTGCCGTTGTACCGAAATCCTCCGACCCCAAGGGGTGGCGAATGAAGCCTCTTGGCTGGCGCAACGCACTTGCGAAACTTCGGGAGTGGGCGGCAGCACAGAAGGACCGGGCCCCGGAGATCGTCATCTGCTCGGGGCGTGGTCCCAACGATGTCGCCTCGGCGGATGTCCGCTTTGTACCCGCGTCCCAGGTTGAACGATGGACGGTCCAAGCGCCGAGCAAGTATCACCTCTATCAGTTACTGCTCGCAAGCCGCCACCCATCGCTCCAGTAGACGGAGACAGGAAGTGGAAAAGTTCGTACTTTTCAGAGAAAACCTGCCCGCGAACGCGCACGTTGCACCCGAACCTTCGCCGTGCGGCGTGCTGCAGAAACGCCTTACGCCCTGTAATTGGGGTGAGATCAATCCAGTCGTATTCTTTGACAAAGATGGCAGCGTCGCCCTCACCCCGGAAACGGCGATTATCGGGGTCGTCTGGGAACCCTCGCCCGCGGGCGGCCGGCACTGGTATGACGCACCGGGGTCAACCGAACGCGCGATCCCGGTTCTCGAAGCTGCTCTCCACACGCTCTCTGATCCAGCAGACACTTGGTATGTCCTGCTCCATAACGGCACCTCAAGGCTGCTCCATCTAGAGCAGAAGGGGCTGTTCCCCGCGGAGCCGCAAGCGCAATTCGAATATTATCGCAAGATGGGACGTGAACCTTATACCCTCTTCTGCGGTGCGCTTGACGCCTTGGGGACGGCCGCGGCCTCCGCCGCCCTCCAGCGTCTGCGGCAATGGTTTCTCGAGCCGGAGATACCCGCTCTCGAAATTCTAGTAGAACAGCTCGCTCGTTCCATCTCCGGCGCGGACGTTGTTATCGAGAGACGGCAGTGGCAGCGCCTTGAAAGAATAACGGGTAGGCCTGACCTCTTGGAAGTCGTGGAAGGGAGGTTCGAAGCTGCTGATCGCCAGGATCTGTCCAGTCTCTGCCAAATCATGACGGAGGAGGTTTTTCAGAACTTGTGAACGTGCGCGATCTTCACGCCGAGCTCACCGTTCGGGTCCCGCATCTCTGCTCACCTTACGAGCCGTGTGGGCCCGGCGCCGTGCGCCTCGTCTTCGCATTCTGGGATTACTCCGCCGATCGCCTGAGCCGGGCGGCTGGGCTTCAATGGCTCGAAGGCCAGGCCTGGTCTTCACTGATGCGAACTGTGATTGTCGGCTTTGAGCCGTCTGAAGCTATAGCAGGTTACGCGTCGCTCATGCGGCGGAAGCGAGTTACTTACATCAGCCTGGCTTCGGTCGCCGATCCCGTCGATGCGATCAAGGCAGCTGTGCACACCCTCCTGGAGGCGAAGGTGCATCCAGAGGAGAGCACAGGCGAAATACAGCGACTTGAAGCCGGCAAAGCTGCCGCCATCCTTCGTCACGACCTGACGGCAGCCCTTTGCCTTGTTCAGGGCAGCCTCCGCAGGATGTCCCTCCGCGCGGACGAGGCGAAGCAGCAATCGGGCTATCAGAGCATCGGATTTCTTCCGGAGAGGCTTTTGCGCCGTCCCCCGGCCATCTCAACCATTGCGACCTGCGAACCGGCTTTCCGCAACGCAGAGCGCCTCTGGACCAAACTGAAGGCAGTCGGCGCCGAAGCATTTCGGGAGGAGACGCTCCAGCAAGCTATCGAGGCTGCGACGGAGCTGGTGTATCAGCTGGAGCAACTGGATCTCCAGCTTCAGTCGGAAGAGACGATCGATCCACAGTTGACCTCCTCGGAACCGACTGCGGCAGGCTACGCGTCGTGACGCGGGTTCTATTGATCGATGACGAGCCGGACCTCTGGACGGAACGATTCCGCGCGCTGCTGACGCCACATGATGTGCATGTAGAAGTCCTCTCAGACCCAGCACGCGCAATCTCGCACATAGCCGCCGATCGGCCCGACGTCGTCCTTCTCGACAGCATCTTCAAGGACGCACTGAACGGCGAAGCAAACCTCGGTCCCCGGATCTTGCGTGACATCGCACGAAGGTTTCCGAAGCTACCGGTGGTGATTTTTACATCGACCTTGAGCGAGGCTGGGACCGAAGAAACATCATACCCCGAGGCCTATCGGCTTTTCTGCAAACGGCGTTTCGCGGACCCTGACTGCGATCCCGATGCGGAGCTTGCCGCTCTCCTCACGGAAGCCGCAACATCCGCAGCGCTCGAGGCGGCGGACCTCGGGTTTGTGGTCGGCCACAGCCCGGCCATGCAGGCCGCGGCCGCCCGTATCCAGCGATTCGCGCGCCATTCCGGCTCCATCCTGATTTACGGCGAAATGGGTACCGGGAAGGAGCTTGCCGCGCTCGCTGTGCACCGCTTGAGCGGACGGCGCGGCCCGTTCGTTGCAATCGACTGCGGAGCCCTGCGGGAAGTCCTGGAGAGCCGCCTCTTCGGCCACGCCAAGGGCGCATTCACCGATGCGCGTGAACAGCACCTTGGGCTGTTCGAGGAGGCGAACGCGGGCACGCTGTTTCTTGATGAGATCCACGCGATGTCTGGCGAACTGCAGGACAAGCTCCTGCGTGCGGTAGAGACGAAAGTGATTCGCCGAGTAGGCGGGAAAGAGGACATCGCAGTAGACGTCCGTATCGTCGCGGCCACCAACATAGAACCCGAGAAATTTCTGGCCGAAGGCCGCTTCCGCCCTGATCTCTACCAGAGACTCAGCGAGTTCGATGTGCGCCTTCCGCCCCTGCGCGAGCGTCCTGCGGATCTGCCGACGCTGGTCGCGACGCTTGTGGCGCGCCTCAACCGGGAACTTGGGACGCATTATTCGACGCGAGTACGCGAGGACGTTCTGGACAAGCTGCGCCGCTACTCGTGGCCGGGTAACATCCGGGAGCTTCTCAAAGTGCTTCGCACTGCGATGGTTCTCGGCAGGTCAAACGTGCTGACGCCGGGCACGATCCAGCTTCCGGAGGAAGCGCGCGCGGCAGAGCCGAGTAGCGAGGCTCCCGCCGTAGACGGCGCTGAGAAGCTTGCAGAGATGATCCTGATCGGGCACGCCAGCTGGATTGATGTCAGGCGCCTGCACGCGACGTTCCAGCGGGCCGTGCTCGTGCACCTCTTTAGACGTCTCGGTGTCATCCTCGGCAGGAAACCGCTGTCCCGGGATATCGCGGAAGTAGCGAAGACCACTGATAATAACGTGCGTCAGGTCATCAGCAAGCTCGGCGGCATCAGTGGATTGAGGGACCGGAGCCCGGACGTATCGCTGTCGACACAGGAGACGTGACATGACGGTGGGGGCGTTCGAGGCGTTACGCGAAGCGATCTCGTCAGCAACGCTCCCGAGCGACTGGGTCGTTCTGGACTACGGCCGCGACTTTGAGCGTGTTTGGGCAGAGGATTTCGCTCCCGAGGGGAACCTCGCTGTCCTCTGGGACTCGCTTCCCGAGGACGCCCAGCGTGACCAGACAGTAATTGCGGAACACCTTACACCCTATGACTGGGTGCTGTCGCTTTCGGCCCATCTCCTGCGCCACTCACCCTCGACGAGAATTCGGATAGCGATCGTTGATGCCTACTCCTGGAAATTGCCGGAGGCACCTGCATGCAGGATGGCCGACGGACTGCTTGCCACCCTCCCCTGGGTTAGCATTACGCGACTGCTTCCGCGGGAGCGTCAGTCGACCGTGCCGCATTCACAGCTGCCGGAGCGCTTCGTTGATCTGATCAAGAGCGCAGAGGCTCCCCAGCCGCTCGACAGCTTCCCCGGTGCTGCGGCGACTCTCGACGTGCTCTCGTCTGATTGGCGAGAGAAGGTAGCGACAGGCGAAAACTACCATGACGTGAACAATGTAATCGGCCCACTCCTGCTGCTTAGCGACCTCACATCGGCAAACTTGGGGGCAGCTCGGAGAGCCTTTGCGCAAGCTCTTGCCCGGCTTGGGCTTCGCCTCAACAGAACCGACGCTGTCGACCTGACCGCTGCCCCTGCAGCAGGAATCGCGCGCTCGCTTGCAGACGAGCTGGGGCGTGAAGTTAGATTCGTACTGGTGGACGACAGGACGAACGCAGGCTGGGGGCAGACGGTGGCTCGCTTGCTGGATCTTCCGGGCGAGATAGCGGCTGCGCCTCCCGACCGCTTCGAGCGCCTCGCAGGCGACAGCAGAGTGTCCCTTTATGCGTCCTCTACCCCGGAGCCGCTACTGCGATCCCTCGAGGCGCTCGAAGGGCAGGTGCTCGCAGCCGGCGAACCTGCGGACTGGCGATTCCGGCTGAGGCTTACCGCTGAGCCATGTGCTCACCCGAGCCCGATAAAATCTTCTCCCCTCGAAATCCTTCTGCTTGACCTGCGGCTCTGTGCGTCGGGGGCGGATGAAGAGCGCCTCACCGGGAGAATCGGGGAAGTCGCCCAGCGGCTTCAGGAAGCTCGCATCGCTCCTGCCCTGACTTCAAAGCCCGAGCCGATGAACGATGCCTCCGAAGCGCTTAGCCTAACCGCGCTTGCGCGACTCGTGACGTCTGCAGACCCAGCGCTTCCCATCATCCTGTTCTCCTCGACGGGGCAGCGCGCCGTGACTGAGGCGGTGAGGGCCCATCCCACCATTATAACGACCTTCGAAAAGCCTCGTTTCGACCCGCGAGCGCGTCAAAGCGGGTGCGTTGAGGTGCACCGTCAGTGGCGCGCATCAGTGGAGCAGGCGGTTGCTATTCTACGTGCGCGGGCCGCCTGCGAAGCTCTTCCTCGCAGTCCTGAGTCCAAGGTCGCGGAGTGTACTTCACCGGACAAAGTCGTGGAGCTGTTCACGGACGAGGTAGGCGACATGTTCGCCGGTGAGGCTGTCGAGATTTTCGGCTGGGTCCTGATCCATTCTTCACCTGAGGCGGCCGAACGGTTTCACGGGAGCAGCTATTTCTCGCAGTTTATTCGCGATTTTCCGAGTAGAAATGCGGACTTGGAAGCCTGGAAGAATAATCTCCGCCAGCGCGGCAAAATCGTTGAAGCTGCGATCCGGAACGCGGCACGAATCTCCGGGACGGAAATGCGGATGTTGCGCCTACGTGGATCGTACGACGATAGCGGCAGTCCCTGGGAGCTGGGGGACGACAGCGGCGGCCGCGATACCGATACTCTCTACCGCGGCATGATCTCATCGATGATCGACGCGGCGTTCTTTCACCTCATTCCGCGCGAGATCGGTACGATGGATTTCACGGCGCGGCTCTATCTCGCAAGCTTAGTCGAACCTGGGGGGGACGACCCTGGTTCCCTTGCAAGAGCAGCTGAAGCCAGGAAGTGGGGAATACGTCGGGGACGGGTCCTGCATTATTTCTCGGGCAATCTGCCCCAGGCGATCGTGCAAGGCCTCTGCCAGATATATACGGGGTCGAAGCCGCGCTTTGAGATCGCCGGAGCCTTCTCGAACAACCAATCGCCGGACGAGAGCATGACCCGACCTTTCCACTACCTCGTGGATGCCATGATCGGCAGGCGAAACCGCCACCGTGCCCTGAACCTCGCACCGGTCATTTTCTCCGGCCTGTATGCCGAGCCGCTCAGGCAGTTACAGCAAGCCGTGCGCCAGGCGGCGGTCGGCAGGATCGGCGCTGCCATTGCGCTTGCAAACAGGAACGACCAAGCTCCGAGCACCGCGGACCCGTCCGACATCCATCGCCAACTGCTGGGCGTACTGGCATCCTTCGCTGACCGGATGACCCCTCGGGATTTTTCGGACCTGATCGAGCACCTTTCGAAGCGGGACTCGGCAGGGGAGAACCCCCAGCCATTCGAGACCCTGCGGATGCCAATGAACAGCTCTGCCGAGGCATCCGTGGCGCCGATTACCGTCTGAAATCGCCGCTGATGCCAGTGAGACAGTTCACCACAATGTGAGCTGCGCTTCACTTCTGGCTGACACGCTCGACCGACGCTTCTGCCTGCCTCCTCTTGAGTGCGTCAGTGGTCCTGCGCTTGGCACATGTCTTGCTCAACGCCGAATCCGAAGAGGAGAACAGGGCATGAGCAAGAGAGACCAGAAATCCGATGCTCGACCACCCGATTGGCACGCTCGCCTCATAGGCCGCGCCAATGCGCTACTGCTCATCGGCGGACTGCTCAATATCGTCGTTGTGGCCTTTGGCGTTCGCGACGTCCTCGCTTGGCCGCTCGTGGCCGCCTTCGGATTCGCCTCGTTCCTAATCGCTCTCCAATACATCCTAGGACGATCGCTTTCGGGCAGCGGCTTCTTGCACGGGATCGGGTGCTCGCTCCTCTATCTCTTCGTGATCGGCGTGAACCTCATTTTGGCCGTGAGTGGCATCGTGGCGATCGCCGCGCCGGATGCTCTCGGACGACGTAGCTTCGAAGAGGTAGTGGCCGTGCCCCGCGCTCAGATCATCGCCGTCGCCGACAATCTAGACGCCACTGAAACGGCACTGTCGGCTCTTTCCCGTCAAAGCGATCAGCGCGCCGCCGTGGAAGCGACGAGCGGCTCATCTTGCGGCCCCTCTCCGAAGGGAGAGGGTCCGATATTTCGCCTACGGATGCGTGACCGCGACCGGTTCGCCGAGCTGGCAGCGGCGTTCGCCGGGCGCGCCGCGACTATGCGGCAAGTCCGGGCGGAACTGGATGCTGCAATTGCCGGCTATTCCGTGGAGCAGCACGCTGCGCTTGCTTCGCGGATCGACACATTGGTCGAGCGCGCCCGCCAAAGCGCCGCTGATCCGGCGATCCACGCGATGCGCGCTGAACTCCGCACTCGTCTGTCAGGTGTACGTAGCACCACCCCCGACCCATCCACGGGAGCTGTCGTCCGGTGCCCGGACCAGGAGCTGGACCGGGCACTTTCGGGCGTGCTTGCCGTCGCACCGCCGGGGGTTCCTGCAGTGGAAGCCATTCCTCACGAGCCCAGCCACCGAGCAGCGGCGATGGCGTTCGCTCGGCAGATCGGCAACTGGTGGCACGGAGCGCCCTTTGACTCGGAAATGTGGGGCATGCCGGTCACTCTGGGCTTTTTCCCAGACGCCGTTTTCCTGCTCGGTCTGATGAAGCTGAAGCGGGACCGCCGTGAGCTCCTTGGCATATCCGGGAGACTTGCCCGTCGTGTCACCGGCAAGGAGGGGGCGTGGAGCGACGCCGCAGCCGCTGCTGAAGAGGCCGCCGAAGACCCTCGGCTCGCGTGGCTCCTCCGCTATCACTCGAGGAGATCTCGTTGGTACGGCCATACCGATTGCCTGACGGTGCCTGCCGATCACGGACATGAAGCCTTCTTGCAATGCATGGGCCTCGTCCAAATTGGTGATGCCACCTATCACGGTCTGGGACCTGCAAAGCTACTGCTCGAAGGTGCCCATCCCCGCCCCGCTGACGGCGAGGTCGAGAGCCATTTCTTTGTTCTTCGCCACAAGACATGGGAACGGCTTCTCATTGAGTCCATGCGAGATGCTGCATCATCCCGCCCGCGGCTATCCGACGAAGAGCAGGAGGCCGAGGCCGCCGAGTGGCGTGAGGCTGCCGAATGAGCAACGTTCGCTGGAAACCTGTGTTCGAACTGGGGATATCCTCCATTATCGATGGCCTCTTGCTGCGGCGGGAACTGGATCGTTTCGGTGGGAACCATCAGTTGACCGGTGGTGCATCATGTCCGCACCCTCAGCTTCCGTGGCCGCACTCCAATTACCTGTTTCGGCAATGGTTGAAGCCGAATGTCTTTGGATCCGAGTCGGCCAACGACTTAATCTTCGATCCAGAAATTCTCCCTAAAGCGCCTGATCAAGGACAGGGCAGGCAACCGCGCCCGCGTCGGTTACGAAGACTCGGATACATCGCCGGTGGCGCCATTCTGTCGCTGGCACTGGCTGCCTGCGCCTACCCGTATCTAGCGCCAGACAGCATAACGGCGTCCTACATCGAACAGCACCGGGCCACGCAGGCCGTTGAGCTAACGGATTCACGATCGCGGTGGTTGGGCGTCATGTCGCAGTCGATGTCTGGGAGCGGGAGAGGTGGTATTGCGTCAGCATCGTACGTAACCCTTGACACTCGGGTACCCGAAGGCTGGCTAAACGTGGTGATTGCCCTCGAGGACCGAAATATCCGCGGGTGGCGCAGCGTTTACGGGATAGATGTGCTGTCACTTGGCCGAGCCACGGTGGGGGTCTTTGGCGGCACGGATGGGCGCGGCGGCAGCACACTTGTGATGCAGCTAGTCCGCTCAATGCGAGGAATAAATCCCTCGAAGGGATCTCCCGGGGAGAAGATCCGCCGCAAGTTCACCGAGGTCGTGGAAGGCGCTGCGCTCTACCACCGTCTCGGGGGCATTGGCCAAGCCGAGTTCCGCCAGTATCTGGCGCGGCATGTCACCCTTGTGGTGGGTGCCCCAGGAAGTCGCATGGGCACTCCGCTGCATGGTCTTGGAATGACGAGCCACGTGCTGTGGGGCGTGCCGCCGCAGGAGCTTGACCTGGCGCAGCAGTCAATTCTCGCGGCCGCGTTTTGGCGTCCGATCATTATCGCGCCTGACGATGATCAAGCGGGGATTGCCGCCCGAGATGAGCGGTGGCGCGATCTCATGGAGCGTGCAACAGTCGGCCTGCGCCGTGCCTACCCAGGCGATCCGCGCGCCCAAGCTGCCATCGAGCGGCTGCGCACACTACCCCCTCCACGGCCCCGTCTGGACGGGCTCGATGCTAGCCGCCTTACGCCCTCGCAGAGGTTTCAGGTTGCCGCGAACCCCGAAAGGCGCGTTACCGTGTTCGCATCGCCGGAGATGACGACCGCCCGAGGCGAGTTGCTCAACCGCATCGGCCGCGAAGGCTTGTCTAAGGTGACGGCGATCCGGCTGACTGTCGACATCGTCCGAAACCACCAGTTCCGCAACCAAGTTCGGTCGCACCTACGCGACGCAGAGCGCGTCCTCCGCAGCCGCCTGTCAGCGCCCTTGCTCGACCGGCGTGAGCAGCGTGGAGGGGCGGATGTGATCATAGCCTTGATGCATGAGCGTCGCGTCGTCAAGTTCTTCAGCAATTCCCAGGAGCCGCTATTCAACGGCTCCCTTTCGGAGCGGGATGAGAACGGCAGGTTCGCGCTGGACCGAACAGGTCGACAGGTCGGATCGGTGGGAAAGGTTATGCTGGCCGTCCTGTTCGGGCGAAGGGATAACCCTGACACGTTGTATTGCAACAAGCGGCTTTCCGGCGCGCCCATTAACAACCCCGGCGGTGATGCGGGCCTCTTATGTAGCCAACCCCACGCATGGCATCCCGCCAGATCTGTATTCGGCGAAAGCCTGATCCTCCCGCTGATCTGGCGCGCGCGTACGGTCCCGGAAGCGCAGCTCCGCAACATGGCTCGCCGATACCGGCTGTCCCTGCCTGATGGCGCGTCTCCACGTGTCGCCATCTCAACGGGTCTCGCCACCGGCCGCCCCTCCGATCTTGCTGCAATGATGCGGGCCGTGGCGCGTGGAGCAGCGGGCCGAGCCGCCGTGGCCTCCGAGCCGTCGATGATTAGCGCCTTCAGGACTGAAGGCGATCGCAACTGGTTGCCACTTGGGCAGAACGATGCCGAATTCGATCTGCGCCAGGATTTCAGCCCCCCGGTCGCCCGCTTCGTTCGTGAAGTGCTAAGCGCTCCCCTTCGCGATGGCGGCACTCTTGGCGGGCTCTCGCGCGCCACCCCCAACGCTCACCTGCACGTCGGTAAGAGTGGTACAACGACATCAACTGATAACCGGCACACGCGCGACAAATATGCGGTCGGGGCCTTCCATGATGCGTCCGGGGACTGGAGCTATATCTTTCTCATCTCTGCCCGCGATGCGAGGCTTGGATTGGGCGACGCTCTTCCCTGGTCTGCCTTCCTCCCACTCTTGCGGTCAACGGTCTCGCATCTGCCGCCTGCAGCCGAGTGAGGGCTGCAATACCGAAGGCTTGCCCAGGTATGGACTGAGGCGGCAGGAGCCCTAGGCACCTGTCATTCCTCAGCCGGAACAAGAACGTCCGTTCGGTAAGTTGCCTAAAGGGGAGCCCTCCCAGTGGAGTTACCAACTCACCTTCACCGACGGCTCATCGGCTGATGCGAAGGCCCCCTCATCAGGTGGTGGGTCATGGACGGCAGCTGATCCACTATCGCCTGAAGAAGCTTCAGTTCGGCCGGGTCGCTGTAGCGTTCTTCGGTAATCGTTTTGCCCACATGGCCCATTAAATCGGCTCTGAATTCGCTCTCCACGCGCTGATGCTTCAAAGCGGTTGAAAAACGGTGCCGGGCGCCGTGGATGTCGGCCTTCGGGGAGAGGCCGCCCTTAGCCCGTATATTGACCCAGCACCGCTTGTAGAAGACGTCGCCGAACTTCTGCGTCTCGTTCGTCGGCCGTAGCTCGGGAAACAGCACGTCGCGGCCTTCTTTGCGGCATGTGTCGACGAACTTGAGGATACCGAGCCGGATGAGCTCGCGGTGGAGCGGCACGGCGCGAATGGAGCCCTCGTTTTTGACCCGGCCCGTCTCCGTGTGGTCGATTTGGATGTAGTGAATGCCGTCGAGCTCACAAAAGTCGTCTGGCCGAAGCTTGCAATTCTCCTCCCGACGAGCGCCGTCGTAATAGGTCAGGAGCGGCACCCAGTAGAATGCATCGTGCACGATCGCTGGGCCGGGGGTGAAGCGGGCGCGCAGCACCACTTGGCCGGTGCCGCCACGGTGCGGCTGACAGCCGGTGAAGATTGGGAGCGCGAAGAGCTTCTGGAGGTCGTCCGAGCTCGTCGCCGGACGCTGGTTGCGGTCGCGCTTCTTCTTCGAAACGCCGATATGGAGGTTCTCGAATGACCATGTCGGAGCAGCGACGCCTGCCGTCCGAGCCCACCTGTGGATGACGCGGAGGGCGGTGATGTGGCGGTTGATCGTCGGCGGCGCGAGCCCGAGCTCGGCCTCTGGCAAGCCGGTCGGCCGTCCCTCGGCGGCGGCCAGGACGATCTGACGGCTCTTCTCCGACGTCATGTCATAGCGTTTCGGGACGAGCCGCAGCTTGCGTTTGAAGCTCGCAAGGTCTTCCTGAGTGCGGGAGGCGAACGGCTTCACACCCATAAGCAGCTCAAACACGGCGACCGTGCTTTTCACCTGGCGGCATAGCTTGTCGTCCCAACGTCCGTCGGCGCGCAGGTCCTTCGCGGCCAATGCCGCGAGATCTCCGAGCGATGGTCCCGCGGCGGCCGCTGGCGGGGGAGTCACGACGGCCGCGGCTACGACCACTTCCTCCCGCGGCTGCCGCGGTTCGCGCGCGGGAGCAGGAGGCGCAAGCGCCGCTTCCGCCTCAAGGCACGCATCGCGGTAGGCAGGGTAGAGAGCGCGCTCGACGATGGCGTCCAGGAAGCGGCTCGGTTCGAACCCGAGGCGCCGAAGGTGGAAGGCGCAGGTGCCGGGCTTGATCGCCGGCTGCCCGCCGCCGTGATGCTGCTCGATGACGATCTTGAGCCGCTCGAGTCGCTCGAGCGGATAGCCGGCCGCCAGGAGCTCCTGCTCCTCACCGGTCGCAAATATAGGCCGGCCGCCAGTGTCGATCATTCGCTGGTAGTAATCGGCATAAGCGCGGTTCGCCGCGCTGTGCATCGCCCGGTGCCGCGGATGCTCGCGCTGCATGTCGCAATAGCGGGCGAGTTGGTTCTGGAACTCGGCCTTGGCGATCGCCTGCAGCTCGGCCTCGCTTGGCCGCTCGTCGGCCCGCCTTCTTACTTTCTCTTCCACCAACATGGTTACGCTCCCACTCGCCGCCGTAAGCATAGCTCCGAGCTCGCGGGCTCGGCGCCGATCGGCGGTCCCTAGGGAGAGACGAATATCACAGCCGGATTCTCCGAGGATACAGAGAACTCGCCGCCACCAGAAAATGTGGCCGCGGCGGTAGACGTGCTGGATCGAAGCCAAGGATGGTCTCCCCGGGCCGCGCCATTGCACATCGACCTGCACAATCGATGGGCGCATTGTTCGCAGCCCCTTAAGGTGGAGCCAACGAAATCAATCACTTAGCTAATGCTTGGCTGGGGCGGCAGGATTCGAACCTGCGAATGCCGGTACCAAAAACCGGTGCCTTACCACTTGGCGACGCCCCAGCAGGCGGGCGGCTTATAGCGGCGGAGTCGGTCGAGGGAACCCCTCCCTCGTCCGCCTCACAGGTTCGGGATGCGCCGGTGGACGAGGTCGAGATAGTCCTTGCGCAGCTGCATCGTCAGGTCGCCCACCTCGAAGCTCCAGGGTCCCGCGGAGGCGACCGGAGTCACTTCGGCGGCGCTTCCGGTGAGGAAGAACTGCTCGAAACCTTCGAGCTCCTCCGGCCAGATCGGGCGCTCCACGACCTCGATGCCCCGCCGCCTGGCGAGCTCGATGACGGTCTGGCGCGTGATCCCGTTGAGGAAGCAATCCGGGGTGGGGGTATGGAGCGCACCGTCCTTGACGAAGAAGGCGTTGGCGCCGGTCGCCTCGGCGACCTGGCCGCGCCAGTCGAACATCAAGGCGTCGTCAAAGCCGTCCGCCTGCGCCTGATGCCGGGCGAGCGTGCAGATCATGTAGAGGCCAGCCGCCTTGGATTCGGTGGGCGCCGTATAGGGCGCCGGGCGGCGCCACCGGGAGACGGCCAGGCGCAGCCCCTTGCGGATCGCCTCCTCGCCGAAATAGGCGCCCCAGGGCCAGCAGGCGATGGCGAGGTGGATTTTCGCCTTTTGGGCCGAAACCCCCATCTGCTCGGAGCCGCGCCAGGCGAGCGGGCGCATATAGGCGTCCTCGAGGCCGGTCGCGGCGAGCGTCTCCCGGCAGGCCTGGTCGATCTCCTCCACCGACCAGGGTATGTCGAAGCCGAGCAGGGCGCCGCTGCGCTTCAGCCGGCGGCTGTGGTCGCTGAGCTTGAAGATCTCGCCCGAATAAGCCTTCTGCCCCTCGAAAACCGAGGAGGCGTAGTGGAGGGCGTGGGTGAGCACATGGACGTTCGCTTCCCGCCAGGGCACCAGGGCTCCGTCCAGCCAGATGAAGCCGTCGCGGTCGTCGAAGCTGGGCTGGTCGGTCACTGGTGGCTCCCTCGAGGTGCGCGGCGGGGATAGGAGCCGCCGCCGGGAGCGTCAACTTGGGTCCGGCCCCCCCGTCATTCGGCCTTCTCGTGGGCGAAGCTGAAGATGCGGGCGAGGCGCCAGGCGCCGTCGGCGCCGAGCGCCCACAATTGGGTGAAGCGGGCGCGGCCGGCCAGACGCTCCGGGCCATCGCCCTTGCGCTCGTAGAAGAGGTGGACCCCGTCCTCGATCGCTCCGTAGCCGGGCACCGGATCGACGTGCAGGCTCGCCCGCACCAACTCGCGCCGCGAGCGCCAGGCCTCGGGCTTCTTCCTCTCGGCGCAACTTTTCGAATAATCGGCGACCGCCGCATCGGCGCCCCGCCACACGAAGCCACCCTTGTCGTGATACATCTCGATGTCGTCCGTCATCATCGATCGAACCCGGGCCGGATCGCACCCTTGGAAGAACAGCTTGAAGAACTCCGAGTCGCGGGCCGCGATCTGCTCCGTCAGAGCCGGACCCTTCGGAATGTCGACCGGCGGGGAAGGCGGCGCTTGCGGCTGCGCGGCGGCGGCGGCGATGGCGAGCAGGACGGACATCGGCGGCTCCAGCAGTGTGTTATGCACCTACTACAGACGGGGTTCCGCATCAAGCCGGGGCCGCTCCCGCGGTGTTTTATGTTGCAGCGCAACAAAAGAAAGCGCCTGGCGTTCCTAGCCCATGCCTCCCGTTCAGGGAGACACCATCGGGGAGTAAGCTTATGCCTGTAATTCGACCCCGAATGCGCCTTCGGCCCAGCCGCCAGGGGCGCAGCGCCTTCGCGGCGCCTTCGGCCACGCGCGACCGCCTGTCCGACCTCGACTGGACCGGAGACAATCCCGGCCAGCTCCGCGCCCGCTGCTACGTGCCGCAGGGGGCCGCGAGGGGCGCGCCGCTTGTGGTCGTGCTCCACGGCTGCACTCAGGACGCCGCGGTCTACGATCACGGCTCCGGCTGGTCGACACTGGCCGACCGCCACGGATTCCTCCTGCTCTTTCCCGAGCAGCAGCGCGCCAACAACCCTATGCTGTGCTTCAACTGGTTCTCCGGCGGCGACACCACGCGCGGACGGGGCGAGGCGGCCTCGATCCGTTCGATGATCGAGGCGATGGAAGCGCGATATGGAGCCGATCCGAAGCGGATCTTCGTCACCGGGCTGAGCGCCGGCGGAGCGATGGCTTCGGCGATGCTGGCCACTTATCCGGAGACCTTCGCCGCCGGCGCGATCATCGCCGGAGTCGCCTATGGCTGCGCGTCCGACGTGACCGAGGCGTTCGACTGCATGGGCGGCCGCGCCCGGAGCGACGCCCGCGCGCTCGGCGGCCACGTCCGGCGCGCTTCCACCCACGAGGGGCCCTGGCCCCGGGTGCAGGTATGGCAGGGCAGCGCCGACCGGACCGTCGTGGCGAGCAACGCGGACGCGATCGCCCTGCAATGGACGCATCTGCACGGCCTCGAAGCCAGGCCTGACCGCACCGACCGCGTGGAGGGCTATCCCCGCCAGTCCTGGCTGGATTCGAGCGGTGAGCCGCTGGTGGAGCAATATACGATTACCGGCATGGCCCACGGCATTCCCCTGGCCGGCGGGGAGGACGGACTGGGCGAAGCGGGCCCGCACATGCTCGACGTGGGCCTGAGCTCGACCGCCCGGATCGCCGCCTTCTTCGGCATCGCTCCGGAAGGGGAGGCGCAGGCGGCTCAGCCGCTGGAGGCGGCGCCTCCGCCGGCGCCGCGGCGGCACCAGCCCGCGCCGGCGGCCCGAGGGAGGCCGCAGGCGAGCGGAGTGCAGAAGGTGATCGAGGATGCGCTGCGCAAGGCCGGCCTGATGAGCTGAGCGGCCCCGCCCGGCCGACCGTCAGGTCAGCCGGTCGGCGAGCAAGCGCTGAAGCGCGCGCAGGTCGGTGCCCGGATTGGCGCGCAGGTGGAGCGGCTGCGGCTCGTCGCCCAGCCAGATCCGGATCGTGCTCCGGCTCTCTGCCGACTCGCCCTCCTGGATCGAGAAGTGCCGCATCGCCCGGTAGGAATAGGAGCTGGTTTCGATCCGCGCCTCCAGCAGATGCTCGCGCTGGGCGAGCAGGATGCGCCGATCGGTGAACAGGATCGCGCCGGTGGGTGCGACGAAAGCGGCGTGAACGGTCTCCTCCGCGAGCAGGTGAGCGGTGAGTGAGGCCGCGTCGGCGGCCGGCGACTGATCGACGTCGAGGATTCGCATCGGCGCAAGATGGGCCGAGCATTGCCCGGAGGCAATGCCGATCGGCGCAAGTTCCGCCGTCAGCCGCGCAGCCGCCTCGCCCACGAAGCAATCGTGTCACGCACGATAGCGGGCGAATAGGCCTTGAGCTCTCGATAAGGGGCGACGGCGTGGCCGCAGTCGCCGCAACGGACGAAAGCGTCGTCGCTCCGGTCCTCCGGCGGAAGCAGGAAGGGGCTGAGGCAATTGGCGCAGAGGAATTGCCCGCCCCGGTTCCTGAGGCGCGACCAGTGGACCTTCGCCGGATCGACTCCCCAGCGCCAGGCGCCGTACCAGCAGAGCAGGCGATCGGCGACGAACATCGCGCCGAACAGCATCGCCAGCCAGCCGAGAGCGTCCAATTCCGAATAGCCTCCGATCCTCGCCCAGAAGGGGCCGCGGAGCATCTCCTGGAGCGAGGGCGATCCGAATTCGAACTTCCAGGTGCCGGCGAACCAGGCAGCGGCAACCAGCCAGGGCAGCTTGTCGCGGATCGCGGGGGTCATCCGGGCAGCGCCGGGAGGTGCAAGCGCCGCAGGCCGAGGCGGACAGAGCGCGTTTCGCCGCGGCGACGGAGCCGGGAGCCCGCGGATCCCTTCGCCAGTGCCGGCAGAGCCTGGAGCATGGCCGCGTCTCCCGTTTCCACGGCCGGAGAATAGCATGGCTGGACCCCGGCTGAGGAGAGGCAAACCGTCTTTTAGGCTTCATGAACATCACGGCTTACAACATACATAAAATGTTATAACGTATCTTCCTTGAATGGAGATCGCCTCATGAAGCTTCCGGAACATCGGGGAGGGCTCGGCACGCCCACGGACCAGGGCCTGCGAGCCCAATTGCTGCTGGCACTGCTGATCCTGTCGGTCTTCCCGACCTTCCTGCTGACCCTCCCGGTCCAGACCCACGGGATTAGGGTCGACCTGCCGCCGCTTCCCGAAACGATCGTGCCGGCCGGTCCCATCGAGGCCCGGCCCTATCTGCTCACCACCTTCGTGATTCCTGATCCGAAGCTGGTCCCTCCCCGCCCGGTCCACGAGCTCGTCGTGACGTCGCGGGACGAGATGCTGATGGACGGCGAGCGGGTCGACGTTCGCGGCCTGCGCGAGCGGCTCGACGTCATCGGCGCGCGCCAAGACGAGTGGGTAGATTACCGACCGGAGGCGAACGCCCGCTACGAATTTTTCGTCGAAGTGCTGGCCATCGTCAAACGCGCCTATGTCGAGCGGCTGCGGCTCGACAGCAGACCGTTCCGACGGGCTCTCGACGAAGACGATAGCGGCCAGGCGGACAGGCCGGCGCCGAGTAGGGGCGGGATGCGCCGCAGCCCCTGAATAGAGGAAAGGGCACGCGGCCAAGCCGCGCACCCCTCCTCCCGCGCCCCATCCGGGGAAAAGCTTAACGGCAGCGGACGCTGCCGCGCTGGATTTCCCGTCCGAGGGTCGCGCCGGCGGCTCCGCCGATCAGCGTCCCAAGCAGGCTGGAGCGGCCGTTGTCGATGGCATTGCCGAGCAGAGCGCCGACGGCGCCGCCGACGATGAGTCCGGTCGTGCCGTCGCTGCGGCGGCAGTAATAGCGACCGTCCGACCCGCGATAGACGCGGGAATTGCGGCTAAGCCGAGTCTCGCCGTAATAGCGGCCGTCGCGATAATAGCGGTCCGCATAATAGCCGTTGTTGCCCGGCTCGTAGCGATTGTAGTCGTAGCGGTTGTAGGTGCGCCAGTCGCGGTTCTGGGCCCGGGTGATCTCGCGCCGGCACTCGCGCGCCTCGCGGCGATATTCGCGCCTGTTGTCCGCGTTGCGGAGCTCGCGGCGGCATTCGCGCCGTTCCTGCCTCGTCTCGGGACCCTGCTGGGCGGAGGCCGGCGCCGCGAAGGCGACCGGCATGGCACAGGCCGCCGTAGCGGCGGCCAGCATGAATTTACGCATTTTACTCTCCTTGGCGGAAGCCCCGAAAAGCATCGGGGTCGATCGGTTCAACGGGCCAGGCAGTGCGCAGGTTTCATGAACGCGCCGTTGTTCGCGGTTCATCTTCCGGCGGCGCGCCGCGGTCCGAGGACGGCGGCCTCGAGCGAGGCGGTGGGGGTCGGGGTCGCCATACGGCTCGATGAGCTGGCGACGGGCCTCGGGTCGGCGGCGGGGACCAGGCGTCCATTCCGGCCGTCACATCTGCAGCATTCCCATCAGCCAGAGCACGAGCAACGTGCCCAGGACGGTGACTAGGATGGAGCCGGCGCAGCCGAGGCGATTCGAGAAGAAGAGGAACACCGACGTCACCTTCGAATTGTTTCGATGGCCTAACTCGCGACCCGCGACGCGGTTCAGGGTCGGCGGCGAAAGGCGGCGGCGGGCATCGTCGCGCGCCCTCGGGGGGAGCGTCTACAGGCTCCGGACCAGCTTGGTCGCCATGCCGATCCACGCCGGATCGGCGACGATCAGCTGCCGGGGGCCGCCGCCCAGCGGGAGGAGGTGGAGCTTGCCTTCCTCACGGCCGATCAGCCGGCCGAACAGGAAGCGCCCGGCCGGCCGCGGCACCAGAACATCGCGGTTGAGCGCTCGGCCGAAGGCTTCCGGGTCGAGGCGCAGGCACCAGATTTCGTCTCCGCTGCGATACTCGCCGACGCTCGACTGGACAGCCACCGCCACCGTCCCCGGATCCGGCCGGGGCGGCAGCGTCACTCCCGAACGCCTCGGCGCTCGAGCTCCGTCCTGACCCAGAAGTGCGGCGAGCGGCACGTCGTCCTCCCGATCCGGGAACTCGACAAGATCGCCGGCCTCGACGCCAAGAGCATGGGCAATCCGGTTGAGCCAAGCGACCGAAACCGTCCGCGTTCCGGTTTCCAGCCGTCCTATCGTCTGCGGCGTCGTGGGGGGATCGCAACGGTCGGCCACATCCTGAAGCGTAAGCTTCCTGGCGCGACGTACGTCGCGTATTCGGGTGATCATGCCTTCTTCCCCACGGACGCTACCCTACTGAATTTTTTACTTTCCTACATCCTGGCCCCCATGGCAAGATGTTCTCGTTTTGTACGAGGGGAGAGGGAAGTGAAGGCGGAGCGGAGCAGGCGCGGGCGGCTGCTGGCGGAGCGGCCGGTGCCGAGGGACGGGGAGGAACGAAACAGGAAAGGCGGGCGGCCGGCGGCCCGGTCAGTGACCGTCAACCTCGCCGAATCTCCGCTCGGCTGGCTCCGGTCCCGCGGCCATGTCAGCGAGCGGCAATTCACCGCCGGCGAGCAGTTGCGCCTGGACTGGGAGCGTTCGGGGCTGCCCCCACGGGTGACCATGTGCTGGGACTCGCCGCCGCCCGATCGCGGCGGGCGCGGACCGGCCGGACCGGTCGCCGCGACGAACGCCCAGGTGGCCGCTCGCCGCCGGTTCGATTCGGCGGTGAAGGCGCTTGGCCCGGGCCTGCGCGACATCGCCTGGCGGGTGGTCTGCTCGGGCGAGGGGATGCGCCAGGCGGAAACGGCGCTCGGCTGGCCCGCGCGGGCGGGCAAGCTGGTGCTGACCATGGCCCTAGATCGGCTGGCGGACCATTACAGGCTGCGCTGACGAACCCCGGCGGGCTCCCGGCGTTGGAGGGGCATGGCGGTCTTCTTCACCAGCGATACGCATTTCGGCGACCATCGGACGCTGAACATCTGGAAACGCCCCTTCGGAAGCGTCGCGGAGATGGATCTCACGCTCGTCGAGGGCTGGAATTCGGTGGTGGGTCCAGGCGACACGGTCTGGCACCTTGGCGACTTCGCCCGCAGGCCCGGCGAGGTTCCGGGCCTGCTGGCCCAGCTCCATGGCCGCGTCCACCTCGTTCGCGGCAACAACGATCCGCCGGCCACCGCCGCCGCGGCCGGCTGGGCGAGCGTCCAGGATTATGCGGAGATCGAGCAGGACGGGCATCGGCTGGTCCTCTGCCACTATCCCTTCAGGACGTGGAACGGCCAGCACAAGCGGGCAATCGACCTCCACGGTCACAGCCACGGCCGCCTCAAGCCCCTGCCGAGGCAGGTGGACGTAGGGGTGGACGTATGGGGCTGGCGGCCGGTGACGCTGGCGGAGCTTCTGGGCTGAAGCCCGGCCGCCGAGGCCAGCGGCGGGCCGGGCCGGGCTAATCTAGCGCTTCTCGGCGGCCAGCCGGCTCATCAGGATCGCCGCGCGCTTGGCCTGGCGCGGGATGCTGTCGAGGTCCACCGTCTCGCCTGCGGCATGAGCGCCCTGGCCGGCCGTGCCGAGACCCACCAGGCCCGGCAGGAGATGGGCGACGAAGCCGATGTCCCCGGCGCCGCGCTTCAGCGGATCGAATTCGCCCATGACCGGAAGGCCAAGGTCGCGGTTGACGAGGTTGAGGCGCGCGAGAAGGGCGCGGCTCGCCTCCGTCGGCGCCATTGGCGGATAGGCGCCGTCGTCGAACGCGATCTCGGCTTCGGTTCCGGCCAGATGGCTGCCGACGATCCCGCGCATCTTCGCCATCACTCGTTGCTGCTGCTCGAGCGACAACGCGCGAAGATCGCCGCGCGCGATCGCTATGGGCGGGATGATGTTGGTCTTGCCGGTGGCGGTGGCGCGGATGAGGTCGCGGTCGAGCTCGGCGGTGGTTCCCCCGGCGACGAGGCCGACGTTGAAGGTGAGGTTGGGCTCCGGAAGCTCGGAGCGGAAGGCGGCGAGGATCCGCGCGAGTTCGTAGATGGCGCCGTTGCCGGCCGAAGGGCTGAAAATGCCGCTGGAATGCCCGGTTCGTCCTTTCGCGGTGACTTGCCAGGAAGCCGAGCCCCGGCGGGCGATCGAGCCCATGTCGCGGCCTTCCTCCTGGGCGAGCCCCTCGAAATCGAGAGCGACGTCGGAGCGGCCGGCGGCGCCGACGAGATCCCGGCGGGCGACTTCGATCGGATTGCCGGCATCCTCCTCGTCGCCGGTGAGGACGATCTCGATATCCGCGTCCTTCAGCGTCCCTGCGGCCTGCATGGCCCGAAGCGCCGCGACCATGACGACCATTCCGCCCTTGTCGTCGCCCACTCCGGGACCTTCCGCAGTCCTGGCGTCCTTCCGGGCGAAGCGCTGGAAGGGGCTGTCCGGCTCGAACACGGTGTCGAGGTGGCCGATGAGCAGCATCCGCCGGCCGCGGCCGCTGCCCTTGTGCGTGGCGACGATGTGCCCCGCCCGGCCGACCTCCGCCATGGGCACCCAGCGCACGGTGAAGCCGAGCGGCTCGAGCTCGGCGCGCATCATGCGGCCGACCGCTTCGACCCCGGAGAGGTTCAGCGACCCGCTATTCTGGTTCACCAGCCGCTCGAGCAGGGCGACGGAGCGGGGCTGCTCCTGGTCCACCGTTCGCACGATCCTGGCTTCCGCGGCGGAGAGCTTGGCATGGGCTGCCGCTGGGGCGGCGGCGAGTGAAATGGCGAGGAGCGGGAGGAGGAGCTTCATTCCGGTCTCATGCGCTGAGCGCCGAGGGAGGACAAGGGGCGAGCAGCCGTGCTAGGGGGTTGCGAATGCGACCCTTGCTCATCCCGCTCGCCCTTGCCTTCCTCGCCATGCCCGCCGCGGGCCAGGATTGGCGGATGGCGCCGGAATATGACGTGCTTCTGACGACCTACGACATTCAGCCCGGCGAAGTTCGGCTGAAGGCCGGCGAGCCGGTGCGGCTGCGCTTCGTCAACAACACCAACCAGGGGCTGAGCTTCTCTGCAGAAGGATTCTTCCGCAACGCCCAGCTGCGCAGGCGCGACGCCGCGCTGGTGAAGGGCGGCCGAATCGAGGTGCCGCCGCTTTCGACCCGCACCGTCGTGCTGGTCCCCAAGGCCGGGCGCTACAAGGCGACCGGCGCCAATCTCCTCCACCGCCTGCTCGGAATGAGCGGCCGGATCATAGTCGAATAGGAGCTTTCCGAGATGGCCAAGAGCGACAAGGGCAAGAAGGCGAAGAAGAGCAAGGCGGCGGTGAAGATCCCCAAGCGGATCGCCGGCGTCAAGGTGTCGAAGGCGGTGCGCCAGGCGGGCAAGTCCGCGCTGAAGCTCGCCGAGCAGCCGGCGGTCAGCGAGACGGTGGCGGCGGCCCTGCTGGCCGCGGCGGCGGCGCTTCGCGATCCGCCGGCGACGAAGCGCGCGGCGGGCGCCGCCGCCGGCGCCGCGGGCGAGGCCGGACAGGAGGCGATCAAGATCGGCGATTCGCTTCGGAAGATGGCGATCGACATGGCCCGGCGGACGCTCGACGCCTGGGAGGCGAACGAGTCCAAGTCTCGCGGCGAGGGCGACGGCAGGAGCGACGGCGAAGCGGGAGACGGCAGGAACGCGCCGGCTGATCGAGATTAAACTTACCCCCGTTATCCTCATTATCCACAGGCGGATTCGCCTTCCCCGACTCGGGAAAAGCTGACAGCTTCGGGATGTGGCCGGAAGCGCGGCGGACCGGAAACGGAACGCCAGACGGAAGGCCGCGACGCCCAGGCAGAAGGCGCCGACGCCCCCCAAGGACGCCGGCGCCCGAAGCGGAAGGCGGGGAGGCGGACGAAGCCGCGCCTGCATCAGCGCAAGCCGATGCTGGGCGGGATTTCACGAAACTTCCCATGGCCAGGCTGAAAGGCTCTTCGGAGCTGGAAGGCGGGCCGAACCGGCGAAGGCCGCGGGAATCGCCCCGCGGTCGAGCTGGCAGGGAAACGGCGAAAGGCTCACGCCCCAGCCGCGGCCCGAAAGGGGCTGGTTCAAGAGGCTTCGGCCTGCTGGACGGGCTCCTGGTGAACGGCAAGGCCTTCGGGCGGCGCCGCGATCCGAAGGGATTTCGAGAAGCTTCGGCCTGGAGAAATCTCGCGGAAGGCGAAAGGCTTCGGCCCGGCGCCTTTCGAAACGGGCAACCGGAGAGGCTTCGGCCTCGATGCGAGCCCGAGGAGAGGGCGCGGCTTCGGCTGGGCCCGATCCGCGAAGGGAAGCGATGGCGGGGTTTCGATCCTGACCGAGCGACCCGAGGGAATCGGTGAGGGGCTCGCAAAGCCTCTCCCGAGACCCGACGGGTTCCGAACGAGGCCTTGAGGCTTCGCTCCGGGATTCGCGGAGAGCCAGGCGGGACTCGTGCCCGCTTCGCGAACCAAAGCCGCCCAGCGAGAGATGGCCTCGCCACCCAGCGACGGCAGTCAAAGCTGGGACAAGTGGGGGCCGGTGGCGACACCGGCCCCCATTCTTGTTCAGGCGAGCTGGAGGTTCGGGCCGGGCGTGCAGAGCCTCCATGGCTGTTGCCAGAATTGTTAAAGGCAGAGCGGGCAGCGCTCCCGCACGGTAGGCGGGGGCCGCCGAGGCCGTCGACAGGAACCCGTTCGATCCGGGGTCGTTGGCTCCTCGAACGAGAGGAGCGATGAAATGGCGGACCAGAACGAAGGCGGCGGCACCGGCGGCACCGGCGACCGCGAGGCGGCGGCGGCGAGCCGCACCGGCCAGCAGGGCGGCGGCGACGACCGCGCCAACGCGCTTGGGGGAGGCGAAGGCAGTGGCGCCGGAATGACCGGCGCGGGCTCGGCGACTGGCGATTCGAGCGCGATGAGAAGCGAAGGCGGCGGCGGCGGCGACGGCCTCGGCGGAGTCGACGCGGGCTCGCCGGGCGGAATGGGCGGAGTGCGCGCCTCGGGGGGCACTGGGACGGATCGCCCTCCAGGCGGGCTCAGCCCTGTGCAGGCGGAGGAGCGGAGATGGGACGGCGAATAGGGCGGTGCGGTTGACGGCGTGTAAACCCTGATCGGCAAGGGTCCGCTAAGGCCGGGGGTTCATGATCCCTGTCATGGCGGGGACTTCGAGCGCGTTGGGAAGGAAGGCGCGGCTGGCGGCGGCGGCGGCGCTCGCGCTTGCAGCGCCCGTGCTGATCGGCGGCACCGGCCGCCTCACCAGCCTCGACGATCGGCTTCTGGCGGCCCACAACCGCGAGCGAAGCGCGGCCGGCATCCCCGCCTTGGCCTGGGACCCCGAGCTTGCCGCCGAGGCGAGGCAATGGGGCGAGTCGCTGGCCGCGAGCGGCGAGTTCGAGCATGCCCCGGACAGCGGCGAGGAGGACCCGCAGGGCGAGAATCTGTGGGCCGGCACCCGCGGCGCCTATGCGCCCGAGGAGATGGTCGAGGGTTGGGTCGAGGAGAAGAAGCATTTCCGCCCCGGCCGATTCCCGAACAACAGCGCCACCGGCGATTTCGCCGACGTCGGCCATTACACCCAGCTGATGTGGCGCAAGAGCGACCGGGTCGGCTGCGCCCTGGCCGACGGGGCGGAGGAGGAGGTGCTGGTATGCAGATACCGCACCGCCGGCAACGTGGTCGGCGAGCGGCCCTTCTGAGCCAAATCCCCGAAGACGCCGATCCTCGAAAATGGTGCCAGGCAACATTTCCTAAGGCATTGGCTTAGAAGCATTTTCCTAGAGATTGTGCGAGGCACCGGAGCGGAATCCGCGAAGACGGCGATCCTCGAAAATGGTGCCAGGCACCATTTTATCCTCGAGAAGGGTGCCTGGCACCATTTTACAAGGTGTTGATCTAGAAGCGTTTTTGCGGGCGGGGAAGCATCGGGCGGGGCCTGTGCCGAGGCACTCCCGGGCCGGCCTCGCGGCGCCGCGAGGCCGGGGCGAGCGGGCGGCGGGGCGCCCCGGCCGGTCTGGAGTCAGCGCGCCAGCAGCTTCTCGGCGGCGCCCGCGACCCGTTCCGGCGCGACATGGGCGACCGCGGCGACCAGCTTGTCGGCTTTCTCCAACTTCTCGAGCTTTTCGGCCGCCTTGGGCTCGGGGGGCTCGGCCGTGTCGGCGAGCGCGATCCGCTCGATCAGCGCCGGGTCGGGCGAGGGGATCGACCGCGGCTCCTCCGCGCAGGCGGCGAGGGCGAGGATCGGCAGGAATGTCATGCGCTTTTTCATCATCTTGCCGCCCCAACGCGCAAAAGGAGCGGAAGGATGCGAGAGGGGCGACGGTGCCTCTTGCCGGCGCCGGCCGTTGATCCGCCTATCGCCTTCCCGGGGCTGAAGCGGCATGAAGGGGCGCAATGAGAGCGATCGCAGATCCCGCCAGGGCCCTCGGCCTCGGCCTCGCCTCGATCCGGACCGAGTTCCAGATCCCCCAGACCTTTCCGCCCGCGGTGCTCGCCGCCGCGCAAAAGGCGGCGGAGCGAGTGCCGGCCGAGCATTCCGACCGCACCGGCCGGCCGTTCGTCACCCTCGACCCGGCCTCGTCCACGGACCTCGACCAGGCGTTCAGCCTCGAGCGCTCGGGCCCGGACCTGCTGCTCCATTATGCGATCGCCGACGTCGCCTGGTTCGTCGACGACGGCGATCCGCTCGACGAGGAGGCCTGGCGGCGCGGAACCACCCAATATCTGCCGGACGGAAGGGCCGGCCTCTACCCGCCGGTGCTGAGCGAGGGCGCCGCGAGCCTTCTTCCCGACGGCCCGCGCCCCGCGATCGTCTTCGCCGTTCGGATCGCCGAAGACGGCTCGGCGCGCCTCGACGGGGCGGAGCGGGCGATCGTCCGAAGCCGGGCCAAGCTCGCCTATGACGGCGTCCGGGAGTCGGACCTTCCGCCCGATTTCGCCGAGCTCGCCCGGCGGATCCAAAGGGCGGAGGAGGCGCGCGGGGCGGCGCGGGTCAATCCGCCCGCCCAGGAGCTCGCCGCGCTGGGCGACGGCCGCTTCGAGCTCCTGTTCCGGCCGACGCTCGAATCGGAGGTGCGCAACGCGGCGCTCAGCCTCGCGACGAACCTCGCGGTCGCCGAGACGCTGCTGGCGCACCGGACCGGCCTGTTCCGGATCATGGCCGAGCCGGACGAGGGCGCCGTCCTTCGACTTCGCCACACGGCGCGGGCGCTCGGCCTCCAATGGCCGGCCGCAATGCCTCTCGCCGAGCTCGAGCGAAGCCTCGATCCCGCCGATCCGGGGCAGGCCGCCTTCATGCTCGCGATCCGGCGCGCCGGCCGCGGCGCCTCCTACATCCCCTTCCGGGAAGGCGAGCGGCCCTGGCATTCGGCCGTCGCCGCCACCTACGCCCACGCGACGGCGCCGCTTCGCCGCCTCGCCGACCGCTACGTCGTCCGCGCCGCGCTCGCCGTCGCCAACGGCCAGGCCGTGCCGGCCGCCGTCAGCCAAGCTTTCGAGAAGCTTCCCGCGGTGATGGCGAGGGCCGACGCGCTGGGCTCGCGGATCGAGCGCGCCGCCATCGACCTCGCCGAAGCGGTCCTGCTGGGTGGCCGCGAAGGCGAGGTTTTCGACGCGGTGGCGACGGAGGTGGACGAGCGCTCGGTGCGGATCCAGCTGTGCGGGCAGCCGGTGGTGGCGCGAATGTCCGCCGCGGGGGTGAGCGCCGGGGACCGGCTCCGGGTCAGGCTGGTCGAGGCCGATCCGGACCGGCGGTCGGTCAGGTTCGAGCCGGCGCCCTGATCCGCGCCGGGCCGGATACCCCTCGCCCGCGGTAGGAGGCGAGGGTCTCGATTTCGGACCCGGCAAGACCCTCACCCCCCAAGCCTTCGGCCTGGGTCCCCCCTCTCCCGTGAAGGACGGGAGAGGAAGTTTCACTCCCTCGGCAGGCCTGGAAGGGCGCGTGCGCGGATGAGCGAATTGCAAGGTTGGGTAAATATGATTATGTTATGAGCTGATCACCCGTCTCACTGGAGTGTCCGATGGCCAAGAAGGGATATCCGTCCTCGCACGAGGGCCGACCGGCAGCCAAGGTGCGCGACAGCGCGGCGGTGCGGACGGATATCGCGTTCCCGCCGGCCGACAAGATTGTGGTGGGAACCGCCAGGTTCTTCGACGCGGCGAAGGATTACGGCTTCATCACGACCGGCACCGTCCCGATCCATTCCGGACGGGACGTCCGGCCCGGCTCCGGCCCGGCGCCGGAGGGATTCAAGTTCTTCGAAACCGGGACGGGTTTCGAGTTCATCTCCCCCGGCTCCGGCTCCGGCTCCGGCCCCGGCTCCGGCTCCGACCCGAACCGCTATCGGCCGGAATCCGACGACCGGGCGGGCCCGGGCGCGGCATCGGCGCGCCGGTTCAGATACTTCGCGGACAGTATGCACGTACAGGCCGATGAATCCCGCAAGCTCGAACCGGAGCCCTCCGAACAGGCCCCCCCGGGCGAGATCACCGGGCGAGCCCTGTTCGTGGACGACCCGATCGTCGACGCCGCGGTCACGGCCGTGGTCGAGCGCGTGCCCGAGATCGTTCGCGCCCGCCAGGAGGCTCTCAGCCAGGAGAATATCGATCTCCTCGTCGACGCCTATCTCAAGAGTGCGCCCACGGCGCCGGCGCGGCACCAGATCGAGATGGACAATGCCCGGGAGCGAGCCCGGTTCGTCGAGGAATTCCCCTGCTATACGAGCCGCGAGGTAGCCGAGCTGGCGGGGCACGAGGCGGTCAATGCAAGCGCGACGGCAACGCGGTGGAAGAAGGCGCGGCGAATCCTCGGGCTGCCGTGGAAGGGCGGCGACCTCTATCCCGCCTTCCAGTTCCGGGAAGGGCGACCGAGGCCGATCCTGGCGCGGCTGATCGAGTGCCTGCCCGAGGGGATGTCGCCCTGGCAGGTCGCTTTCTGGCTGACGTCGTCCAACGGCTGGCTGGGCGGCTCAAGGCCGCTCGAGCGGCTCGACGATGAGGCCGCGCTGCTCGCCGCCGCGGCTCGGGAAAGCGAGACTTTGGGCGGATGATCCCGCCGCCGCCGGACCCGTTCTCGGCCGTCAACCGCCAGCGGCTCGCGGCCGGAAGCGAGGTCCATCGGATCCACCACTCGGCCTTCCCGGCAAACGGGTTCAATCCGGGACTGGGCCGGCCGAGCCGGTTCGCGCCCCTCATCCGAGCCGACGGAACGCCCGTTCCGACGCTGTATGCGGCGGACGGCTACGAATGCGCCGCGCACGAGAGCGTGTTCCACGAAGTTCAGCACGACGCGCCGCGCAAGACGATCCCGCTCGCAGCGATCGATCCGCTGTCGCACGCCGAGATGCGCACCCGCCGCGAGCTCGTGCTGGCCAGCCTGTTCGAGCCCGATCTCAGCGCCTGGGGACTAACCCGCGGACAGCTGATCGACACCCTCGCCAATTGTTATGCGGCCACGGCCCAGTGGGCGCTCGCCATCCACGAACGCTGGAAAGATATCGACGGCCTGGTGTGGACGTCCCGGCGCTGCGACCCGAAACAGGCCTATCTCCTGTTCGGCGACCGGGTGGCGCAAACGGATCTGGAGCCGGTTGGGCAACGGCGCATCGTCGCGTCGAACGAGGCGCTGGGGGCGTTGCGCGACTGCGGCGCGCGGGCCGGTATCACGATAACGCTCTAGGTCCGGGCTCGATCATATCGGCGGGTGACGATCGCCTCTTGGAGGACGTCATCCCGGCCCTTCGACGCCGCCTGCGGCGGCGCTCAGGATAAACTTCGGCGAAGCCGAAGGCCGGGATCCATGAACAGGGAAGGTGGAGACAAGGGGGGCGAGGCATCGCCTCGATCGCGGGCATCGGCCTTCATGGATCCCGGCCTTCGCCGGGATGACCCTGGAATAGCTCGCAAACCCTCGAACCGCGGATCCGCCAATTGAGTACGCAGCCAAAGCGATTCGCGGGCGCGATCGCCGCGCCGCGAATCCGCCCCGAATCCGGCGCCAGAAAATAAAGTTTTCGCGAGAAAGGGCTCGAAAAATAGGATTTGTGTAGGAAAGTAGCGCGCTTGAAAAATCGCAGATTTGTGGAAGCGGGACGGTTCAAAAAATAGGATTTGACCGCAGCGGTACAAAACTCTTGACAGCGTCACGCTGCGGGGGTACTATTTAGTCACGCTGCAGAATTGTGGCTGGGGAAGATCGGCAGGCCGGCGCGGGGAACCGCGGCGGCCTTTTTCTTGCGCGCCGCGCGGGGCTCCGGCGAGGCCGGGCCTGGTCTTCAAAGCGGCGCGCGCGTGGGCGGCCGTCATGTTCGCGAGGGAGAAGAAATCCTCCCCGAGCTTGCCTCGGGCGAGGGGGACCGCGGCGCGAAGCGTCGTGGTGGAGGGGTGGTTCGGAGTCAGCATTACCCCTCCACCATGCTTCGCATGGTCCCCCTCCCCGAGCGAGCTCGGGGAGGATTGTTCGCCGCGTGGGCGGGGCGGCCGCTTTTATTCAACGTGGGAGGGTGAAATGGACAGGAAGAGGCATGGCCTGCGCGGCGAGCGCGGGCGTTTCGTGGCGCGCTCGGGGAACGAGCTGAAGCGGGGACGCGGCGCCGGCAGGCAGGGGCGGCCGCAGGTCCGCAAGAAGCACGAAAGGGCGCTGACGGCGGCGGAGATCGGCGGGTTCCTGACGATCCTTGGGGAGACGTGCAACGTCTCGCTCGCGGCGCGCGAGATCGGTCGGTCGGCGCGGCTGTTCTACGACCTGCGGCGGCGCGAAGCGGGCTTCCGCTGCGCGTGGGAGGAGGTGCTGCGCGAGGGTTACGAGCTGCTCGAGATGGAGATGATCCACCGCGCCCGCTTCGGGATCATCAAGGACGTCTTCCACCACGGCAAGAAGACGGGGACGACGCGGGTGATCAACGAGGCCATGGCGCTTCGGCTGCTCTCCCTCCACCGCAGGAGCCTGGAGCGCCTGCGGTCGGCGGATTCGGGCGGCCGGCGCGACGCCAAGGAGATTTTCGACGAGCTCGCCGCGCGGCTCGCGGAGATCAAGGAGGAGGAGGCGGCGAAAGCCCGCAAGGCCGGCGATGACCGATCCTGACGGCGGTTCGATCGCCGAAGCGATCGCCGCGCTGGACGAGGCGGGGCGGGAGCGGGTGATCGCGCGCCTCAGCCCCGAGCAGCGAGCCTACCTCCAATATGTCTGGCGCGTGTGGGAACGCCGCGATCAGAAGGAGCCGCCGCTGCCCTGGCGGGCCTGGCTGGTGCTGGCGGGCCGCGGCTTCGGCAAGACCCGGATGGGCGCGGAATGGGTGCGGCGAATGGCCGCGGCCTTTCCTGTGGCCCGGATCGCGCTGGTCGCGGCGACCCTGGCGGAGGCGCGGTCGGTGATGGTGGAGGGCGACAGCGGGATCCTGGCCGTCTGCCCGGACGACGAGCGGCCGCTGTGGGAGCCTTCCCTGGGGCGGCTGAGGTGGCCGGGCGGGGCCAGGGCCTTCGTCTATTCGGCGGCGGAGCCGGACAGCCTGCGCGGGCCCCAGCATCATTTCGCCTGGTGCGACGAGATCGCCAAGTGGCCCTTCGGCCCGGCGGCCTGGGACAATCTGATGCTTGGGCTTCGGCGCGGGGCGCTGCCGCGGGCGATCGCGACGACGACCCCGCGGCCGGTGCCGCTGATCCGCAAGCTCCACCGGCAGGAGCGGGTGAAGGAGACGCGCGGGCGGACTGCGGCCAACGCCTCCAATCTCGCCGGCGCCTTCCTCGCCGACGTCGAACGCGATTACGGCGGGACGAGGCTCGGCCGGCAGGAGCTGGACGGGGAGTTGATCGAGGATGTCGAGGGGAGCCTGTGGCCCAGGGACCTGATCGAGCGGTGCCGGTGCACGCCTCCCCTCCCTGCAAGGGAGGGGACAGAGGGGTGGGTCGCCGCGGAGGGGGCTCGATGCCCCCGGAGCGGCGACGAGGCGGTCGAACCGGCATCGAGCCGGTCCGACCGCCACCCACCCCCAGCCCCTCCCTTGCAGGGAGGGGGGTCTTTTCGGCGGATCGTGATCGGGGTGGATCCGCCGGTGTCGTCGGAGGGCGACGCCTGCGGGATCGTGGTGTGCGGGCTCGGCGGGGACGGCGTGGCCTATGTGCTCGACGATCGCAGCGTCTCGGGGCTGAGCCCGGAAGGCTGGGCTCGGGCGGTGGCGGCGGCGGCGGCGCGGTGGAGCGCGGACCGGGTGGTCGCGGAGGGCAATCAGGGCGGTGCGATGGTGGCGAGCGTGCTTCGCGCCGCCGACGTCGCGCTTGCCGTGAAGATGGTCCACGCAAGCGTCGGCAAGGCGGCCCGGGCGGAGCCGGTGGCGGCCCTGTTCGAGCGCGGAGCGGCGAAGTTCGCGGGCGCCTTTCCGGCGCTCGAGGACGAGCTCGCCGGGCTGACCGTGGGCGGCGGCTACGAAGGGCCGGGGCGATCGCCCGACCGGGCGGACGCGATGGTGTGGGCGCTGACCGAGCTGATGCTGGGCCAGCGGCGGGCGGAGCCGAGGATCCGGCGGCTTTAGGAACTCCCCTCCCTGCAAGGGAGGGGCTGGGGGTGGGTCCGCCGAAGGCGGGCGGAGCTCGCAAGTCAGCGAAGAAGTCTCGCTGCGCTCGCCTACCCACCCCCGACCCCTCCCTTCCAGGGAGGGGAGGTAAGGGAAGAGGAGACGATCATGAGGTGGTTTGGACGCAAGTCGGCCGCGGCGGCGCGGCCGTTGCTTCATCGCGCCTATCCCGGCGCGGCGCCGGCGGGGGACTGGCCGCGCAATTACGAAGCGCAGGTGAGGGACGCCTATGCCGGCAACCCGGTGGCTCAGCGGGCGGTGCGGCTGGTCGCGGAGAGCGTCGCCTGGGCGCCGGTCTATGCGATCGGCGGCGAGCCTGGAGCGGCGGCTTCGGCGAGGGCGCTGAAGCTGGTCGGCCCGGCGCTGCTCGACTGCGCGGCGGCGCAGTTGCTGCTCCACGGCAACGCCTTCCTGCAGGTTCTGCTCGACGCCGAGGCGGCGCCGGCGGAGCTGTTCGCGCTGAGGCCGGAGCGAGTGACGATCGAGGCGGATCCGAGCGGCTGGCCGGCGGCCTACGTCTATCGCGCCGGAGAGGTGAAGGCGCGGATCGCGGCCCGGGACGCGCTCGGCCGGCCCGGCCTCGTCCACGTCAGGTCGATGCACCCGCTCGACGACCATTACGGCCTGGGCTGCCTTTGCGCGGCGGCCGGGGCGGTGGCGATCCACAACCAGGCGACCCTGTGGAACAAGGCGCTCCTCGACAACAGCGCCCGGCCTTCGGGGGCCTTGACCGTGGAGGGCGACGGAGTGCTCGCGCCCGAGCAATATGAGCGGCTGAGGGAGGAGCTGGAGGCGCAGTTCGAAGGAAGCGCCAACGCCGGCCGGCCGCTCCTGCTCGAGGGCGGGCTCAAATGGCAGCCGATGAGCCTCAGCCCGGCGGACATGGACTTCGCCGGGATGAAGGCTGCGGCGGCGCGGGAGATCGCGCTCGCCTTCGGAGTGCCGCCGATGCTCCTCGGGCTGCCGGGGGATTCGACCTACGCCAATTACCGGGAGGCGAACCGGGCGCTGTGGCGGCTGACCGTGCTTCCGCTCGCCGACAGGTTGCTGGGCGCGATCGGAGCGGCGCTCGGGGCGTGGTGGCCGGGGCTCAGGCTCGCGCTCGACGTCGACCAGGTGACGGCGCTCGCCGAGGACCGGGAGCGATTGTGGTCGCAGGTGACGGCGGCGGACTTCCTCAGCCGCGAGGAGAAGAGGGAGATGCTGGGGTTTTGATCGGCACTCCCCTCCCTGGAAGGGAGGGGTGGGGGTGGGTAGGCGAGCGCAGCGAGACTTCTTTGCTGACTTGCGAGTTTCGGCCGCCTTCGGCGGACCCACCCCCAGCCCCTCCCTTCCAGGGAGGGGAAAAGGAGGGAGGGGAAGACCATGACGGAACGGAACGGAAGGCTCTCGATCCTCGCCGCGGAGGCGGAGGGGCAGGGGGCGGGGCTGGCGACGGTTCGGGCGCTGGTCGAGGAGGCGAGCGAGCT
Organism: Allosphingosinicella sp.; assembly: GCA_036387555.1. GTDB lineage: Bacteria > Pseudomonadota > Alphaproteobacteria > Sphingomonadales > Sphingomonadaceae > Allosphingosinicella. The sequence goes on along the minus strand of DASVTN010000033.1, from coordinate 43,045 downwards.
GGGCGCGGCCCGGGCGCTGGAGGCGCTCGGGCTGAGCGACGGCAAGGCGCGGCGGGACATGGACGAGCTTCGCGAGCTCCTCCAGGCCTGGCGCGACGCGAAGAAGAGCGCGTGGCAGGCGGTGGCGAGCTGGACGGTGCGGATATTGCTGGCGCTGCTGGTGCTCGGGATGAGCGTCAGGCTCGGGCTGCTGGAGGGGCTGAAATGAGGTTCGCGGGCTATGCGGCGGTGTTCGGCCGGACGGACCGGGGCGGCGACGTGGTCCGCGCCGGGGCGTTCGCGGGGAGCCTGAAGCGGGGGGCGGGGACGGTGCCCTTGCTCTGGCAGCACGATCCGGGGCGGCCGGTGGGGCGGATCGAATATCTGAGGGAGGACGGACGCGGGCTGAGGGTGATCGCGCGGCTGTCGGGCGGCCCGGCGGGACGGGCGGCGGCGGCCCTGCTCAAGGAGGGCAAGGTGGCGGGGCTGAGCTTCGGCTACCGGGTGCGGAAGGCGTCGGGCGCGAAGCCGCGGGTGCTGGAGGATTTGGAGCTGGTCGAGATCAGCCTGGTGACGGCGCCGATGCAGCCCAAGGCGCGGGTTCATGCGGTGGAGGTGTCGGACTAGCGCCGAACAGGAATTGGGCTCCCTCGCGGGAGCCGCAGAGCTGACGGGCGACTGGCCCGCAGGGCCGCTTCCGGATTTCGGGGCGGCTTTTTTAGTGGAGAAAAGACAACATGCCGAACACCTACACGGTGGCGTCGCTGACCGCGCTCGCCCAATTGACTCCAGCCGCGGGCGACAGCGCGATCCTCACCGAAGCGGGGCGCGAAGGCGTCTTCCGCTGGTCGGCCAACAACCATTCGAGCGGGTTCAAGGCCATCGCCAACCACGTCAACACGGCGGTGACCGCGAACGGCGGCGGCTGGTTCGGGATCGAGAAGACTTCGGGCGCGGCGGCCTACGACGCGGGCGCTGTGTCCAGCGTCGCGGCGCAGGGCCCGTTCGCGATCCGGCTTAGGCGCTGGAAGCACCTGTCGTTCACAGGCGTTGGCGTTGGCGCGAACAGCGCGCCGCAAGCGGATGCCAGCCATGTGATGACGCTGAGCATGGGCATCTCCGGCTCCTCCTATTTCATCGGCGCGGGCGGGAATCCGACGGAGGCTTCGGGGTCGCACGCCTGGGACCAGTTCGACCTCCTGATGCATCGCAACACTTCGAACCAGGTGAAGGTCTATTCGCTGCCGCGAAGCATCGTCATCGAGGCGAGCCGGCTGCAGCAACAGCTCGACCAGCACGCCATCCTCATCCACACCTATGCTTCGACCCATTCCGGCGCGCTCTACTTCGACAGCGCGATCTACTATGTCGGCTATGGCGCGCAGGTGCAGTTCATCGACATCGGCTCGGCCGGTGACGGCCTCGTGGGGGCGGACGAGCAGAAGGGCGTGGCGGTGGCGCCAGCGTCCGATCCGAGCGGGGCGGGCGGCGCCTGGCTTCGGGTGATCGAAGGCGCGGTCAAGGTGAGCTGGTTCGGAGCGAAGGGCGACGGAGTCACCAACGACAGCGCTGCCCTGGCCGGAGCGGCGGCCTATATCCGGCGGATGGGCGGCGGAACCCTGGAGCTGGAGCCGCGCACCTACGTGATCGGCGGCCAGACCCGGCGAGGCTCGGAATTTTGGGCGTACGAGCCGCACAAAATTCTGTACTTTGCCTATTGCGACCGGAAGGTGACGATCCGCGGCAACGGCTGCACTCTCAAATGCGCGCCGGGGCTGAAATACGGCAAGTTCGATCCCGCGACCGAAGCGGCGGCCACCGGCGGCGGGGCCGACGCCACCTATCGGGCAAGCCCGATGGAAGGCGCCATCACCGCCGAGTTCAATACGGGCGACATCGAGATCGACGGAATCAATGTCGACGGCAACCTTCAACATGCGGTGATCGGCGGATCGTTCGGCGACAGCGGGATCCAGATCCCGTTCGACGGCTTCCGGCTGTACGACAACATCGGGCGGATCATTGTGCGCAACTGCAAGGCGGTGCGGCTCGGCCTCGACGGGCTCAACATCCGGCGGGCCTTCGACACCAAGGGCGGCAAGGCGCAGCCGACGCTGGTCGAGGATTTCGAGGCGAACGAGTGCGGCCGCCAGGGCGCCTCGTTCGTCGGGGCGCGGGTGCTGACGGTGATCAACAGCCAGTTCCTGCGTACCGGCAAGAACGGCTATGTCAGCTCCTCGCCGCGCGCGGGCGTCGACGTCGAGCCGGACGGGGGCTTCGCCGACGAGATCCTGTTCCTCAACTGCATCTCGTCGTTCAACGCCGGGGCCAACCTCGGCATCGCGTCCTATCGCAACAGCCGGATCCTGTGGAAGGGCGGCCGGCTGGTCGGCACCGAAACCTATGCCATCTGGATCGAGAAGCCGAGCGTGCGCTTCGAGGACGCGCTGATCGTCGGCTCGGTGATGTGCGACTGGGCGGACAACATGGCCCGCGGCGTCCTGGAGGAGGGCTACGCGCCGAGCTTCGTCCGCTGCATGTTCTCGGACAACACCGAATATAGCGAGGGTGTGCCGCTCGCGAACAACAACATCCAGGTCCGGAACGGGAAGGTGTGGTTCCAGCGCTGCTCGTTCGATTACCGCCGCACCTTCTGGCTCCCCGCCATCGAGGTGGCGGACGAGGCGGTGGTGTTCGAGGATTGCGACCTGCACTGCGACGTCAACTGGAGCCAGCTCGTGGCGTCGCGGGCGGTGTGGCTGGGGGTCAACACGTTCAGCGGCATCGGCCTCGGCGCCATGCCCTATTTCAACCTCAAGGATGTCGGCGGAGTGGTGCGCTGGGGCGCGGGCGGAAGCAAGGTCCACGACTGGCCCTCGATCGCACCTAGCGGAAGCGCGACGACGACTGTGCCGGTGAACCGCGCCAAGGTCGGCGACGGCTATGTATATACCGCGCACATGCTGGAGGACGACATGAACTTCGCCGGCCTCACGTTCACGGCCGCCGCCACCGCCGACAATGTGGTGACGGTGACGGCGACGAATATGTGGGGCACGGCGGTCGACCTCGCCTCCGGGACCCTGATCGTCGAGGTGCGCGGCGGCCGGCGCTATTTCGAGGGGGCGGAGACGCGCGATCTCCCGAGTATCGCTCCGGGCGCCGCCACGACGACGACCCTGGACGTCCCCGGCGCCCGCGCCGGCGACAGGCGGGTCTATGCCGCGACCCTGTCGGGCGGCTGGGGCGGCCTGATCGCCTCCTGCGAGGCGACGGCCGACGACACCGTGACGGTGACCGCGTTCAACCCGACGGGAGCGGCGATCAATCCGCCGTCCGGAACGCTTCGGGTGACCGGCGTGCGGTAGCCGGGCAGGTCGGGGAGGGCCATCGGGCTCTTCCCAGCTGCCCGCGGGGTGGCGTCGGGAGGTCGTTCCTGCCCGCCATCGACAAGCGGTTTTTCGACATTCGAGTTTCCCGGCGAACGGCCGGGGATGACGGGGAGCGGGGTGGGCTCGCTTTCACGATTGCGCGCGTGTGCGCGGGACAGAAGGAGACACGGAGATGCTGGAAGTGAAATCGGATCCGCTGGAGGCTTCGTTCGAAGCGCTGGAGCGGGGGGACGAGGTGGCGGAGCTGCGCGAGGAGATGGCGCAGCTCAAGGGGCGGATGGACGCCCAGGCGGTGGCGGCGTCGCGGCCGGCGCTGAGCGGGGCGAGGGCCAAGGGCTCGCCCTTCGCCGAATCCTATCTGAGGAAGGGGGTGGAAAGCGGGGTCGAGCTCAAGGCCATGGCCGGGACGAGCGACGCGGCGGGCGGCTATGCCGTGCCCGAGGAGATCGACGCGGAGATCGGCCGGCTGCTGACCTCGATCTCGCCCATCCGGGCGATCGCCAACGTCGTCAAGGTGGGGAGCGCGGGCTATCGCAAGCTGGTGACGGCGGGCGGCACGCCGTCGGGCTGGGTGAGCGAGACGGCGGGGCGGCCGGAGACGGCGACCCCGACCTTCATCGAGGTCGCGCCGCCTTTCGGCGAGCTCTACGCCAATCCGGCGGCGAGCCAGTCGATGCTCGACGACGCGGCGTTCGACGTCGAGGCCTGGCTGGCGCAGGAGATCGCGACCGAGTTCGCGAGGGCCGAGGGCTCCGCCTTCGTCGGCGGCAACGGGGTCAACCGGCCCAAGGGCTTCCTGGCCGGCCCAACGTCGGCGCAGGGGGACGGGTCGAGGCCGTTCGGGACGCTGCAGGTCCTGACGACCGGGGCGGCGGGGGCCTTTCCGCCCAGCCATCCGGGGGACAAGCTGATCGACCTCGTCCAGACCTTGCGGCCGCCTTACCGGCAGGGCGCGTCGTTCGTGATGAACTCGGCGACCGCGTCGATCATCCGCAAGTTCAAAACTTCGACCGGCGGTTTCCTGTGGCAGCCGAGCCTGGTGGCGGGGCAGCCCGACACCTTGCTCGGCTATCCGGTGGTGGAGGCGGAGGACATGCCCGACGTCGGGGCCGACAGCCTGTCGGTCGCCTTCGGCAATTTCCGCGCCGGCTATCTGATCGCCGAGCGGACGGAGACCCAGATCCTTCGCGATCCCTACACCAACAAGCCGTTCGTCCACTTCTACGCGACCAAGCGGGTCGGCGGGCAGGTGGCGAATTCGGAGGCGATCAAGCTTCTGAAGTTCGCGGCCTGAACGGACTCCCCTCCCTGCGAAGGGAGGGGGCGGGGGTGGGTCCGCCGAAGACGGCGGAAACTCCGAGCCCGCGAGAAGTCTCGCTTCGCTCGCCTACCCACCCCCACCCCTCCCTCCCAGGCAGGGGACTTCACAGGAGAAGAATCATGATCGAGAGCGAGGGGCTGGTCCTGCCGCCGGAGGCGGTGGGGGCGGCGAAGGATTTTCTGCGCGTCGAGCGGGCGGACGAGGACGGGCTGATCGGCGCCCTGTCGGCAAGCGCGGCTGAGCTGTGCGAAAGCTTCATCGGCCAGGCGCTGCTGGAGCGCGGCTTCACCGAGACGATGCCGGCGACCCGGGGCTGGCGGCGGCTGTCGCGGGCGCCGGTGCGGGCGATCACGCTCGTCGAGGCGGTCGCCGCTGACGGGGCGGCGCTCGCGCTGCCGGTCGAGGCCTATGCGGTCGACATCGATCCCAGCGGTGGCGGCTGGGTGCGGCTTTCCGGGGCGGACGCCGCAGGGCGGATCCGGGTGGGCTACCGCGCCGGCCTCGCTTCCGCCTGGCCCGGCCTGCCCGAGGCGCTCAGGCACGGAATCGTCCGGCTGGCGGCGCATTTCTACACGAACCGGACGGCGGAAGCAGCGCGCGCGGCCGAGCCGCCGGCGGCGGTCGCGGCCCTTTGGCGGCCCTACCGCCGGCTCCGCCTGGGCTGAGGAGGAAGAAGATGTTCGAACGGCTGATGCTTCACGGGGCGGCGCTCGCCCGAAAGGCGGCGCTGGGCCGCGCCGGATCGCTCGCGGCGGAGCTTCGCGAGGAGGCGCCCGAAGGAATCCGGATCAGCGAGGAGGAGGAGGGGGTGGCTCTGTCCGGCCCCGGGCTCCGGCGCCGCTTCGCGCTAGACCCGCAATTGCGCTGGCTGATTTCGGGGAGGCGGCGGTGAGCGGCGCCGGAGCCGCTCTGCGCTCGGCGGCGATCGAGGCGCTGGAGGCGCTCGACCTGGGGGGAGTCTATCCGGGGCCGCCGCTCCAGGCGGCCTTTCCCCATGCCGTCGTCGAGACCGGGCCGGAAAGCGACTGGGGCCACAAGAGCGGGCGCGGGCGCGAGCTTCGCCTGGCGGTGGTGCTTCGAGACGCCGGCGAGCGGCCGGACCGGGTGCAGGCCTTCGCGGAAGTCGCGGAGGCGGCGATCGAGGCGGGGCTGGACGTCGAGGGCTGGCGGCTCGTCACCCTGGCGCTGGTGCGAAGCCGCACCATGGCGGAAGGCCGGGGCGGCAAGGCGGGCTGGGCGGTGACGATCGAGTTCCGGGCGCGGATGCTCGCGGAGTGAGAGCCTCGTCATCCCGGCGAAAGCCGGGACCTCGGGACGAGAAGTCCCGGCGGGTCTCCCCGAGATCCCGGCTTTCGCCGGGATGACGGGGTGAGTGTCTACTTCGGCTTGTCGGTCGAGAGGCGGCCCGAGAAGTCTCGCTTCGCTCGCCTACCCACCCCCGGCCCCTCCCTTCCAGGGAGGGGGGAGGCTGTTCCGGCGCGGATGCTGATGGAATGACGAGGTGAGCGTCTTATTTCGGCGCGTCGGGGAGGCTGGCCTTGAAGGTCTCGATCGCGTTCTCGTGGATGTAGCCGATCTCCTCCGTCGCATTCTTCTCGGCGGTGGCCCTGGCGATCTTGGCGGCCATGTCGGTGGAGACGGACGCTGACCGGAAGGCGGCCTCCTCCGACTTGCAGGCGGTGGCGAGCTTGGCCTCGAAGCCGGCGGCGTCGACGCCTTCCTTCACCTGAGCGCGGGTGAAGCCGCCGAGGCATTTGGAATAGCTCGTTCGAGCCGAAGCGAGATTGCCCTGGGCGGAGGCCATGAGGGCGATGAGCAGCACTTGTGAAATCATCCCGGTTTCCAGTGCGAATGTTTGAACCGAAGGGAGACTATCCATGGGAGCGGAAAAGGGAAGCGCCTTTTTGCTGAAGGTCGGGAATGGCGGGCAGCCGCCCGTCTTCGCCACCGTGGCGGGAATGCGCACCACGCAGATGTCGGTCAACGGCGAGGGGGTGAACGTCACCAGCAAGGATTCGGGCGGGTGGCGCGAGCTCCTGTCCGGGGCCGGGGTGCGCTCCGTCTCGGTCGCGGCGAGCGGGATCTTCACCGGATCGGCGGCCGAGGTCCGGGTGAAGGCGAACGCGCTTTCCGGTCAGGTCGACGATTACGAGCTGAGCTTCGAGAGCGGCGAGCGGCTTCGCGGGCGCTTCCTCGTGACCAGGCTCGATTATTCGGGCGATTATAACGGCGAGCGCAACTACGCCCTGAGCCTGGAAAGCTCAGGCCCGGTGGTGACGCTGTGAGCGCGGGCGCGAACCCGGCTCGCGGGGAGGCGGCGCTCCTGGTCGGCGGCGAGGCGCTGAAGCTTCGGCCGAGCTTCGAGGCTCTGGTGGCGGCGGAGGAGGAATTGGGGCCGCTCTTCGCGCTGGTCGAGCGGGCGGCGGGAGGCGGGCTCCGGATCGGGGAGATCGCCGCCCTGTTCTGGCATTGCGCCGAGGGCCGGCCGGAGGGGGCGACCCGGGAGCGGATCGGAGCCGCGATCGTCGAGCAGGGGCTTGCGGGCGTCACGCCCGCGCTCAAAGTCCTGCTCGGGCAGATTTTGCAGGGCCATGGAGCGGTTTAGCGAGGCGGCGGGGAGGCTCGCGGGGATGGCCGGAGCGCTGCTCGGATGGCGGCCGGAGGAATTCTGGCGCGCGACCCCGGCGGAGCTCGCGGCGGTGATCGGGGGTATGATCGGGGAGGGGGAGCCGGCGGCTTCGCGCGGCGATCTGGAGCGGCTGATGGAGCGGTTTCCAGATTGATATTCACAGCTCGGGGCGGGTTACCCCTCCACCAGGCTTCGCCTGGTCCCCCTCCCCGAGCAAGCTCGGGGAGGATTTATGGACGAGGAGATCGAGCGGCTGCTGGTCAGCGTTCGGGCGGATACGGGCGCGTTCGCCAAGGATGTCGCGGAGATGAAGGGGCAGCTGGAAGGGCCGCTCGCGGACGGGCTGGAGCGGGCCGGGCGGGTTCTCGAGAACGCGCTCCTGCGCGCGGTCCGGACGGGCAAGTTCGGCTTCGAGGACCTGAAGCGGACGGCGCTCGCGGCGATGGCGGAGATCGCGGCGGCGGCGATCCGGGCCGGGATCCAGGCGGCGGGCGGCGGCGGCAAGGGCGGGCTGCTCGCGGCCGGTGCGCAGCTGCTCGGCACGCTGTTCGGAGCGCCGGGGCGGGCGACCGGGGGGCCGGTGTCGCCGGGGCGGCCCTATGTGGTCGGGGAGCGGGGGCCGGAGCTGTTCGTGCCGACCGCCAGCGGGCGGGTGGAGACGGGGCTCGCGGGCGTCCGCGAGATCCGGATGAGCATCCACGTCAGCGCGCCCGCCGGCGAGGCGCCGCAGGCGCTGGCCCGATCGGGCCGGCAGGTGGCGCGGGCGGTGAAGCAGGCGCTGATGCGGGTCGAGGATTGAAGCGCATCACTCGCCTCTCCCGCTTTTCGCGGGAGAGGCGGGACCCACGCCGGAGGCTTGGGGGGTGAGGGTCTTGCTGAGTCAGCGGTACAGACCCTCACCTCCCACCGCTTCGCGGCGGGCCCCTCCTCTCCCGCGAAAAGCGGGAGAGGGGGTTAGTGCGAAGGAGGATGAAGATGGGACATTGGCTGGCGGCGCCGGGGGCGGCGCGGCAGACCGGGCATGTGAAGCGGTTCGAGGCGCGTTCGTGGACCGTGAACTTTCCCCGCCCGATGATGGCTTCGGTGGTGACGACCGGACCGGATTCGCTCCGGGTCGACTGCGTCTTCTACAAGAGGAACGATCTGGCCGGACTGATCTGGGAGGCCGAGGACCGGTTCGACCATCCCCTGCTGGGCTATGAGACGAGCCGCGACTTCCGCGGCTGCCGGCTTCAGTTCCGCTGGCGCAGCGGCGGGATCAAGGCGCTTCACCTGATCGACGGGCCGACCCTGACGATCGAGGGGCGCGACCAGGGAGGCTCGCCGCGAAGCTGGTTCGTTCGGCTCTGGAATTACGCGAAGGGGCTTCCGCAGGACGCGCTGGTCTCGATCGACTTCGCCAGCCTGGCGGGAGGGTGGGCGCGCGAGGATCCGGTGTGGGCGGGGGACGTCGACCGGATGTTCGTCTCGATGACGGCGCCGGCTTATTCGCAATGGTCGGAGGCGCCGCTGGCGGCGCCGGTGCAGGGATGGGCCGAGCTCAGCGCGATCAGGTGCGACGGGCCGGGATCGGTGCTGGCGGCGGGGGACACGCTCGTCCCCGAGCACGCGCTGCGGATGGCGACGGGCTATGACGATCTCTACCACCTCACCCCGGAACGGGTGCTGAGGAACTGCCTGCAGCTCGGCTATCGCGGACCGATCAACCATTATGTCGGGATGAGCCATTATTTCCGGCTCGAGGCGAACAGCGGCGGATACTACGTCAGCCTCGCGGGGGGCGTCCTCAACGCGCCCTGCGCGGCCTGGCACAAGGATTTCGCGGAGCGGGCGAAGGCGCTCGGCTTCGAGATCATCTGGTCGCTTTCCTACGAGCTGCTCGACCAGCATGCCTGGGGCGACTGGAAGCAGAGGGCGCAGGACGGATCGCCGGCGCTGACCGGATGGTCGCCGCCTTCGACCCTGCTCTCGCCCGCCCAGGAAGGGGCGATGGGCTATCTGCGGCTGGTCGCGAAGGCGTTCGCCGGGATCGCCGTTGCGGCCGGGCTGAGGATGCGATTCCAGGTTGGGGAGCCCTGGTGGTGGGTGACCGGCGACGGCCGCATCTGCCTCTACGACGCGGCCGCCGCGGCGGCCTTCGCTCCGGTCCCGATCGCCGACGTTCGGGCGCCGCTGAGCGAGGCCCAGCGCGCGACCCTGGATTCGGCGGGAGCGGTGCTCGCCGCCTCGACGGCGGCGCTGACGGCGGCGGTGCGGCAAGCGGCTCCGGACGCCGAGACCCTGCTGCTCGCCTATCTGCCGACGATCCTGGCGGCGCCGGACCTGAAGCGCGCCAATCTGCCGACGGGCTGGGCGAGCCCGGCCTTCGACATCCTCCAGCTCGAGGATTACGACTGGGTTACGGCGGGCAACGCGGGGGCGAGCGAGCGCGGAGTGGCGGCGGCCCAGGCTCGGCTCGGCTACCCGGAGGCACGGCAGCATTATTTCGCGGGCTTCGTCCTCGCGCCCGAGGACAAGGCGCAATGGCACAGGATCGCGCGGGCGGCTGAAGCGGGGCGCCGGCGCGGCGCGGCCGAGGTGTTCGTCTGGGCGCTTCCGCAGGTGCTCCGCGACGGCTTCATCTGGTTCGATTCGGGAGACGGAGACATGGAGGCATTCGAGGACGTGCGCTTCCCGGTGGCGCTGGGGCGGGAGGCGAGCGTCGAACCCTGCTTCTCGACCGCGGTGGTGACGGGCGCGGGCGGGGGAGAGCAGAGGAACAGCGACTGGACCGACGCCCGGATCCGTTTCGACGCCGGGCCGGGGGTCCGGGGCGAGGGCGACCTGCACGCCCTGATCGCCTTTTTCCGGGCGCGGCGGGGAGCCGCCGTCGCTTTCCGCTTCGAGGACCCGTTCGACAACAGCTCCAACGGGATGACGGGAGCGCCGGGAGCCGCGGACCAGCGGCTCGGGACCGGCGACGGGGTGCGGACGCAGTTCGCCCTGGTCAAGCATTACGGGACCCAGGAGCGGCGGATCACCCGGCCGGTCGCCGGCTCGGTCCGGATTTGCGTGGACGGGACCGAACGAGCGGGCGGCTGGACGCTGGAGCCGAAGGGCACGATCGCCTTCGAGGATCCGCCGGCCGAGGGCGCCGAGGTGGAGGCGGGCTTCCGTTTCGACGTTCCGGTCCGCTTCGAGCACGACCGGCTTAGCGTCAGCCGGGCGACGTTCGAGGCGGGGGAGATCCCGTCCGTGCCGCTGATCGAGGTTCGGGAGGAGTAGCCCGGCAGCATCCCCGAACTCCTCCCCGAGCTTGCCTCGGGGAGGGGGACCGCGGCGCGAAGCGTCGTGGTGGAGGGGAAATACAGACTCAGAATTGCCCCTCCACCGTCCTTCGGACGGTCCCCCTCCCCGAGCGAGCTCGGGGAGGACTGATTCACAAGGAGCATCACCCATGCCTTCCTTCCTTTCGCGCGAGCTGACCAGCCTCGCCTTCTGCTGGCGGATCGAGCGGCGGGACGGGGTGTGCCTGGGTTTTACCGGGCACGACCGCGATCTCGTCATCAGCGGCCTCGTCTACCGGGCGGCGCCGGGGATGCTTCCTTCGGCGGTTTCCGTTTCGGACGATTTCGACGCCTCGACCCTGGACGTGTCAGGGGCGCTCACCAGCGATTCGATCCGCGACGCGGACCTCGCCGCGGGGCGGTGGGACCGGGCGGCGGTGTCGCTGTTCCTGGTCGACTGGCAGGATCCGGAAGGGGAGCGGCTGGCGCTCGCCCGAGGCGAGCTGGGCGACGTCGCTGTGAAGGGCAACGGGTTCGAGGCCGAGATGCGCGGCCCGGCCGCCCTCCTGGAGCGGGCGGTGGCCGAGCAGACCTCGCCCCACTGCCGCGCGGAGCTCGGCGACCGCCGCTGCCGGATCGACATGGCGGGGCGGGTGCGGGTGACCCGGCTGGTGTCGGCGCCGGCGGAAACGGCGCTGGTCGTGGCCGAGGCCGATGGGGCCGCCGGCGCCTATGCCTTCGGCAGGCTGCGCTGGATCGGCGGCGCCAACAGCGGGCTCGAGAGCATGATCACCGCCTCGCAGGGGACGGAGCTGATCCTTCAGGAGCCGCCGCCCTTCCCGCCGGAAGCGGGCGATCTCGTCGAGATCAGGCAGGGCTGCGACAAGAGCTTCGCCGCCTGCTCGGGACGCTTCGGCAATGCCGCGAATTTTCGCGGCGAGCCGCACCTGCCGGGAATGGACCTTCTGACCCGCTATCCGGGAGCCTGAGATGAGCATGAGAGGCAATCGGATCGCGCGGCGCGCGCGATCGCTGGTCGGCGTGCGTTTCCGCCCCCAGGGGCGGGACCCGGTGCTCGGGCTGGACTGCATCGGCGCCGCGGCGGCGGCGGCGCAGGTGCCCGCGCAGCGCGTTGCGCGCGGCTACGCCTTGAGGGGCCAGCACCTGGCCGCGATCGAGCAGGGGCTGTCCGAACTCGGCTGGCGGCCGGTGCCGGCGGACCAGGCGGCGGCCGGGGACGTCCTCGTCTGCGAGGCCGGGCCGGCCCAGTTCCATCTCATCGTCAGGGCCTGGGACAGCTTCGTCCATGCCGACGCCGGGCTCCGCCGGGTCGTCGAACGGCCGCTTCCGGCGCCGTGGCCGGTGGCGGGCGCCTGGCGTTTCTTCGAGGGAGGGTGAGACGATGGCGACCTTGGTCCTGACGTCGGTCGGAACGGCGATCGGCGGGCCGATCGGCGGCGCCCTGGGCGCGATCGTCGGCCAGCAGATCGACGGGCGGCTGTTCGCGCCCAAGCCGCGCCAGGGGCCGAGGCTGGGCGAGCTCGCGGTCCAGACTTCCAGCTACGGAAGCCAGATCCCGAAGCTGTTCGGGATGATGCGGGTGGCGGGAACGGTGATCTGGGCCACCGACCTCGTCGAGGAACGTTCGAAAAGCGGCGGCGGCAAGGGCCAGCCCAAGACCGTCAACTACAGCTATTCGGCGAATTTCGCCGTGGCCCTGTCGGCCCGGCGGATCCTTGCGGTGCGGCGGATCTGGGCCGACGGCAAGCTGCTTCGCGGAGCCGCCGGGGATTTCAAGACGGCGACCGGCTATCGGCTCCATCTCGGCGGCGAGGACCAGGCGGCCGATCCGCTGATCGCCTCGGCCGAGGGCGTTGGCCACACGCCCGCTTACCGGGGGCTCGCTTATGCGGTCTTCGAGGGCTTCCAGCTCGCCGATTACGGCAACCGGATCCCGTCGCTCACCTTCGAGGTGGAGGCGGACCCGGGGCCGGTGACGGTGGCGGCCGTCGCCGCCGAGCTCGCCGGCGGCCTGGCCGCCGGGGAGTCGGCCGCGCTGACGGGCTATGCGGCGGGCGGCGACAGCGTTCGAGCGGCGATCGCCACCCTCGCGGAGCTGGAGCCACTGTCGCTCGACGCCCAGGGAGAAAGACTGGTGCTCAGGGCCGGAGCCGGGGCCGCGATCCCGCTGGGCGATGGAGAGCTCGGCTCGGCGGCGGCGGGAGCGGGCGGACGCGGCGAGTGGCTTCGGCGAAGCGGGGATTCCGTGCCGGCGGAATCGACGCTCACTTATTACGATCCGGCACGGGATTATCAGACCGGGCTCCAGCGGGCGAGCCGCCCCGGCGCCGCCCTGACCAGCGACCCGCGGGCCGTCGCGGCCGCACTCGACGCCGGCACCGCCAGGGCGCTCACCGAGCGGAGGCTGGAGCGGCTCTGGGCGGAGCGGCGGTCGGCCCGGCTCCACCTTGGATGGGGACGCCTCGGGCTCGCGGCCGGCAGCCGCGTCCGGGTCGCCGGACGGACGGGGCTGTGGAAGGTCGCGCGCTGGACGCTCGACCGGATGATCCTCACCCTGGAACTGACGGGCGTGCCCGCCTCCGCTTCGCCGCCGCCGGGAGAGGCGAGCCCGGGCCGCCCGGTCGGGCAGGGCGACTTCCTGCACGGCCCGACCTCCCTGCTGCTGCTCGATCTCCCGCTGGCTTCCGAGGCGCTGCCGGGCCGTCCGCGCCTGCTGGTGGCGGCGGCGGGGGCGGAGGCGGGCTGGCGCCGCGCGGAGCTGATCGCCAGCTTCGACGGCGGCGGAAGCTGGGCTTCGGCGGGGCCGACCGCGCCCGCGGCGGTGATTGGAACCTCGCTCGGATTTCCAGCGGCCGCCGGCTCGGCGCTGATGGACGAGCGGAGCGCCTTCGAGGTCGAATTGCTGAACGAGGCGATGTGGCTGGAGAGCCGCGGCGATGCGGCGCTCGCGGACGGCGCCAACCTGGCGGTGGTCGGGGACGAGCTGATCCAGTTCGGAGTGGCCGAGCCGCTGGGCAACCGGCGCTTCCGGCTCTCGCGCCTGCTCCGCGGCCGGCGCGGGACGGAATGGGCGAGCGGGCTCCATCAGGCGGGCGAGCCGTTCGCGCTCATCGAGGCGGAGAGCCTGGCCGAGGTGGAGGCGCCGCTCGGCTCGCTCGGCGGCGAGGCCCGGCTGCTCGCCGCCGGTCTTGGCGATCCCGAAGGAGTCGCGGCGATCCGGCCAGTGACCGGCGAGGCGATGCGTCCGCCGGCGCCGGCGCACCTTCGCTCGGAGGTGCTCGCCAACGGCGACGTGGCGCTGAGCTGGGTCAGGCGAAGCCGAAGCGGCTGGGTATGGCTGAGCGGGAGCGACACTCCTCTCGGCGAGGAATCTGAAAGCTACCGGCTGACCCTCTCCGGCGAAGGCTTCGAGCGCAGCGTGACGCTTGCGGCTCCGGCCTATCTCTACACCGCCGCAGAGCAGGCGGCCGACGGGCCGGGCCCGGTAACCGCCGAGGTCGCCCAGGTCGGCACCTCGGCGGCATCCAGGCCCGCCTCAATCCCGATCGACAGAGGAGACATCGAATGACCAATGCGACGCCGCGCTTCGCGCTCCCCTTCATCCTTCCCGGGCAGGCGCAGAAGGAGCTGTTCCACAACGAGGCGCTGGTGCGGATCGACGCGGCGCTGAGCCCGGCGGTGGAGGGGCCGCCGCTCCCGGAGCCTCCCGCCGCTCCCGAGCTGGGCCAGTGCTGGATCGTCGCCGCCGGCGCCGGCGGCGGCTGGAGCGGGCGCGAGGGAATGCTCGCGATGTGGAGCGAAGGGGGCTGGCGCTTCGTCGCTCCGGCGGCCGGGACGAGCGCCTGGGACAAGACGGCCGGACTGCCGCTGCTGTTCGACGGAAGCCAGTGGCTCGAGGGGGAGCTGGCCTGCGCCGGCTTGCGGGTAGGCGGGCTCAAGGTGGTCGGAGAACGCCAGCCGGCGGTCCCAAGTCCTTCTGGCGGAACGATAATCGACGAGGAGGCGAGGGCCGCGATCAATGCGCTGACTGCGGCATTAATGTCACACGGTTTAATCGAGTGAGCATTTTTGTTGCCGATCTGAAACCAAGGGGGCAAAGGGTCGTTTGCCGCCCGTCTGACGATGGGCCTCACGAATCGCTAACCGGTTCACTGAGGCATTTCGGCAACATATGTGGGGATAAGCGTGCTTGCGCGGAAACTCCGCTTACCGTATTGAGTTCATGGTCGTTCCGGTAGGGACGCAAGAAGAAAGGGGATAGTTTATGCGGAAGCTCGCCATTGCAATGGCGCTTTCATCCACCCTGCTCGCCACTCCAGCCTTTGCGCGCGATGGCGCGATGTACATTGGTGGCGAATTCGGGGCGATGATCGTCGAAGACATGGACGTCGATGTCGGCGCCACCAACAACGCCATCACGCTGAACCATGAATATGGTTATGACGGCGGCCTGTTCGTCGGTTACGACTTCGGCGCCTTCCGGCTCGAGGCCGAGGCCGCCTACAAGAAGGCGCGGCTTGACGATTACGTCACTTCCATCCGTCTTCCTCTGGAATCCGCCAACTTCGCCAGCAACCGCGATGCGGGTGGAAGCACCAGCGCCCTGAGCTTCATGCTCAACGGCATGCTCGACTTCGGTGACGACGACGGCATTTCCGGCTTCGTCGGCGGCGGCATCGGAATGGCGCGCGTCAAGGCGAACAACTATCGCAACTTCGCGAACGCCACGCCCTTCCTCGACGGCTCCGATTCGAAGCTTGCCTGGCAGGTCTTCGCCGGCGTCCGTCAGGCGATCAGCGACAATATCGACGTCACCTTGAAGTATCGCTTCTTCAACGTCGACAAGGTCCGCATGACCGCGTTCAACGGCGCGGAAACCGATATGCGGTTCCGGTCGCACAGCCTTCTCGGCGGCCTGACCTTCAACTTCGGTGGCGCCGAGCCGCCGCCGGCGCCGACTCCCGAGCCGATCCCGGAGCCGGTTCCGCCGCCGCCGCCGCCGCAGGAGCCGGTGCCGGAAGCCAAGCCGCCGTGCGTTGCCGGTCCGTTCATGGTCTTCTTCGACTGGGATCGCGACGAGATCACTCCGCAGGCTTCGGCGATCCTCGACAACGCGGCTTCCGCTTATCAGACCTGCGGCCAGGCCCAGGTGATGATCGCGGGCCACGCCGATCGTTCCGGTTCGGACCAGTACAACGTCGGTCTCTCGCAGCGTCGTGCCGCGAACGCCCGGTCGTACCTGGCCGGCCGCGGAATCCCCGACGGTGTCATGACCACGGAAGCCTTCGGCGAGAGCCGGCCGCTGGTCGAGACCGCCGACGGTGTCCGCGAGCCTCAGAACCGGCGCGTGGAGATCACCTTCGGACCCGGCTCCGGCTGGTAAGAAGGGGGTTCGCCGCTCCGGCGGCGCAACGCCAAGAAAAAGGAGGGAGTCGGCTTTCGAGCCGGCTCCTTTCTTTTTGTCCGGAGGGCGCGGCGGACCGGCCCTCGAGAGCCGGAGCATCGGCGCCAAGCGCCTGTTCGCGCACGTCGGCGTGCCTGCGTTCCCAGCGCATCATATTTCAGTTTCCGAACGCGACGATGCAGCGACGCGACGAGGCCGCGCGTGCGATGGGGGCGTCACCCGCCTCCGAAGGCCGGCGCTGCCCTGCGGACCCTCGAAAGCCGGCGCCGACGTCGAATTGTGCGGCGGCCGGACTCGGCCCTTCCGTGTAGCCGCACTCCCGAAAGCGCTTGTCGCTCCGAAGCGAGGCAGGGTAAGCGGACGCTCCTCTCTCCCAAGGATCCCCGATGCGCATTGCGATGGTCGGCACCGGCTATGTGGGCCTGGTCTCCGGCGCCTGTTTTTCCGATTTCGGGCACGACGTCGTCTGCGTCGACAAGGACAGCGCCAAGATCGAGGCCCTGAACCGGGGCGTGATGCCGATTTTCGAGCCCGGCCTCGATGAGCTGGTCGAGCGCAACGTGCGCGGCGGCCGGCTGGCGTTCAGCACCGACCTCGAGCAGGGGATCGAAGGCGCCGAAGCGGTCTTCATCGCCGTCGGCACCCCGTCGCGCCGAGGCGACGGCCATGCCGACCTGAGCTACGTCTTCGGCGCGGCCGAGGAGATCGCCCGGGCCCTTCGCGGACCGGCGGTCGTGGTGACCAAGTCGACGGTGCCGGTCGGCACCGGCGACGAAGTGGAGCGGATCATCCGCGAAACCGCGCCGGAGGCGCGCGCCTGGGTCGTCTCCAATCCCGAATTCCTGCGCGAAGGCGCGGCGATCGAGGATTTCAAGCGGCCGGACCGGATCGTCGTCGGCACGGACGAGGAGCAGGCCGCGGAGCTGATGCGGGAGATCTACCGGCCGCTCTACCTCAACAAGGCCCCGATCCTGTTCACCGGCCGGCGCACGGCCGAGCTGATCAAATATGCCGCCAACGCCTTTCTGGCGACGAAGATCACCTTCATCAACGAGCTTGCCGACCTGTGCGAGATCGTCGGCGGAGACGTTCAGGACGTCGCCAGGGGGATAGGCCTCGACAACCGGATCGGATCCAAGTTCCTCCACGCCGGTCCCGGCTATGGCGGCTCCTGCTTCCCGAAGGACACGCTCGCCCTGCTCAAGACGGCGGAGGATTACCAGGCCCCGCTGCGGATCGTCGAATCGGTGGTGAAGGTGAACGAGGCCCGCAAACGGGCCATGGGCCGAAAGGTGGTCCAGGCGCTGGGCGGGGAGGCGCGCGGGCGGACGGTGGCCCTGCTCGGACTGACCTTCAAGCCGAATACGGACGACATGCGCGACGCTCCCTCGCTCAGCATCGTGCAGGCGCTTCAGGATTCGGGGGCGAAGGTACGCGGCTACGATCCGGAAGGAATCGAGCAGGCGCGGCCGATGATGCCCGGAGTCGAATTCTTCGACAGCCCGTACGCGGCGGCGGCGGGCGCCGACGCGGTGGTGCTGGTGACGGAATGGGACGTGCTTCGGGCGCTGGATCTCAAGCGGCTCGCCGGCGACATGGCGCAGCCGGTGTTCGTCGACCTTCGAAGCGTCTATCCTCCCGAGGACGTGGAGGAGGCCGGGCTGCGCTGGTTCGGGATCGGCCGGCCGCCGCGGGGCTGACCCGGCAACCGTTGCCCTGCGGGATCGTTCACCTCTCGAAGAGGAGAATGAGATGAAGCTCGCTCGATTGCTGATCCCGGGCTTTTCAGCCCTCGCGCTCGCCGCCTGCGCCACCGACGGCGGATCCGACGGAATGGCGGCCGCCGACGATTCCGGCCAGACCACCGCCGTCTCCACGATCGGACCTCCGCGCCTGACGGCTGACCTGCGCGACGCGCAGGGACGGGTCCGCGCCCGCGCCACGGCCGAAACGGCGGGCGACAGCCTGAGGGTGCGGGTGGAAGCGGTCGGAATGACGCCCGGAGCCTATGGCGCGCATCTCCATACGACCGGCCGCTGCGACGCGCCCGCCTTCACGACGGCGGGGCCGCACTGGAACCCGACGAGCCAGATGCACGGCAAGGACAATCCCAAGGGCATGCATAAGGGCGACCTGCCCAACCTCATGGTGGGAACGGACGGGCGCGGCAGCTTCGAATATACGATCCCCAACGCGGGCCTTTCGGGAATGCTTCCGAACCGGCTGATCGACGCGGACGGGGCGGCGGTCGTGGTGCACGCCAAGCCGGACGATTTCCGCACGGACCCCTCCGGCAACAGCGGCGACCGCATCGCCTGCGGAGTGCTGGGGTAGATCCTTGCCTCCCCGCGGGCAGCGGGGGGAGGCGGACCATGCGAAGCATGGCGGACGGGTAGCTGGCGCGGACTAGGGACGATTCGGCGCCACACGGCGGTGGCTTGTGCCTTTTACCACTCCACCACCCTTCGGGCGGCCCCCTCCCCATGCTCCGCATGGGGAGGCAAGCTTAAATCGCTTCCCCCGATTCCCGGGCGCGGTCGACCTTCGTCGCCTCGAGCTCGGCGATCCGGCGCGAGGCGATCCACAGGGCGATGAGGGTGAACGGCGGAACCAGGTAGAGGGCGAAGATGCCGGTCGCCAGGTTGCCCGAGATCACCGAGACCTTGCCCGCATAATAAGGGCCGAGCGCGAGGCCGACCATGGTGGTGCCCAGGACGTAGGTCGCGCCGGCGGTGGCGCGCATCCGCGGGATGACCATATCCTGGAGGGTCGCGACCGCGGCTCCGACCCAGGCGGAGGCGAGCATGTGCGCGACGGGGTTCACCCAGTAGAACGCAGCGAGGCTGTCGGTGGTGAGAAGGAAGGCGACGAAGGGGATGGGCAGGACCACCGACAGCATGTTGACGAAGATCCGGCCGCGCGGGTCGCGCTGGCGCCAGACGTCGGAGAGATAGCCGCCCAGGATCACGCCCGCCGCGGCGGAAAGGGCCGCCGACCAGCCGAGGATGAGGCCGATCTCCTCCTTCGCCTTCATTCCGTTGATGAACCGGGCCGGCTCGAGCGCGCCGCCGTAGAAGGTCTGCTCGACATAGTGCGGCATCCAGAAGCTGGTCGCGTAGGTGACGAAGGCGATGCTTCCGAAGGCGACCGCCAGGGTCACGACGATCGGGCTTCCCCAGATCAGGCGGTAGACGGGCGGATCGCGGTGCCTCAGCGACTGGACCCAGGAGAAGATGGCGTAGACCCCGAGCCCGTAGGCAGCCCATTGCGGGGCGTCGCCGGTGAGCCGGTAGAGCCCGTAGGCGGCGGCGACAACCAAGGCGAGGGCGATCAGGTTGAGCCGGAGAGCGCCGGGGATCCGCGAAACGCTGAGCAGGGTCAAGGGCGGCAGGATGGCGACCAGCTCGCGGCCGAACTCGCGCCAGGCATTGGGCCTGACGATCGGCTGGGGCAGGCCGTCCGAGGCGCCGCGCTGCGGCTCGCGAAGGGTCAGCACCCACAAAGCGAGCAGCAGGCCGGGAAGCCCTACGGCGAGGAAAGCCGCCTGCCAGCCGGCGAGGCCGAGCGGCGCGAGGGCGGTGTCGGGATAGGCGCTGTTCCACCGCGCCACGACGAAGCCGCCGATCGGAAGGCTGAGCGCGCCGCCGATATAGAGGCCGCTCGAATAGATCGAGAGCGCGGTCGCCCGGCGCTCCTTCGGGAACCAGTCGGAAATCATCGAATAAGCGGCCGGAGACGCGCTGGCCTCGCCGATTCCGACTCCGATCCTCGCCGTCGCCAGCATGGCGAAGCTGTTGGCGAAGCCCGAGAAGGCGGTCATCGAAGACCAGAGGGCGAGGCCGATCGCCATCAGCCGGCCCCGGTACCAGCTGTCGGCGAGGCGCCCGAGCGGGATGCCGAACAAGGCGTAGAAGACGGCGAAGGCGGTGCCGTAGAGGAAGCCGATCTGGGCGTCCGACACCGACAGGTCGCGCTTGATATCGCCCACCAGGATCGAGAGGATCTGGCGGTCGATGAAGTTCACGATGTAGACGATGACGAGGACGAAGAGGGCGTACCAGGCATAGGCGCCGATGCGGGCGGGCCGGGCGGGAGCGGGTGCAGCGGGATCGGACGCCATGGGCCCTCTCATTGTACTTCGGGTTGCATGTGGCTAGCAGAGCGGCGCGCTTTGGCAACCAGGGACCACAGGCAATGCCCAGGAAGAGCTCGGTCCTGTTCGTCTGCCTCGGCAACATCTGCCGGTCGCCGCTCGCCGAGGCGGCCTTCCGGCGCGAGGCGGGGCGGTTCGGGCTGGATGTCGAGATCGACTCCGCCGGGACCGGCGACTGGCATCTGGGTTATCCGCC
This sequence comes from Allosphingosinicella sp., assembly GCA_036387555.1. Lineage (GTDB taxonomy): Bacteria > Pseudomonadota > Alphaproteobacteria > Sphingomonadales > Sphingomonadaceae > Allosphingosinicella. The sequence continues at coordinate 22,684 of DASVTN010000033.1, read as the reverse complement.
GGATCCGCGGGCGGCGGCGGTCGCGGCCCGCAACGGGATCGACATTTCCCACCTCAAGGCGCGGCTGGTGAGCGCGGACGACTTCCGACGCTTCGACCACATCGTCGCGCTCGACGCCAAGAACCTGGCGGATCTCGAGGCGCTCCGACCGGCAGACGGAACGGCGAAGCTCTCGCTGCTCCTCGACCATGTCGAGGGGCGGCAGGGGCAGGCGGTGGCGGACCCTTATTATGGCGACGACAGCCATTTCGACACCGCCTGGGACGAGGTGAGCGCCGGCGCCGAAGGGCTGGCCCGCAAGATCGCCGGCGGCGGATGACAGCGTTCGCCCGGCGAGTCGCCGCCCTGACGGGAGTGAGCGAGGACCGGCTCGAGCGGCTTGCCGGGGGCGACCTTTCGGAGGCGCTGCTGCTTCGGCGTCCGGACGGACGCTCTTCCGTCGCCAAGCGCGATCTCGCGGCTGGGGCCGAGGCCGCGATGCTGCGCGCGATCGCGGCGGCGGGCGTTCCGGCGGCGGTCGTCGAAGCCGAGCATGACGGCGTGCTTCTCCTCGAGCATGTCGCGAACGACCGAGTGTTCAGCCCGTCGGCCTGGGAGGACGTCGGGGCGTCGCTGCGGAGGCTCCACGATCAGGCCGCCGAGCAATATGGCTGGCCGGTCGACTATCAGATCGGCACCGTCGCGTTGGACAATCGCGAGCGGCGCGACTGGCCGGGCTTCTGGGCGGAGCAGCGGCTGGTCGCCACGGCGGGCGTGCTCGACCGGCCGTGGCGGGAGCGGGTCGGCCGCCTGGCGCGCAGGGTCGGCGATATCGCGCCCGCCGCGCCCAGGCCCTCGCTCCTCCACGGCGATCTGTGGGGCGGAAACGTCCTCGTCTGGCAGGGCCGGCTGGCCGCCTTCATCGACCCCGCCTGCTATCATGGCGATGCCGAGGTCGACCTCGCCATGCTCACTCTCTTCGATTCCCCCGGGGAGAGTTTCTGGGAAGCTTACGGTCCGCTCGAGCCGGGGTGGGAGGAGCGGCGCCCGCTCTACCAGCTGTTCCCCGCCCTGCTCCACATGCGTCTGTTCGGCGACACCTATGCGCGGATGGTCGACCGGCTGCTTGCGCGCCTGGGAACCTGAGATCGCCGGGCGCGCGGCTGCCGCCGGGGCCGCCGCTCGTCCCCTCGCTGCTCGCCTGGCGGCGTCGAGCGTGCGGCTCAGCCGAGCGAATAGCGCTCCACAACGGAATAAAGCGGACCATCGGGCGTCAGGCGGCTCTCGTAGAGGCGGAACTCGTCCACCGTGAAAGCGGGACTGCGCACACCGCCCGACCGCTCCACCATCGGGCCGACGGGGCCCGCGCCGCGGGGCAGCCGTGCGATGGTGATATGCGGCATATAGGCGCGCCGGTCGGGCTCGACTCCGGCCCGGATGAGCGCCTGGTCCACCTTCTTGTGGAGGGCGCGGAGCGGCTCGTGGGGCGCCACTCCGGCCCATAAGGTCACCGGCTCGCCGCGCCGGTCGAAAGCGCCGATGCCGTTGAGGGCGATCGAGAATGGCAGGTGGTGGACCGAGCTCAGCGCCGCGTCGACGTCCTGCGCGAGATGGCGGTCCACCTCGCCGATAAAGCGCAAGGTTAGGTGCAGCTGATCGTCGGGGAGCCAGCGGGCGCCGCCCACCCCGCCCATAAGGTCGAGCAATTGGGCGCGGACCGTCGCCGGAAGGCGGATTGCGACGAACAGGCGGTGCATCGTCCTGTTCCGTAGCGGGCCGCTGGCGCCTTGCGTACCGGTTTTCCTTGAATTTGGCCCTCTTTCTCACGATATTGGCCGGAGCGGCGTCGCCTTCGCCGCCAAAGGAGAGAGTTCAAAATGGCTAATGGATTTGACCCGCGCGCGACCGCAGCGCCGCACACGGCCGATACCCTCGGCCGGGACAGCGTCGCCTATGACGCGGGCCTGCGGTCCTACATGCTGTCCGTTTACAACTACATGGCGTCGGGAGTGCTGCTCACCGGAGTCGTCGCCCTGCTGTTCGCCCGTTCGGGCGCGGCCGAGACGATCCTGATGGGTCCCGGCATCCTCAAATATGTCATCATGCTGTCGCCGCTGGCGTTCGTGATGGTGCTCAGCTTCGGAATCAACCGGCTCTCGACCGGGACGGCGCAATTGCTGTTCTGGGCGTTCGCGACGGTGATGGGCCTGTCGATGGCCTCGATCTTCCTGGTCTATACCGGTCCGTCCATCGCTCTGACCTTCTTCGCGACCTCGGCGGCGTTCCTGTCGCTCAGCCTCTACGGCTACACGACGAAGCGCGATCTTTCGGGTTTCGGCACGTTCCTGATCATGGGCGTCGTAGGCCTGATCGTGGCGTCGCTGCTCAACCTCTGGTTCAAGTCGCCGGCCATGACCCTGGCGATCAGCGCCATCGGCGTGCTGATCTTCGCGGGCCTCACCGCCTACGATACGCAGCGGATCAAGAGCATGTACGCCTACGTCGCCGGCACCGACATGATCGGCAAGACGGTGATCATGGGCGCGCTGTCGCTCTACCTCGACTTCGTCAACATGTTCACCTTCCTGCTGCAGTTCCTCGGCAGCCGCGACTAAGCTTCGAAGCGATCTGAAAGGGAGAGGCCCGGTGGAAACGCTGGGCCTTTTTCTTATCCTTCGTCATTCCGGCGAAGGCTGGAATCCATGAACACCGAAGCGCGAGGTTTCGAGGTCCGTGTTCATGTATCCCGGATCAAGTCCGGGATGACGATTCACGCGAGGTGCCGTCCGAAGAAATCCAGCGTGCGCTGCCACGCGAGCTTCGCCGCGGCGGCGTCGTAGCGCTCGGCCGAAGTGTCGTTGTGGAAGGCGTGGTTCACCTTCGGGTAGACGTGGGCGTCGACCGGCTTGCCGGCGGCCGCGAGCGCGTCGCGCCACGGGTATCCGGTCTTGTTCACCCGTTCGTCCAGCTCGGCATAGTGGAGCTGCAGCGGCGCCTGGATCTTCGCCGCAAGCGCCGGATCCGGAGCGGGGCCGTAGAAGGAGACGCCCGCGTCGAGGGCTTCGCCGGCGGCCAAGGCCACGCGGTTCACCATTCCTCCGCCCCAGCAGAAGCCGACCGCCCCCGCCTTGCCGTTGCTTCCGGGCAGCGACCTGAGCAGGCGCAGGGTGGCGACCGCGTCCGCGGCGGCGGCGCCCAGGTCGAGCTTGCCGATCGCCTCGCGGGCCGCATCCTGATCGGCGGGGGTGCCGCCGACGGGCGACAGGAAGTCCGCCGCCACGGCACGATAGCCGGCGAGGGCGAGCCGCCGGGCCACGTCCTGGGTGTGAGCGTTGAGGCCGCGATTCTCGTGGATGACGAGCACCGAGCCGACCGGACCCGCCGGACCGCGCGGCTCGGCCTGATAGCCTTTCATCGTCCGGCCTGGACTGACGGGCCAGCTCATTCGCCGCGCCCGGAGGCGAGGATCGCCCTCGGGAACGAGCGCGGCCGCGGCGGGATCGGCCGCGATCACTGCGAGCAGCGCCGATGCTGCGGCGGTGCTTCCGGCGATCCGCGTCAGCTTGGCCATGAAGGCACGGCGATCCATGCCTTCGTGCGTATAGCGGTCGTAGAGGGCGATCGCGGCGGAGCGCGGGTCGGACATGTCAGGCCTGGCTCGGCTCTGGGCGGGATTGCTCGGGCATCAGGGCGTCGTCGATCTCACGGGCGCGGACGGCGGCCGGGCGGCTGCTGATCCGTCCGAAATATTCGGTGAAGGCTGGACGCTTGTCGATCGTCCCGAACATCATTCCCCAGCCGATCTGGGAGCCGACATAGACGTCGGCGGCGGTGAACTGATCGCCGCAGATATAGGGTCCAGAGCCCATGCAGCGCTCGAGCGCGTCGACCGTCTCCTCGAAGCTGCCATAGCCCGCCATCATCTTCTTGTCCGGAGGCGCGAGCAGGCCGAGCGACTTGCCGGTGATGACGGCCTCGACGGGGCCAGCGGCGAAGAACATCCAGCGATAATAAGGCGCACGGCGCTCATTGCCCGCGGGCGGGGCGAGGCCCGCGTCGGGAAAGGCGTCGGCAAGGTAAGCGCAGATCGCCGCGCCTTCCGTGACCACAGTGTCGCCGTGCCTGATCGCCGGCACCTTGCCCATCGGGTTGACCGCGAGATATTCGGGCGCCTTCATCGTCGTCCCGTAGTCGAGCAGCATCGTCTCATAGGGCTGGCCAACCTCCTCCAGCATCCAGCGGACGATCCGCCCTCGCGACATCGGGTTGGTGTAGAAGGTGAGCGACTGCGACATTGCGTTATCCTCCCGTTCGGGTCTCCCTAGCGCCGGACCGCGTCGGCAGGAAGTCCGTCCCCGCCGCTGGCGGCCAGAAGCTGGCCGACCGGGACGATCCGGAAGCCGCGCCGTTGAAGGCCCCGTATCACCAGCGGCAGCGCCTCGCGGGCGGTGCCGTTGGCGCGGTACATTAGGTGCATGAGCAGGATCGATCCGGGCTTCGCCTCGCGGACGATCCGGTCGGCATAGGCTCGCGCATCCCCCACCACCGGCTCTTCGACGTCGATCATCACCATCTTGTAGCCATGCCTGCGGGCCGCCGCCGGAAGGCCCCAGAGCTTCTTCCCGTAAGGCGGCCTGAAGAGCCTGGGTGCCGGCGCTCCGGCGGCGATCAGCCGGCGGTGGGTCTCGCCGATCTCCATGTCGTAGAAGCCGGCGGAGCGGCCGATCATCATCTGGTGGGTCAGGCTGTGATTGGCGACCTCGTGGCCCTCCGCGAGGATCCGCCGGACGAGGTGAGGCCGCTCGCCGACCTCGCGGCCGATCAGGAAGAAGGTGGCCCGGGCACCTCCGGCTCGGAGCGCGGCAAGGGCCGTATCGACGCCCCGATCCGTCGGTCCGTCGTCAAAGGTGAGAGCAACCATGGGCTCGTCCGTCTCCACCCGGCAGACGATCTCGCCGACCAGAGTGAAACAGCGCGCGTTGCTGATCGCATAGAGGGCCGTCGCGATTGCCAAGCTAAAAAGGAGAACCGCGGCGACCCATAGGAAGCGCCGCCCTTTTTTTCCTCTCCCGTCTCCACGGGCGAGGAGGGGCCCACCGCGAAGCGGTGGGAGGTGAGGGTCTTTCTGACTCACTGCTCCAGACCCTCACCTCCCAAGCTTCGCTTGGTCCCCTCCTCTCCCGCGAAAGGCGGGAGAGGGGATGGCGCGGCTCCGCAGCCCAGCCTCACGCCTGCTCGGGCTGGCCTTCCTCGGGCTGGCCGGCTTCGCTCGCCCCCTGATCGCCTTCGGGCTGGCTCTGCTCGGCTTCAGGCTCGGCTTTCTTGCCGCGCTTCTTGCTCGCCTTGGGCGCGGCGGGGACGATTTCGAAGACCGGGGCGTCGTCCTTGATGGTGACCTTGACCTCGCCGCCGTGGATGAGCTTGCCGAATAGCAATTCCTCGGCCAGCGGCTGCTTGATCTTCTCCTGGACGAGCCGTCCCATCGGACGGGCGCCGTAGAGCTTGTCGTAGCCGCGCGACGTGAGCCACTTCCTCGCCTCGTCGTCCAGGTCGATATGGACGTTGCGATCCGCCAGCTGAAGCTCGAGCTGGAGGATGAACTTGTCCACGACCCGTGCGACGACCTCGGTCGGGAGATAGCTGAACGGGACGATGGCATCGAGGCGGTTGCGGAATTCCGGAGTGAACATCCGCTTGATCGCTTCCTCGTCCTCGCCTTCGCGCGTGTTGTTGCCGAAGCCGAGGCCCTCGCGCGCCATGTCGCTGGCGCCCGCATTGGTGGTCATGATCAGGATGACGTTGCGGAAGTCGACGGTCTTGCCGTGATGGTCGGTCAGCCGCCCGTTGTCCATGATCTGGAGGAGGATGTTGAACAGGTCCGGATGCGCCTTCTCGATCTCGTCGAGGAGGAGCACGCAGTGCGGATGCTGATCGACGGCGTCGGTCAGCAGGCCGCCCTGATCGTAGCCGACATAGCCGGGAGGCGCGCCGATCAGCCGGCTGACCGAGTGGCGCTCCATATATTCGGACATGTCGAAGCGCTGAAGCGGAATGCCCATGATCGAGGCGAGCTGGCGCGCCACCTCCGTCTTGCCGACGCCGGTGGGGCCGGAGAAGAGGTAGTTGCCGATCGGCTTGTCGGGATCGCGAAGGCCCGCGCGGCTCAGCTTGATGGCCGAGGACAGGACCTGGATGGCCGCATCCTGCCCGAAGACGACCCGCTTCAGGTCGCGGTCGAGATGCTCGAGGGTCTTCTTGTCGTCCGACGACACGCTCTTTGCCGGGATTCGGGCGATGGTCGAGATGACCTGCTCGATCTCCTTGGTGGTGATCGTCTTCTTGCGCTTGTGGGGCGGAACCAGCATCTGCATGGCGCCGACTTCGTCGATCACGTCGATCGCCTTGTCGGGGAGCTTGCGGTCGTTGATGTAGCGCGCCGAAAGCTCGACCGCCGCCTTGATCGCGTCGGTCGTATACTTGACCTTGTGATGCTCCTCGAACGCGGAGCGGAGGCCGCCGAGGATCTTGATCGTGTCCTCGACCGTCGGCTCGTTGACGTCGATCTTCTGGAAGCGCCGGAGCAGCGCCCGGTCCTTCTCGAAATGGTTGCGGAACTCCTTGTAGGTGGTCGAGCCGATGCAGCGGATCGTCCCGCCCGAAAGCGCGGGCTTGAGGAGGTTCGATGCGTCCATGGCGCCGCCGGAAGTGGCTCCCGCGCCGATGACGGTATGGATCTCGTCGATGAAGAGGATGGCGTCGGGAAGCTTCTCGAGCTCCGTCACGACGGCCTTCAGCCGCTCCTCGAAGTCGCCGCGGTAGCGGGTGCCGGCGAGAAGCGAGCCCATGTCGAGCGAGTAGATGACGGCCGGCTTCAGGACCTCGGGCACGTCGCCCTCGATGATCTTGCGCGCGAGCCCTTCCGCGATGGCGGTCTTCCCGACTCCGGGATCGCCCACGTAGAGCGGATTGTTCTTGGAGCGGCGGCAGAGGATCTGGACGGTGCGGTCGACCTCCGGACCTCGGCCGATCAGGGGGTCGACCCGGCCGCTAAGCGCCTTCTCGTTCAGGTTGACGGTGAATTGCTTGAGGGCGGATTCGCTCTTCTTCTTGCCTTCTTCGGGCTTGGATTCCTCGACGCCCTTGACCTCCTGGGGCTCGGACGAGGTCTCGCCCTTGCCGACTCCGTGGCTGATGTAGCTGACGGCGTCGAGGCGGCTCATGTCCTGCTGCTGGAGGAAGTAGACGGCATAGCTCTCCCGCTCGGAGAAGAGCGCGACGAGGACGTTGGCGCCGGTCACCTCGTCGCGGCCGGACGACTGGACGTGGAGGATGGCGCGCTGCACGACGCGCTGGAAGCCGCTGGTGGGCGACGGATCGGTCTGCCCGTCGACCTTGAGCGCCTCGAGCTCGCTGTCGAGATAGGCGCGCACCGCCTCGCGAAGCTCCTTGAGGTCGACTCCGCAGGCGCTCATCACCTTCGACGCATGGGCGTCCTCGGTGAGGGCGAGCAGTAGATGCTCGAGGGTCGCATATTCGTGCCGGCGGCCGCTGGCTTCCGCCAAAGCGGTATGCAGGGTCTGTTCGAGTTCGCGGGCGAAGGAAGGCAATTCGGTTACTCCTCAAAGCCCGCAAAAATTCACGGACTACATGGCCTTAATGTCGGGCGTCGGGCTCCCGTCATCAAGCGCACCTCCAAAAAAGCTGGGGAAAAGGCCGAAGGTTCCCCTCGCTCCATCATTTCTTGAATAGCTGCTCTGCGCTTGCCCGGTGGTTAACCGCAGCGTCGATCTTGGCGCGCACCCGGCCGATCTCGGCTTCAAGCGCCTCGATCCGGGCGTGGAGCTCGTCCACCGACAGCGGGTCGAGGTCCTGACGGCCGAGCTGGGCCAGCGGATCGTCCGGCTTGTTGGGGAAGAGCTCGTCCAGGTCCATGAGCTCCAGATTCCGCCTTCCGGGCGGCGGCGTCAACCCGAAGGTCTTGCGCCGCGGCGCATTCGGCGCGAGGCGTGACCGCATGGACGCAATCCCCGATAAGATGACGGCAATCGACCCGGCCGAGCCGGGCGGCCCCGAAGTGCTTCAGCCGGTCGAGCGGCCGGTGCCGGAGCCGGGACCCGGCGAGGTTCTGATCCGGGTCGAGGCCGCGGGCGTCAACCGGCCGGACGTGATGCAGCGCCTCGGCTTCTATCCGCCGCCGCCAGGGGCGCCCTCGATACCGGGCCTGGAGGTCGCCGGAACGATCGTCGCCGGCGACGCGGCGCGGCTCGGCGAGCGCGTCTGCGCCCTCGTCGCCGGCGGCGGCTATGCCCAATATTGCGCGGCGCCCGAAGGCCAGTGCCTGCCCGTCCCCGTCGGCTTCTCGATGGTCGAGGCGGCGGCGCTTCCGGAGACCTTCTTCACCGTCTGGACGAACCTCTTCCAGCGCGGCGGAGCCGGAGAGGGAGACGCGGTGCTCGTCCATGGCGGCACCAGCGGCATCGGAACCACGGCGATACTTCTCGGCAAGGCCTTCGGGCTCGAGGTCATCGTCACCGCCGGATCCGCGGACAAATGCGCGCGGGCGCTGGAGATCGGGGCCGCGCACGCGATCGACTACAGGGCGCAGGACTTCGTCGCGGAGGTGAAGAGCGTCACCGGCGGGCGCGGAGTCGCGGTCGTCCTCGACATGGTCGGCGGCGATTACGTGCCGAGGAACCTCGCCTGCCTCGCCGAGGAGGGTCGGCACGTCTCGATCGCGGCCCAGCGCGGCGCGAGCGTGGAGATCCCCATCTGGGAGGTGATGCGCAAGCGGCTGGTCCTCACCGGCTCCACCCTTCGAGCCCGCCCCGCGAACTTCAAGGCCGCGCTCGCGGCCGAGCTCCGGCGCGAGGTCTGGCCGCATCTGGAAGCGGGCCACATCCGCCCCGTCATCCACTCCACCTTCCCCCTGGCGGACGCGGCCGGAGCCCACCGGCTGATGGACAGCGGCGAGCATGTCGGGAAGATCGTGCTGGAGGTTGGCTGACCAGGCCGTCGGCTATTCCTCCCCGAGCTTGCCTCGGGGAGGGGGACCAGGCGAAGCCTGGTGGAGGGGCAATCCTGACTCCGAATTTCCCCTCCACCACGACGCTTCGCGTCGCGGTCCCCCTCCCCCAGGCAAGCTGGGGGAGGAACGCGAAAGGAGCCGAGTGAATGAACGAGACTTTGATCCTCCACGAATATTCGCAGTCCGGGAATTGCTACAAGATCCGGCTCACGGCGGCGCTGCTCGGGGTGCCGATCGAGCGGCGGGAATATGACATCCAGAAGGGCGAGACGCGGACGCCGGACTTCGTCGCGACGGTCAATCCGAACGGGCGGATCCCGGTGCTCCAGATCGATGGCCGTTTCATCCCGGAAAGCAACGCCGCCTGCTTCTACCTCGGCGACGGGTCGGGTCTGGTTCCCGGCGACCGGTTCGATCGCGCCGACATGCTTCGCTGGATGTTCTTCGAGCAATATAATCACGAGCCGAACGTCGCCACGCTTCGCTTCTGGCTCGCCTTCGTCGGCGAGGATCGGCTGGACGAGATGCAGCGCGCGCTGATTCCCGGCAAGCGCTCGGCGGGCGAAGCCGCGCTCAAGCTGATGGACGAGCATCTCGCCGGCCGCGGCTTCTTCGTCGGGGACCGCCTCAGCCTCGCCGACGTCGCCCTCTACGCCTACACCCATGTGGCGGAGGAGGGGGGCTTCGACCTTTCCCTCTACCCCGCCGTCCAAGGCTGGCTGGAGCGGGTGGCGGCGGAGCCGGGATACGTGCCGATGAGCGCCTAGAGCGGCTCGCGTCGCCCCAGTCCGCCACTGCGAGGAGCCCTTCGACGCCGCCTGCGGCGGCGCTCAGGATAAACTGCCGCTTTGCGGCGGCGACGAAGCAATCCAGCGGGCTCCGAGGCCGTGCTGAATTGCTTCGCTTCGCTTGCAATGACGGTGACCCATCAGCGCCTCGCGCATCTCAGTTGACGAAGATCGCGACCAGCAGCCCGCCGACGGCGAGGGCGCCGACGCCGAGGATCACGGCGGCGCCGGTCAGCACCTTGTCGCCGGTGCTCTTGCGCTTCTTCTTCCTGGGCTCCTCGTCCTGAGCGGCCCCGGCCCGCGCCGCCATCGCCGGCGTCGCGTCCGGGAGGCGGAGCTCGGCGCCGCCCTCGAAGCGGGCCTGCTTCGCCGCCGGCGCCTCGGGCCGCTCCGCGGCCTGCGCCGGACAGGCGGCAGCCGCGAGTTGAGCGGCCCCCAGAGCCGCTATGATCACGATTTTCATCTCCATTTCACCCTCACTCGCTCTGGTCGCCGATATAGTCGAAGATCAGCACGCCGCCGACGATGATGACGGCGCTTGCGCCGATCGCGATCCAGCCCGCGGTCGAGAAGCCCTGCCTGCGCCCCTCAGGCGCCGGCCGGCCGGCCGTCAGCCGCGAAACCGGACGGCCCGCAAGGCTCAGGTCCAGTTTCGAATCCGGGCCGCTGAAGCCGAGCTCGGCGCCTTTGGCGAAGCGGAGCTCGCCGGCCGTTCCGCTTCTCAGCGTCGAGGTCACGGCGAGACCCGCCTGCGGCCTCTCCCGCCCGCCGCCCAGCGGCACCCGAAGCCGCGCTCCGGCAAAGGCGGCGACCCGGCCGGGCGTCGCGCTGCGGTCCTCATGCAGCTCCGCGGCGGCGGCCGGATGCGGGGCCGGAAGGACCTGGGCGGCCGCCACCAGGCCGGTGACAAGCATTTTTTTCATTCGATATTCCCCCACCAGGCCGCGCGGCGGCGCGGCGGTTTCTCTCGATCTTCACTCCACAGGATGCCGGGGGCGGCGCCCGCGGATGTGGCCGCACGGAAAAAATCGGCGTGCCCGTGGAGGCGGCATTCGCCTTGCCCTGCGCCGCCGGCTGCACTAGATCGCTGGCAACGTAACGGCCGCTCCGGGAAGGGGCGGCCCTTCTTGTTTCTGGAGACCGACCGTGGCTCAGCCGCTCATGCCCCATGCGACCGCTTCCTGGCTGGTCGACAACACCTCGCTCACCTTCGAGCAGATCGCCGAATTCTGCGGTCTTCACATCCTCGAGGTGCAGGCGATCGCCGACGACACCGCCGCGACCAAGCTCACCGGCCGCGATCCGATCCGCGCCGGCGAGCTCAACCAGGACGAGATCGATCGCGGACAGACCGATGCGAATTACCGCCTGCGCATCCTCAAGGAGCCGGACCAGACCCGCCGGACCAAGGGCCCGCGCTACACGCCGGTGTCGAAGCGCCAGGACAAGCCCGACGGGATCGCCTGGATCATCCGCAACCACCCGGAAATCTCCGACGGCCAGATCGGCAAGCTGATCGGCACCACCCGCACCACCATCGCCGCCATCCGCGACCGCAGCCACTGGAACATCGCCAACATTCAGCCCAAGGATCCGGTGACCCTCGGCCTGTGCTCGCAGCGCGAGCTGGACGCGCTCGTCGCCAAGGCGGCCAAGGCCGCGGGGATCGAGCCGGCGGCCCAGGATCATCGCCTCGCCGGCGACCGCGAGGCGCTGATCGAGGAGCTGAGGCGCGAGCGCGACACCGCCGCTCGCGAGGCCGAGGCCGCGCACGCCGCCGAGGAAGCGGGCGTGTCCGCTCCCCGCGAGCCGACCGCCGATGACCTCTTCAAGCGCTGAGCCCGCCAGTCCGGACGTCTCCCTCACGGACCCGCACGAGGCCTACAGCCACAAGGGCCTGACTTACCCTCTCGGGCGCCGCGGCCCCGCTCTGGGCGAGGTCATCGCCCTGGCGGACGGGGTCGGCTGGGCCAGGCTCCCGATCCCCGGCTCCCTGAAGCATATCAACGTCTGGGTGTTAGAGGATGGCGACGGGATCGCCCTGGTCGACACCGGGCTCGACATCCCCCCCTGCCGCGAGGCTTGGGAGGCCTTGCTCGAAGGCCCTTTGGCCGGCCGCGCGGTCACCCGGGTGATCTGCACCCATTTTCACCCGGACCATATCGGACTTGCCGGCTGGCTCACCGACCGTTTCTCGGCGCGGCTCTGGATGACCCGGGGCGAATGGCTGTTCGGACGCCTTCTCTCGATCGATGTCCGTGACTCGCCGCCGCCGGAGGCGATCGCCTACTGGCGCTCCGCCGGCTGGGCGGAGACCCGGATCAAGGCCGAAGCCGCCAAGGGTTGGGGCCGCTTCGCCTCGGTGGTGAGTCCGATCCCGATCAGCTTCGTCCGGATGGAGGAAGACGACCGGCTGCGGGTGGGGGCCCGAACCTGGCGGGTATTGGTCGGAAGCGGCCATTGCCCCGAACATGCCTGCCTGATCGATGACGAGGCAGGTTTGATGATCGCCGGCGACCAGGTTCTGCCGAGAATCACCTCCAACGTGTCGCTGAGCCTGAGCGAGCCCGAAGCGGATCCTCTGGGCGACTGGCTCGCCTCGATCGAGAAGCTGAAGGCCCTGCCCGACAGCCTCTTCGTCCTTCCCTCCCATGGCGAGCCCTTCACCGGCCTCCACGCGCGCCTTGATGCCCTGGATTTCGGCCATCGCGACCGGCTCGACGCGCTCCACGCCAAGCTCGGCGAGCCGATGCGGGCGGTCGACTGCTTCGGTACGCTGTTCGCCCGCCAGATTGCCGACGACATGATGGGCCTGGCCACGGGGGAGGCCATGGCGCACCTCAGGCGCCTCGAAGTGGAGGGCCGGGCAGTGCACGAGGCAAGGGACGGGGTGCACTGGTACCGAGCGGCCTGACAGGCCGGACTCAGAAATAATCGGTGATCAGCACTCTCCTGGTGTCGCACGAATAGCGGCCGTCCGTCGCATTCTCGATCACTGGGCCGCTGAAGCTCACGAACTGCCCGATTTCCCTGACGATGGGTTTCCCGTCCGGTGTCGGGAGCTTGCCGATCAGCCGCCTGCCGTCGAAGGTCGCTTCGGCTGGGACCACTAGACCGATCTCGGCGCCGCCCCCCACGTCCAGGAACAGGCAGCCGGGCCGGTAGCGGAGCGTCCCCGGCGTCCCCTCGAGAGCTGGTACCTGGTTGGCGCTGCCCGGCGCCTGCCGGTCGAGCGCAAGCTCCCCCGGTTCCGGGGCGGCGCTCGTCGAGCTGTTTGCCGGAGCCGGGGCCCGGCCCCGCGGCGCCCTGTCGCATCCTGCGCAAAGCGTCAGGATCAGGGCTGCCCACGCGGCGGCAAGGCGGCGTTCGGTCGACATCAGGCGGTCTCATAGGGGCCGGGCCGGGCCGGGTCCGGTAAAACCGGGGCCGGAAGAACCGCCTTGAACACCGATGCGGCGGCGCCTTGCGGAGCCCGCCGCACCTCAGATCGGCCTGATAGCCTACTTCTTGTCGCCAAAGGTTTCGCGGACCGCGTCCTTGGCTCCGCCCCAGGCGTTCTGAAGCTTGCCTTCCGCCTGGTCGGCCTGGCCTTCGCGCTTCATCTTCTCGTCGCCGAGAACGGAGCCGATCCCCTCCTTCAGATTGCCCCCCATCTTCTTGACGCTACCCTCGGTGCGATCGGCGTCCACGCCGATATTGTCACGATCGTTCATGTTGAAGTTCCTTTTCTGTCTGACCCACGGACAACAAGTCGGGCGCCGGAAAGGTTCTCCGCAACGCCCGCTGCATCCGGGATCGCACTTTCGCCGCGCCTCGCGTCCGCCCGCTCCCGCTTGACCCTCCGCCCGCGCCGGACCAAAGCTGGGAGGATGTCCGACGAAGCCCCCGCCATTTCCGAACTTTCGTTCGAAGCTGCGCTCAAGCGGCTCGAGGAGATCGTCCGCAGGCTCGAGAGCGGCGATGCGCCGCTCGACGAGTCGATCGATCTCTACGGCGAGGGCGATCGCCTTCGCCAGCAATGCGAGGCCCGGCTGCAGGCGGCGCAGGCGAAGATCGAGAAGATTCAGCTCGGCCGCGACGGGCAGCCCGGCTGCACAATCCCCTTCGACGCCGCCTGAGCCGCCGCGGATGGCGGACTCGTCGCCTCTCTCCCGCGCGCTCGATGAGGTCCGCTCGGAGATCGACTCGTTTCTCGGCGGCTTGCTGGCGGCGCCGCCGGATCCGCGGGCGCGGCTTTACGAGGCGATGCGTTACGCCGCCATCGGAGGCGGCAAGAGGCTCAGGCCGCTGCTCGTCATCGCCTCCTCCGCCCTCTTCCACACCGCTCGCGACCGCGCCCTCCGGGTCGGGGCGGCGGTCGAATGCATCCATGTCTATTCGCTGGTCCACGACGATCTGCCGGCGATGGACGACGACGATCTGCGCCGCGGCAAGCCCACGTTGCACAAGGCCTATGGCGAAGCGACGGCGATCCTCGCCGGCGACGCGCTCCACGCTCTGGCTTTCGAGATACTGGCCGACGATTCGACCCATGAGGATCCCTTCGTGCGGGCCGAGCTGATCGGTGAGCTCGCCCGCGCCGCCGGCCCCGCCGGGATGGCCGGCGGGCAGATGATGGACCTGGCCGCCGCCGAGCAGGCCCTGGACCTTGCCGCTGTGACTCGCCTTCAGCAACTGAAGACCGGCGCCCTGATCGGCTTCTGCCTGGAGGCGGGAGCGATCATGGGAAAGTCGCCGCCGGAGCGCCGGATCGGGCTTCGCGGCTATGCCCGCGACGTCGGGCTGGCGTTCCAGATTGCGGACGATCTTCTCGACGAGGTCGGGCAGGAGGTGAAGACCGGCAAGAAGGTCGGCAAGGACCGGGACAGGGGCAAGGCAACCTTCGTGACCTTGCTCGGACGCGATCGGGCGCGGCAGCAGGCCGAGCTTCTGGTCGGCCAGGCGATAGATCACCTGAAGAGCTACGGGGCGGAAGCCGATCTTCTCCGGTCGATCGCCCGGTTCGCGGTGGAGCGGGACCATTGACCCTTTCCGTCATTCCGGCGAAAGCCGGAACCTCGTGGCGAAGAGGCCCCGCGGGTCCGAACTGAGGCCCCGGCTTTAGCCGGGGTGACGAGGAGCGAATGAGGACAGGAGTCTATCCGGGCACGTTCGATCCGCTCACCCTGGGGCATATGGACATCATCCGGCGCGGCGCGAAGCTGGTGGATCGGCTGGTCATCGGAGTCACCACCAATCCCTCCAAGTCGCCGATGTTCTCGGTGGAGGAACGGATGGCGATGGTGCGCCGGGAGCTGGCCGGCCTCGGCCAGGATATCGAAGTGGTCTCGTTCGATTCGCTGCTGATGGATTTCGCCGAGCGGGAAGGGGCCTCCATGATCGTGCGCGGCCTGAGGGCGGTCGCCGACTTCGAATACGAATATCAGATGGCGGGCATGAACCAGCAGCTGAACGACCGGATCGAGACGGTCTTCCTGATGGCCGACGTCTCGCTCCAGCCGATCGCGTCCCGGCTGGTCAAGGAAATCGCCCTCTACGGCGGCGACATAAGCAAGTTCGTGCCGTCCGCGGTGGCCGCAGAGGTCGCGCGGCGGGTCGAGGCGGTCGGGCGCAAAGGGACTTGATCCGGCGCCCGGTGCGGGCGATATCGGCCAGGGGGACGGATTTATCCGGGGAATTACAAAAACATGCGTATCCTGACTTTGCTCGCCCTGTTGCTGGGCCTGTTTCTCGCCGGCTCGGCGAGCGCGCAGGGCCTGACAATTCCCCCGCCGACGCCCGCGCCCGAGCCGGAGAACACGCTGCTTCTCGACCTGTCGAGCGGCGGCCGGGTCGCCATCCAGCTTCGTCCCGACGTCGCCCCCGGCCATGTCGCGCGGATCAAGGAGCTGGCGCGCAAGGGTTTCTATAACGGGCTGACCTTCCACCGAGTGATCGACGGCTTCATGGCGCAGGGCGGCGATCCGGCCGGCGACGGCACCGGCGGCTCCGACCTTCCCGACCTCAAGGCGGAGTTCAACGGCCTTCCGCATGTGCGCGGAGCGATCGCGGCGGCGCGCCAGGGCGCAGCGCCCGACGCCGACGCAGCGGCCGTGGCGGCGGCGGAGAACAGCGCCAACAGCCAGTTCTACATCATGCTCGGCTCGCGGCTCTCGCTCGACGGCCGCTATACCGTCTTCGGACGCGTGATCAGCGGAATGAACTTCGTCGACGCCCTCGAGAAGGGCGAGCCGCCGGCCAGCCCGAGCGTGATCCTGCAAGCCTCGATCGCCGCAGACAACAAGGCTCCGCCCGCGCCCGGCCAGGTGCTTGCCGCGCCCGCCGGCACGGCTCGCGCCGCTGCCGGCGGAAACGCCGCCGCCGGCCCGGCCGTCCCGCCGCCGCCGTCCATCCGGCTTCCCGAATCCAAGCCGAAGGCGCCGCCCAAGCAGTCGCGGTAAGCCGCGGGTGCGGGTCGACGAATTCGACTTCGCGCTCCCCCCGGAGCGCATCGCGCTCAGGCCGGCGAGTCCGAGGGATTCGGCGCGCCTGCTCGTCCTGCGCGAAGGCGGCCCGCCCCAGGACAGGATCTTCACGGAGCTGCCCGGCCTGCTCCGGCGCGGCGACGTCCTGGTCTTCAACGACACCAGGGTCATCCCGGCCCAGCTCGAGGGGCTCCGGGGCGAGGCGCGGATCGGCGCGACTCTCCACAAGCGCGAAGGGCCGCGGTCATGGCGCGCCTTCGTCCGCAACGCGCGGCGGGTCCGGGAGGGCGACCGCATCGACTTCGGAGGCGGAGTGGCGGCGCTCGCGGGCGGGAAGGCCGGCGATGGAAGCCTCCTGCTGACGTTCGAGGGCGAAGAGCCGGTCGAACGGCTGCTGGAACGCGCGGGCCGGATGCCTCTGCCCCCTTATATCGCGGGCAAGCGCGAGGCCGACGCCCGCGACGCGTACGATTACCAGACGATGTTCGCCACGCGAGAGGGCGCGGTGGCGGCTCCGACGGCGTCCCTCCACTTCACGCCCGGGCTGATGGAGGCGCTCGCCGCGGCCGGCATGGGTCACGAGACCCTGACCCTCCATGTCGGCGCCGGCACCTTCCTTCCGGTCAAGGCCGACGACACCGCGGACCACAAGATGCACAGCGAATGGGGGCGGATCGACGCCGCCGTCGCGGACCGGCTCAACGCGGCCCGGGCCGCGGGCGGGAGAATCATCCCCGTCGGCACCACTTCGCTGCGCCTCCTCGAAAGCGCGGCGGGCGAGGACGGCCTCGTCCGACCCTTCGAAGGCGACACCGCCATCTTCATCACGCCAGGCTACCGCTTCCGGGCGACCGACGGCCTCATCACCAACTTCCACCTGCCGCGCTCAACCCTGTTCATGCTGGTCTCGGCACTGATGGGGCTGGAGACGATGCGTGGGGCCTATGCCCATGCGATCGGGGAGGGGTACCGGTTCTACTCTTATGGGGATGCGAGCCTGCTTCTGCCGTGACTGAGCCGGCGAAGAAAAGGCTCGTCCACGCCAAGGGGCAAAGGCGCGAAGACTCGGCCCTGAAATCCTTCACTGCCTGAACCACCATCCTGCCTGCGTGCTCGGCGGGGCGTAGCGGCGACGCTCCGTGCGGCCGGGCTACTTCGAGACGGTGAAGCTGTAGGGAATGTACAGGAATATTTCGGTGTTGCTCACCTGGGCCCAGCCGACGTCGCGGTTGAGGCCGGTGACTGTCACGCTATAGTCTTCGCCATAGAAGCTGGCCGCGTGCTTGGCGCCGGCGGCGACGAGCCGGTAGATTTCGTCCCGGTACTGGTCGGGGTTGATGATGGTCAGGGCGAGGCCACCCTTCTGCTCGATTTGCGAGCGGCCGGTGGCGGGGACCGCTTTCACGAAGGCGGTGATCTTCTGCTGCGCGCTGGCGATGGAGCCCTCGAGCCTGGTCTTGACCAGCAAACGCACGGTCGCGGTGCTGCCGTCGTCTTCGAAGCCGGGCTGGGGCTTGTCATCGTCGTCGTCATCGTCGTCGTCCTCGTCCTCGGCGGGCCTGCCGGCGAGCGCGGGGAACGCGTCGCGCCAGTTGTCGCGGGTGACCTCGACCACTTCGTAGTGGCCAGTGACAAGGCTCATCCCCTCGCGCCGGGCGCGGTCGAGCGCGGCGAGCAGCATCGCCTGGACCTCGCGCTGACGCAGTTCCGGCTCGCGCGAGTCCGAGACGATCTCGATCCGCCGCACCGCCGAATCCGCCTGCCGCTTCAGCCCGATGACGGGGCGCTGCTCAACCACGGAGACGGCGGTTGGGCCCGATATCCGCGTTCCCGTGACGATGATCTCGCCTTCGCCGCCGCCCTGGGAGAGAGCGGGACCGGCGAACAGCGTCAGGCCGGCCAGTGCAAGGCAGGAAAGTCGGTTCATGTTTTCTCCCCGGCGCCCCTCATTTCGGCACGATGGTGTAACGGTAGGGCAGGGAGAGAAACACGTCGGTGCTGCTGACCTGCGACCAGCTGACCGCACCGTCGATCCCGCTGATGTTGAAGGTGAAGTCCGGGCCGAAGATGCCGGCATTGTGCCTCGCGTCGCGGGCGACCAGTTGCACGATGGCATCGCGGTACTGATCGGGATCGACGATGGTCAGCGTCATCGCGCCGGTCTTCTCGACTGCCGCCCGTCCCGAACGGGGGACCGCCTTGATGAAATCGACCAGCCGCTTCTCCGCGGCCGTCGCCGAGCCGGCGAGCCTGACCTTTACCATCAGGTCGATCTTGCTGGTATCGACGCGGCCGGCCCACTGGAACGGCAGCTCCTGGTAGTTCGCCCTGGTGATGGGGCTGAGCTGGAACGTGCCCGAGACCAGCTCCAGCCCGCCCGCCGCCGCGCGGTCGATAGCGGCGAGCAACGCGGTATGAATTTCGCGCTTTCGGACCGCCTCCTCACGCGCGTCCGAGGAGATCGCCAACGGCATCGCCGCGGCGTCGGCCGCACGCCGCAAGCCCACCACCGGGCGGTCCTGCTGGAAGTAGCGAATGTTCCCCCGCGTCGCGGTGACGACCACTTCGCCGACCCCCGGGGCTTCCGGCTGCTGCGCGAGCGCAGGGGGCGATGCCAAGGCGATCGCAGCCACCACCAGCGCTCGTGATGCTTTCATGATTGTCCCTCCCGATGGATACTTTCATGATTCCAGGAGAGTTGGCAATGCCCGCCAGGCTGTCGGAGCAAATGCAGCGCCTGGGTAAAAGCGTGGGGCAACGGGGCGCCTTCGGGAGCGCCGATCGACCAGAGCGAGCAGTTCGGCGCGGTTCGCGGGCGGGCGAATCAATCGGGTCGGCACCACTTCGCTGCGCCTCCTCGAAAGCGCGGCCGGCGACGACGGTCTGGTCCGCCCTTTGAAGGCGACACCGCCATCTTCATCACCCCCGGCTACCGCTTCCGGGCGACCGACGGCCTCGTCACCAACTTCCACCTGCCGCGCTCGACCCTGTTCATGCTAGTCTCGGCGCTGATGGGCTTGGAGACGATGCACGCGGCCTACGCCCATGCGACCGGGGACGGGTATCGGTTCTATTCTTACGGGGATGCGAGCCTGTTGCTCGCGGGCGCCGAACCCGGGAGAGGAGATACATGACCTGGGAAGCGAGACGAAGCGGCTGGATAAAAAGCAACCATGACGCAAGGTCCAACGCCGACGTCGATTATGGACGAATCATCCATTCCGCCTCCTTCCGAAGGCTTCAGGGGAAAACCCAGATCCTCAACCTGGGGGACAGCGACTTCTATCGCACGCGGCTGACCCATTCCCTCGAAGTCGCTCAGATCGCCGGTGGCCTGGCGCGGCAGCTTGGCGCCGACAATCGCAATCATGCGGCCTGCCCATATCTCCCCGACCTCGCGCTCATCCAAGCGATCGGCTCAACCCACGACCTTGGCCACCCGCCGTTCGGCCACGGTGGCGAAATCGCGCTCAACTATTGCATGGCTCCGCACGGCGGGTTCGAGGGCAATGGCCAGACGCTGCGGATACTGACCCGACTGGAGAAATTTTCGTCGACCAACGGTGCCGACCTGACCCGGCGCACGCTTCTCGGCACCCTGAAATACCCGGTGGGGTATGGGCGGGCGCTAAATTCCGCAAAGAAGCCGGCGCTGATGTCCAACACCAAGGTGCTGAGGCTGGTCGACCGCGAAGCTTCAAAGCCGCCGAAATGCTACCTCGACAGTGAGCAGGCGACCGTTGACTGGATAATGGAGAGCCTCTCCCCGGAGGATCGAGAAAGGTTCATCGAGCTGAAGCCGGCCATCGCCGAGGCTGAGGCAAGCGAGGCGGCGCCGGCGAAGCCGGAGCACCGGGAGGCGGCTCACAAGTCCTTCGACTGCAGCATCATGGACTTGTCGGACGATATCGCATTCGGAGTCCACGATCTGGAAGACGCCCTTGCGCTATCGCTGGTTACAAGTGAGGAATTCGAAACTCACGTCCCGAGTTCCGCATGCAAGCATTTCCTCGATTGGCGCAACTCTACGAAGCGCCAGGGCAGTGCGAATGACCTCTACGGCGGGATCGTCAAAATGCTGTTCGGCAACGGTGGCGAGCGCAAGCACGCCGTCAGCATTCTCGTGGGCTACTTCGTTCTCCACTGCAGGATTGAAACTTTGGACTCGTTCGAGGAGCCTCTGATCCGTTATCGCGCGGTCATGCACCCGGAGGCCGACATCCTTCTCAAAGCGCTGAAGAAGCTGGTCTATAAGGTGGTCATCCGCAGCCCCGCCGTCCAGCACCTCGAATTCAAGGGCCAGCAGATGGTCGTTGCCGTATTCGACGCCCTATCCTCCGAACCGGAGGCGTTCCTGCCTCGAAGCACTTTCAAACTATTCGATCTGAATGGCGGCGATTTCCGGGTGATCTGCGATCACGTCGCGGGAATGACCGACACTTTCCTTTTGAAGACGTACGAGCGACTGTTCAGCCCGCGTATGGGGTCGGTTTTCGACAGCATCTGAGACGGCCGGCGCGCGGCTACATATGGGGACGTTCACTGGGCGAAGGAGGATGATCATGAGCATCAAGCGCTTTGCGGCGGCGGGCCTGTTCGCGGCGGCGATGGCCGGCAGCGCTCCCGCGCCCGCCGGCCAGGTGGCGGGGGGCTGGTACATGGGCGACTGGCGGTGCACGCTCGACGGCAGGGGGACCCGAATCGTCTGGGACGTGGTGAGCGTCCAGCATGGCAGCCACGACGGTCATACCGGCACCAGCGTCTCCGGCGCGGAGCGGCGCGGGCGGTTCTGGGACCGGGGGGCGTGGGCGGCGCTGAGCCTCGAGAGGGCGACCGCGACCACGGTCCATTTCAAGCACGCCGACGGCAACAACTGGTTCCTGAGGCGCATTTCGGCGACGCAGGCCCGGGGCAATTCGACCTGGAACGGCCGCGCCTACCCGCTTTCCTGCACGAAGACGCGCTGAGCTTCCGAAGCCCCTCTCCCTGCAGGGGAGAGGGAGGGGCCCGCCCGCGCAGCGGGTGGGAGGGTGAGGGCAAGGCCCCGGGCTTCGCGGCCCCTCACGCTGGCGCTTCGCGCCTGTCCCTCTCCCCTGCAGGGAGAGGGGTTCTTCGGTGAGGGCGATGGTGTAGGAGCGCCGGCCATGGCCGGACGCCCTCGCTTCGCTTTCTCCATCGCCGCGACCGACGGCGCCGCGCGGACCGGCCTCATCTCGATGCGCCGCGGCGAAATCCGCACGCCGGCCTTCATGCCGGTGGGGACCGCGGCCACGGTCAAGGCGATGAAGCCGGCGGACGTCCGCTCGGCCGGGGCGGACATCATCCTCGGCAACACCTACCACCTCATGCTCCGGCCCGGAGCGGAGCGGGTGGCCCGCCTTGGCGGGCTCCACCGATTCATGGGCTGGGACCGTCCCATCCTGACCGACAGCGGCGGCTATCAGGTGATGAGCCTGTCGGATCTCGCCAGGGTCACCGAGGAAGGGGTGGCGTTCAAGAGCCATCTCGACGGCTCGAAGCACATGATCAGCCCGGAGCGGTCGATGGAGATCCAGCGCCTGCTCGGCTCCGACATCGTCATGGCCTTCGACCAGCTGGTGCCGACGACCTCCGCCCGCGACGAGCAGGTGGCGGCGATGGAGCGTTCGATGCGCTGGGCCGGGCGCTCGCGGGAGGCGTTCGACAAGGGCGGCGACCACGCTTCGGGAGCGGCGCTGTTCGGGATTCAGCAGGGCGCGCTCGACGAGGGGCTGCGCCGGGCGTCGGCGGAGGCGCTGACGGGGATCGGCTTCGACGGCTATGCGGTCGGCGGCCTTGCGGTGGGGGAGGGGCAGGAGGCGATGTTCGCCTGCCTTGATTTCGCTCCGGGCCAGCTCCCGGCGGACCGGCCGCGCTACCTGATGGGGGTAGGCAAGCCCGACGACATCGTCGGCGCGGTCGAGCGCGGGATCGACATGTTCGACTGCGTCCTGCCGACTCGCTCCGGCCGCACCGGCCAGGCCTTCACCCGCTCGGGGCCGATAAACATCCGGAACGCCCGATTCGCCGAGGATCCCGAGCCCCTCGATCCTTCCTGCCCCTGTCCGGTCTGCGCCTCCTGGTCCCGAGCCTATCTCCATCATCTCGTTAGGGCTGGCGAGATATTGGGGGCGATGCTGATGACCGAACACAATATCTGGTTTTATCAGGAGCTTATGAGCGACCTCAGGGCTGCCATCTCCGAAGGCCGCCTGGCCGCCTTCGCGGCCGGTTTCCGAGGCCGATACGGAGCCCGCTGAGCCCCGCGAGGGTTGAAAATTTGAGATTCGTACCCATGTGGGGTAGGAGCGGCCCTGAGGGAAATTGCGATCTTCGGCGCGACGGTGGACCGGCTTACCGGCCCCGCGCTTGCCCTGGATCGGCGGCCGCACTAGAGCGCCCGTCCTTTT
>DASVTN010000032.1:0-118611 GCA_036387555.1 Allosphingosinicella sp. | reverse complement strand
TTATTCTGCTCCGTCCATCCGGTCCGCGATGCGGGCGAGGCTCTCCTCGCGCCCCAGCAGGACCAGAACATCGAATATGCCGGGCGAGGTCGCCCGTCCGGTGAGCGCGGCGCGAAGCGGCTGCGCCACCTGGCCGAGCTTGACCCCGGCGACCTCCGCTGTGCTGCGCACCGCCGCCTCTGTGGCGAGCGCCGTCCATTCGTCAAGCGCATAGAGTGCACTCCAGACGCGGGCGAGCAGGCGCGGCGCATCGCCGGTGAGCAGCTGAGTGGCCTTCTCGTCGAAGTCCAGCGGTCGGGCCTGGAACAGGAAGGTCGAGTTTTCAGCGAGTTCGACCAAGGTCTTGGCTCTGGGCTTGAGCTCCGGCATGGCCCGGACGAGCAACCCGATCTCTTCGGTGGAGAGGCTTCGGCGGATGAGCGCGCCGATCCGGGGCGTGATCAGCCCGGCGAGGCGGCCGTCGTCGGCCTCGCGGATGTAATGGCCGTTGAGGTTCTCCAGCTTGCGCACGTCGAAGCGCGACGGCGACTTGCCGACCTGAGCCAGATCGAACCAGCGCACGGCGTCCTCGCGGGAGATGATCTCGTCGTCGCCATGGCCCCAGCCGAGGCGAAGCAGGTAATTGGCGAGCGCCTCGGGCAGGAAGCCCAGGGCCTCGTAATCCATCACTCCGGTCGAACCGTGGCGCTTCGACATCTTGGCGCCGTCCTGGCCGTGGATGAGCGGCACATGGGCATAAGCGGGCTCGGGCCAGCCCATCGCCCGGATGATGCCGAGCTGCCGGAAGGCGTTGTTGAGATGGTCGTCGCCGCGGATGACGTGGGTGACCCCCATGTCGTGGTCGTCGACGACGACGGCGAGCATGTAGGTGGGGCTTCCGTCGGAGCGGAGCAGGACCATGTCGTCCAGCTCTTCGTTCCGAACCGTCACCCGGCCCTGGACGAGATCGTCGATCACCGTCTCGCCCTCGCGGGGGGCTTTCAGCCGGATGACGAAAGGGGCGTCGGCGGAAGGGGCTTCCGAGCCGTCGCGCCACGCGCTCTCCACCCGGTAGGGCCGCTTCTCCGCCTGCGCCCGCTCGCGCTGGGCGGCGAGCGCCTCGGCGCTCATGTAGCAGCGATAGGCGTGGCCCCGGGCGAGCATCTCGTGGGCCACCTCCGAGTGACGCACGGCGAATTGCGACTGGTAATATTCGTGGCCGTCCCAATCGAGCCCGAGCCAGCGCATCCCCTCGACGATCGCCTCGATCGCCGGCTGGGTGGAGCGCGCCTTGTCCGTATCCTCGATGCGCAGGAGGAAGCGGCCGCCATGGTGGCGGGCATAGAGCCAGCTGAAGAGGGCGGTGCGGGCTCCGCCGATATGAAGGAAGCCGGTCGGCGAGGGCGCAAAGCGGGTGACGACCCCGCCGGGCTGGACGGTTGCGCTCAAGCGCCTTTTCTCCAAGGATGCGGGCCATGACGGCCGGTGACGCAAGGGCCCCTAGCATAGGGGATGGGCGGCGACAAAGGGGGCGCGGATGAGGGCGCGCGTCATCCCGGCGAAAGCCGGGACCTCGGGACGAGAAGTCTCGGCGGGCCTCCCCGAGGTCCCGGCTTTCGCGGGGATGACGAGATTGTCCCGCCGCCTCGAATCCGTCGCCGACGCCGAGCGCGACCAGCTTCCGCTCTGGCTCCCGGTCGGGCTCGGCCTCGGCACCGCGGCCTGGTTCGCCTTGCCCGACGCGAGGGCGTGGACCGCTTTCCTGCTCCTCGCCGCGGCGCTGACGATGGCGCCCAGGGCGCTCGCGCCGGGCACTCGCTGGGGCCGCGCCGTCTCGATCTTCGGCCTCGCCGCCATCCTCGGCTGCGCCAACATCTGGTGGAAGGCGGAGCGGGTCGCCGCGCCGGTGCTGTCGCAGCCTCGCGTGGCCGAGTTCGATTCTGTCGTGGAGGGATTCCAGCGGCTTCCCGCTCGGGACATCGTCCGGCTGGTGGTGAAGCCGGTCGGCGATCCCGCGCTGCCCGCGCGCCTCAGGGTCAACGTCGATTCGGCAAAGGCGCCGGCGGGGCTGGAGGCGGGGACGACCGTCCGGCTGCGCGGCTATCTGATGCCGCCGGCCTCCGCGGCCGTGCCCGGCGCCTATGATTTCGCCCGCGCCGCCTGGTTCCAGGGGATCGGCGGCACCGGCCGGGTCACCGTCGTCAAGATTGTCGCCCCGGCTCCAGGGCAGGGCTGGCGAACCCGGCTCGCCGGGGCCCGCCAGGGTCTTGCCGACCATATCGGCGAGAGGCTGCCGGGCGCCGCCGGCGGAATCGCGACGGCGCTCGCCACCGGCGACCAGGGCGCGATCCCGGAGGAGGATGCAGAGGCGATGCGCCGTTCCGGGCTCGCCCACCTGCTCTCGGTCAGCGGCCTTCACCTCACCGCCGTCGTCGGCGCCGTCATGCTGCTGACGTTGAAGCTGCTCGCGCTCAGCCCGATGCTTGCCCTGCGCTTCCGGCTGGTCCTGGTCGCGGCCGGAGCCGGAGCGCTGGCCGGGATCGCCTATACCCTGCTCACCGGCGCCGAGGTTCCGACCGTCCGCTCCTGCATCGCCGCCTTGCTCGTCCTCCTGGGGATAGCGCTCGGACGCGAGGCGCTCACTCTCCGGCTGGTGGCGGTCGGCGCTCTGATCGTCCTTCTGCTCTGGCCCGAATCCCTCCCCGGAGCGAGCTTCCAGATGAGCTTCGCGGCGATCACGGCCATCGTCGCTCTTCATGAGCATCCGCGCCTTCGGGCTCTACTGGCCCGGCGCGAGGAGCTGTGGCCGCTGAAGCTCGCACGGTTCCTGCTCGGCCTCGTGCTGACCGGCCTCGCCGTCGAGCTCGCGCTCGTTCCGATCGCGCTTTGGCATTTCCACCAGGCCGGCCTCTACGGCGCCCTCGCCAACATCCTGGCGATCCCGCTCACCACCTTCGTTATCATGCCGCTCGAGGCGCTGGCGCTGCTGTTCGACCTCGCCGGCCTGGGAGCGCCCTTCTGGTGGCTGACCGGAGCCGCGCTGGACCTCCTCCTCGCGCTCGCCCACGCCGTCGCCGCCGCGCCGGGGGCGGTGGCGAGGTTGCCGAGCATGTCATCCGCCGCCTTCGCACTGATGGTCGCGGGAGGGCTCTGGCTTGCCCTGTGGCGGACGCGATGGCGCCGGTGGGGCCTGGCTCCGGCCGCGGCCGGGGCGGTGGCGGCCTTGCTCACGCCGGCGCCGGACCTGCTGGTCACCGGCGACGGCCGGCACCTCGCGCTTCGCACCGGCGCCGGCGAGCTCGCCTTGCTTCGCGGCAGGGCCGGCGATTATGTCCGCGACCTGATGAGCCAGAGCTCCGGCCTCGAAGGGGAGCTGGACGCGCTCGAAGCGCTGCGGATCGCCGAATGCAGCGCGGACTTCTGCGCCGCCGGGCTTCGCGGCTGGCGCCTGCTCGCGAGCCGAAGCGACCGGCTGGTGCCGGTGCCGGCCCTGCGCCGCGCCTGCGCGGAGGCGGATATCGTCGTCTCCGACCGGCGGCTGCCGGCGGCCTGCCGCCCGCGCTGGCTGAAGGCGGACCGGGAGATGCTGGAGCGGACCGGAGGGCTGGCCATCACCCTCGGGGCGGTGCCGCGAGTTGCGACGGTTTCGAGCGGGGACAGGCATCCGTGGATTCAGGAGCCCCTCTCCCGCTTTTCGCGGGAGAGGAGGGGCCCGCCGCGAAGCGGTGGGAGGTGAGGGTCTGTACCGGAGAAATCAGCAAGGCCCTCACCTCCCAAGCCTGCGGCTTGGGCCCCTCCTCTCCCGCGAAAAGCGGGAGAGGGAGGAGAGGAAGATCAGCGCCGGCCTTCGCCGCGGTTCTGGCGCTCGATCGACATCAGCATGCCGAGGCAGATCATCACCGTCAGCATCGCGGACCCGCCGTAGGAGACGAGCGGGAGCGGGATCCCGACGACGGGAGCGAGGCCCATCACCATCATCAGATTGACCGCGATATAGAAGAAGATGGTGAGCGTGAGGCCGGCCGCGGCGAGCCGCTCGAACCGTCCCTTCGCCTCGAGCGCGACTCCCATTCCCCAGCGCAGGAGGAGGAAGAAGAGGAGGATCAGGACGCAGCCGCCGATAAGCCCCCATTCCTCGGCGATGGCCGAGAAGATGAAGTCGGTATGCTGCTCGGGAAGGTAATGGAGGTGGCTCTGGGTGCCGTTGAGGAAGCCCTTGCCGAAGACCCCGCCCGAACCGATCGCGATCTTCGACTGGGTGAGGTGGTAGCCGGCGCCGAGGGGGTCGGTCTCGGGATTGAGGAAGATGAGCACCCGCTCCTGCTGGTGGGGGAGGAGGAGGAGGTTGTAGACGATCGGCAAGGCCGCCGCGACGGCGAGGGCGCCGCCGATGAACAGGCGGAGCGGCAGCCCGGCGAGGAACATCAAGGCGATCGTGTTGAGGACGATCAGCATCGTCGTCCCGAGATCCGGCTGGAGCAGGATGAGAAGGATCGGCGGGCCCAGGATCAGCGCCAGCGGCCACATCGCCCACAGCCGCCTGATCTCGGCGGGCGGGACATGGGCGTAGAAGCGGGCGAGGGTGAGGACGATGATCGGCTTCATCAGCTCGGAGGGCTGGAGCCGGACGAAGCCGAGCTCGAGCCAGCTTCGCGCTCCGCCGCCGATCACCCCGAGCATCAGGGTGAGGATGAGCAGCAGGATGCCGCCGCCGTAGGCGAAGAAGGCGAAATCGTGGAAAGTCTGCGGCCGGATGCGCGCCAGGGCGAGCGCCATGCCCAGGAACACGAGGAAGCGGATCAGGTGGGGCAGGGCCCAGGGCATCATGAAGCCCCCGGCCGCCGAATAGAGGGCGATCACTCCGGCGAGGCCGAGGGCGGTCACGACCCCGAGCATCCGCCACGGCAGGGTCGCTACCGGGGCGGGGACGAAGGCGAGACCCATTAGTCGCCCGTCCCCGCCGCACCGGCGGGGCCGCGCTCCTTCGCGGCCTTGGCCGCGGCCAGCCAGCTTTGCGCCCGCCTCTCCATCCGCTCGGCGAGCGTGCCGCCCCATTGCTCCTCGAAGGTGGCGAGCGCGGCCAGCGCCCTGGGCTTGTCGAACAGGTAGGTGAGCACGTCCTTGGCGACCGGCGCGGCCGCCCGGGAGCCGCCCATCCCGTGCTCGATCACCACCGAGCAGGCATAGCGGGGGTTGGCGGTCGGCGCGAAGCAGACGAACAGGCCGTGGTCGCGATATTTCCAGGCGCCGGACTGGCCGCGCTGGCCGCCGGTGATCCGGCGGACCTGGGCGGTGCCGGTCTTCCCCCCCATCTCGATCCCCGGGACTTCGAGCTTGCTCCGGCCGGCGGTGCCGGCGCCGTTCACCACTTCCCACATGCCGCCGCGAACCGCGTCGAAATGCTCTTTCGGGAAGGGCAAGGCGGCCGCCGCCGGGCGCTTGCCCTGGATGAGGTTGGGCTGGATGTCCCGCCCCGAGGCGATCCGGCCCGACATCACCGCCAGCTGGAGCGGGTTCACGATCACGAAGCCCTGGCCGATCGAGGTGTTGAGAGTGTCGGACTCGGTCCAGTCCGGCCGCTCGACCAGCCTGGCGCTTCGCTCGTAGCGCGCCTTCTTCCATTCGGCGCTCGGCATCGTGCCGTAATTCTGGGAGACGACCGGGATGTCGAACTTCTGGCCGAAGCCGAGCCGCTTGCCCATCGCCGAGATCACGTCGATCCCGGCGCGGCGGCCCATGGCGTAGAAATAGGTGTTGCAGCTCCTCGCGATGGCGGTGTGCATGGTCATCGGCCCGTGGCGGCCGAGGCAGCGGAAGAAGCGGTTGCCGAGCTGGAAGCCACCCGGGCAGCTGATCCGCGCCTTGGGATCGATCCCGGCCTGGAGCAGGGCCATCGCAACCATCGGCTTGAAGGTCGAGCCCGGCGGGTAGAGGCCGTTCAGCGCCTTGTTGAGCAACGGCTTGCGCTCGTCGTCGGACAGCATCTTCCATTCGTTGCGGCTGATCCCGTCGGTGAAGCTGTTGGGGTCGTAGGCCGGCATCGAGGCGAGGCAGAGGATGTCGCCGGTCCAGCAGTCGAGCACCACCACCGAGCCGGATTCCTCGCCCAGCCGCCGCGCCGCGAAGGTCTGCAGCCCGGCGTCGATGGTGAGCGGCAGAGCGCCGCCGCTCTTGTCCTCGAGCGTCGTCAGGTTGCGCACCAGCTTGCCGCCGGCGGTGACTTCGACCCGCTCCGCCCCCGGCCTCCCGCGCAGGCGCATTTCCATCGTCTTTTCAACGCCCTCCTTGCCGATCTTGAAGCCGGGCGTGATCAGCAGCGGCGCTTTTCCCTCTTTCTCATATTCGGTCTTGTTCGGCGTTCCGACATAGCCGACCAGATGGGCCACCGCGGCGCCGTCGGGATAGAAACGCGAGAAGGAACGGAGCGGCGCGACCCCGGGAAGCTCGGGCTGGCGGATGGTCACCGCCGCATATTTCTCGAAGGGAAGGTTCTCGGCGACGGGCACCGGCTGGTAGCCCGCCGCGTGCTTCAGCTCCTCCCGGATCCGCTCGACCTCGTCCAGAGGAAGATCGAGCAGTCGGGTGAGCTCGGCGATGATCCGGTCGGGCTCCTTCAGCCGGTCCGGGATGAGATCGATCCGGAAGTCGCTCCGGTTGATCGCGATCGGCTGGCCCGCCCGGTCGACGATCCAGCCGCGCCGGGGCGGAATCAGCCGAAGCTGCACCCGGTTGCTCTCGGAAAGGAGCTTGTAGCGCTCGTTCTCGGCGATGGAGATATAGGCCATGCGCCCGGCCAGCGCGGCTCCGAGCAGGCCCTGGAAGCCGCCAAGCACCATCGCCCGGCGGGTGAAGGTGAAGAGCTGGCTGCTCTCCGTGATGACGGGCTTGCCCCGCCTCTTCATCGCTGGAGCCGCCAGCGGTCGAGCGCCACCACCAGCCTCGCCACCAGCGGGTAGGCGAAGACCGACAGGGCGAGCTGCGGCCAGAGCACCGCGAAGGGCGTCGCCGCGCCCATCTGCCGGGCCACATACCAGCCGCCGGCGGTGTAGAAGAGGATCGCGGCGGCGGCGAACAGCCAGTCCATCCAGTAATCCCGCCACCCCACCCGGCTGTCGACGAGGTCGAGGATGAGGAAGGTCAAGGTCCACAGGGCCATGGACTGGCCGAGCGGCAGGCCGGCGACGAGATCGTTGAACAGGCCCAGCGGCAGGGCCATGTGCGCCTGCCACATTTCGGGCCTCAGAAGCCGCCAGGCGAGGAGCACGAGATAGGCGAAATCGGGGACGATCGGCCAGGTCGCGACGAAGGGGAAGAGCACGAGCAGGGCGGCGGCGAGCGTGCTCAGGATCGGCACCCACTGCCGGCGCAGGCCGAGCAAGGCGACGTCGCGGCTCGATCCGGCTATCCGGCTCACTGGCCCGTGCCCCTCAGCGCGTTTTCCGTGGCTTCCGAAAGCGGCTGGTCGGCGAGCGGCTGGTAGCTCTTGAGAACCACGGCATATTCGACGTTGGAAGGGTCGGCGAGCGGCTTCGCCATCGTGCGTTCCCCCTGCACCGCGACGACGACGGCGACCGGAATGTCGGGCGGGTAGACCCCGCCGACCCCGGAGGTGACCAGCACGTCGCCGCGCCGGAAGGGATTCTTGCCGAGCTCGAGGGTCTTGAGATCGATCGTTCCGTCGCCCCGGCCGGTCGCGATCGCCGCGGTTCCGTCGCGGACCAGGCGGACCGGGACGTTGCTCGCGCTGTCGCCGACGAGCAGCACCCGGCTCGCCCAGCGGCCGGTCTCGATCACCCGTCCGACCAGGCCGTCGGCGGAGCGCACCGGCTGGCCCGGCTGGACTCCGGCCGAGGCCCCGGCCGAGAGCGTGGCGAGTCGGCGCACCGAGGCGAAGGAGGAGCCCACGATCCGGGTCACGGCGACCGGATCCTCAGTCGAGCGGGTAAGGCCGAGCAGCGCCTTCAGCCTCTTGTTCTCGAGCTCCGTCGCCTGAGCCTCGATCAGCTTGCGCCGCGACTCCTGCAGCCTGCGCTTGAGCTCCGCATTCTGCTGGCCGGCCTGAACGTAATTGCCGACCGAATCGCCGATGCCGCCGAAGAATCTCGAGACTCCGCGTCCCGCCGAGGAAACCGGGCTGGTCGCATCGAGAGCGACGCCCTTGAGCGCGTTGAACCCGTTCGGATCGACGATGGCGATGACGAGCAGAAGCCCGGCGAACAGCACTCCGCCCACGGCCAGGATATAGGACAGGAACAGCCCATATTGCGCCCGGCGCGAGAATCCGGGGCGGCGGGTCGATGGCGGTGCCATCTATGAGCCTCCCAGGCCGGGCCTCAGGCGGTCAGCAGAACGCCGCGGAAGATCTCCTCCTCGAGCGCTCGGCCGGTGCCGATGGCCACGCAGGTGAGCGGATCGTCGGCGACCGTCACCGGCAGGCCCGTCTCGTCGCGAAGCACCTCGTCCAGCCCCTGGAGGAGAGCGCCGCCGCCGGTCAGGACGATCCCCTGGTCGACGATGTCCGCCGCGAGCTCGGGAGCGGTGTTCTCCAGCGCGATCCTGACGCCCTCGACGATCGTGTTGACCGGCTCCGACAAGGCCTCCGCGATCTGCCTCTGGTTGATCGTGATCTCCTTGGGGACCCCGTTGACGAGGTCGCGGCCCTTGATGTGGACGCTGAGGCCGTCGCTCGGCCGGCCGTCCTCGTCCGTGGGCGGCTTGGCGATCCCGACCTGCTTCTTGATCCGCTCCGCCGTCGCTTCGCCGATGAGGAGATTGTGGTTGCGGCGCACGTAGGAGGAGATCGCCTCGTCCATCTTGTCGCCGCCGACCCGGACCGAGGTGGTGTAGGCGAGGCCGCGAAGCGATAGCACGGCGACCTCGGTGGTGCCGCCGCCGATGTCGACGACCATCGAGCCGATCGGCTCGGTGACCGGCATGTCGGCGCCGATCGCGGCCGCCATCGGCTCCTCGATCAGCCACACCTGCGAAGCGCCGGCGTTGGAGGCGGCGTCGCGGATGGCGCGGCGCTCCACCGAAGTCGAGCCCGAGGGCACGCAGATCACGATCTCGGGCCAGCGCGGGAATCGGCGCTTGCCGTGCACCTTCTGGATGAAGTGCTTGATCATCTGCTCGGCGACGTCGATGTCGGCGATCACTCCGTCCCTCAGCGGGCGGATCGCCTCGATCTGGTCGGGGGTCTTGCCCATCATCATCTTGGCGTCGTCGCCGACCGCCTTCACCCGCTTCACCCCGTTGACCGTTTCGATCGCGACGACCGAAGGCTCGTTCAGGACCACTCCGCGGCCGCGCACGTAGACGACGGTGTTCGCCGTCCCCAGGTCGATCGCCATGTCGTGGGAGGGGAACTTGAAGAAACGCAAGAGTGACATTGAGGTGGTCCCGCTTCTTAAAAAACGCCGCCGCGGCATGGTGCCCGGCGCGCCTGCCTTTCCCCTATAGGATGGCCCGTTGGCTTGTTCCACAAATGAGTTAAATGTTTGGGTCGCCGAGCCCCCCGGGCTCGGCAGAACATTCCGGGGGACTGTTCACCCAAACATGCTCGCGGGGTGGCGCGGCTTGGTCTAGACAGCCGAGCGATGTCAATACGCCGCCTTCCCGAGCATCTGGTGAACCGCATCGCCGCGGGTGAAGTGGTGGAAAGACCGGCCAGCGCGTTGAAGGAGCTCGTCGAGAACGCCATCGACGCCGGCGCCTCCCGCATCGCCATTTCCCTCTGCGGGGGGGGGACCTCCAGCATCGAGGTGGCGGACGACGGCTGCGGGATGAGCCCGGCCGACATGGCCCTTGCGCTCGAGCGCCACGCCACCTCCAAGCTTCCCGGCGAGGACATCGAGAAGGTGGTGACTCTCGGCTTTCGCGGCGAGGCCCTGCCGTCCATCGCCAGCGTCGCCCGGCTCGGGGTCGAAAGCCGGGTCCGCGGCTTCGACGGCTGGTCGCGAATCGTCGACAACGGGCGGCTAGAGGGGGAGGGCCCCGCGGCGCTCCCGCCCGGCACCCGGATCCGGGTCGAGCAATTGTTCGCCCGGGTGCCGGCGCGCCGCAAGTTCCTGCGCTCGGAGCGGTCCGAATATGCCGCCTGCCTCGACGTCGTGAAGCGGCTGGCGATGGCGCGCCCGGACATCGGCTTCACCCTCGATCATGACGGCCGCCGCACCCTTGCCGTCCAGCCGGGCGAGGACCGGCCGGCGCGGGTCGCCGGCCTGACCGACCGCGGGCTCCACGAGAACAGCATCGCCGTCGATTATGACCGGGGCCCCGCCCGGCTCGGCGGAGTGGCCGGACTTCCCACCTTCAGCCGGGGGGTCGCCGACCATCAGTTCCTCTTCGTCAACGGCCGCCCGGTCAAGGACCGCCTCCTGATCGGAGCCGTGAGGGCGGCCTACCAGGACCTGCTCGCCCGCGACCGCCATCCGGTCCTGGCCCTCTTCATCGACCTCCCCGGCGAGGAGGTCGACGTCAACGTCCACCCGGCCAAGACGGAGGTGCGGTTCCGCGACCCGGTCGGGATAAGGGGGCTTATCGTGGGCGGGCTGAGGCATGCGCTCGACGGCGCCGGCTTCCGAAGCGTCCAGCGGGCGGCGGCCGACCTGCCCTGGCAACAAAGCCCCTCCCCTTCAGGGGAGGGTTTGGGGTGGGGGATGTCTTCGTCGACCAGGCGCGGGCTCTTCACCTACACAGCCCCCACCCCCGACCCCTCCGCTGAAGGGGAGGGGCTTAGCCGTTTGCGCGACACCCGAGCCTCCTACGACTTCCTTCCCGCCGCCCGCGGCGAATCGGCCTTCGCCCCGCCCCCCGAATCGGGCCGCTTCCCGCTCGGAGTCGCCCGCGGCCAGGTCGCCGCCACCTATATCGTCGCCGAGGCGGAGGACGGGCTCATCCTCGTCGACCAGCATGCCGCGCACGAGCGGCTGGTGCTGGAGCGGATGCGCCGCGCGATGGCCGACGGCTCGGTCGCCCGCCAGGCCCTGCTCCTCCCCGAGGTGGTCGAGCTGGACGAGCCCGCCTGCGACCGGCTCGAGGCGCGAATCGCGGAGCTCACCGAGATGGGGCTGGAGCTCGAGCGTTTCGGCGCCAGGGCGATGCTCGTCCGCGCCACGCCCGCGATCCTGGGCAATGGCGACGTGCACGGTCTCGTCACCGATCTCGCCGACGAGCTCGCCGCCTTCGACGATGCTCTCGCCCTCAGGGAAAAGCTCGACCACGTCGCCGCCACCATGGCCTGCCACGGCTCCGTCCGCGCCGGCCGCATCCTCTCCATCGCGGAGATGAACGCCCTGCTCCGCGAGATGGAGGTCACGCCGCACAGCGGCCAGTGCAACCACGGCCGGCCCACCTGGGTGAAGCTTGCCCACGGCGACATCGAGAAATTGTTCGGCAGGAAGTGAACCTCTTAGCGAGCGCTCCCGGCTCGCCCGTTGATGCGGTGACGATGGTCATGATGTTCGCTCTCGACCCATTGCGGACGAACCGAGCATAGGCATAGTGCGGGGAGCAACGCAGGAGGAGCCGTTGAGCGGGATCAGATCGGAACCAAGGTTGATCGGCTACTTGAAGCGTATCGTGCCAGACACACTGTGGTTCGCGTGCATTGGGGCGATTGCAGCCATCTTGTCCGACCTGCGACTGGTGCCCGCTTTCGTAAGGGATCCAGCCTCCTTTGTGAGCTTTTCTGTCTTTATGCTTGCTATCGGCTTTGTGATCGCAGCGTTGCAGGATGCGTGGAACTGAGCGCTCCGAGCGTCCGCTGAGCTGAATGTCCGCTTTCCGCGATAGCGGAGGTTCGGCACGGATGTTTTGTGCACGTAGATGGTGACAGTTCAGGGAAAATTGGTGCCAGGCACCAATTTCTAAGTCTTTGAGATTATTGGCGGGGCAGTAAGGTCAAGCAGCCAGCCGGGCTTCGATCCGCCGGTGCCAGATCAGGCCCGCCGCGGTCAGCAAGGTGAGCGGGCCCAGCGTCCACCACCAGAAGAGCATCGGATCGCCGGCGAGGCAGGCGGCGTAGAGGGCGACGGTCCGGGCGTTGGCGTTGAGCAGGTTCATCAGCTTCAGCGCCGGAGCGGCGCGATCACCGTAGGCGGCGGCGAAGGCGCGGCGGTCGGGCGCGGCGCCGAGGGCGCGGTCGAAGCGGCCGGCCAGCCGGTCCAGCGAGCCCGCGAGCCGGTCGTAGAAGCGCACCGCCGCGTTGGGGGAAGGGGGCGGGCCCCCGCCGCCGGGGTCGCCGCGTACCCGGCGGTGGTAGCGCGCCCGCTCGCCCTCATAGAGGTTCGACTGGATGCCGTGCACGAAGCCGGCGATGGTGCCTGTGATCCACGCCTCCGGCGTGTCGATCGACGCTCCCAGCGCCAGATAGAGGATCAGGAACACGCCATGGTCGCACAGGCCGTCCATGAAGCGGCCGAGCGGGCTCGCCGACCCGGTCGCCCGGGCGACCATCCCATCGAGGCCGTCGAAGACCAGCCAGGCGACGGTGAGAAGGAAGCCGAGGGTCGCCAGCGCCGGATCGCGCCAGCCGAGATAGGCGAGGGCGGCGCAGGTCCCGACGGCGAGGCCCGCGACCGAAACCATGTTGGCGGAGATCCTCGCCCTCAGCGCCAGCGGAAGGAGCATCCGTGCGAGGAGGTGGACCACCCACGAATTGGTCGGATCCTCGACTCGCGGGTCGCGCGAGCCGTCGGGGGGCGGAAGCCAGGCCGGTCGGGGACGCGCGCTCATCGGCGCAGCCGTTAAGCTCAAGGGGATAGCGGGGTCAATCGGAAGGCCAGGTGTGAAACCCCTCTCCCGTCCTTCACGGGAGAGGAGGGGCCCAAGCCGAAGGCTTGGGAGGTGAGGGTCTTGCTGAGTCGGGCTTACAGACCCTCGCCTCCCACCGCTTCGCGGCGGGCCCCTCCTCTCCCGCGAAAGCGGGAGAGGGGTCAATCGGAAGGCCAGGCATGAAACCCCTCTCCCGTCCTTCACGGGAGAGGAGGGGCCCAAGCCGAAGGCTTGGGAGGTGAGGGTCTTGCGGAGTCGGGTTTACGGACCCTCGCCTCCCACCGCTTCGCGGCGGGCCCCTCCTCTCCCGCGAAAGCGGGAGAGGACGAAAGAAAGCACCGCCCTCACCGGGTCCGGATCGGCTCCGCCTCGATCACCCTCCCGCGCCGGTCCAGCTGGACCATGTAATAGGCCGGCCGGATCGGAGCGAAGGCGGAGGAATAGCCGAGTTCGAGCGCGCAATCCGCTCTCGGCAGATAGCCGACATAGCCGGTGCAGGGCCCCTCCCAGGCGGGGCCGCCGAGGACCGCTTCCACGCCGCCGCGATCCATTCCGAGCTGAACCCGGGTGAAGCGCTCGGCGAGCCGCCGGTCGTGCCACAGGCCCCAGCCGCACCAGAGGATGAGCGCGGCGGCCGCGGCGGCGAGCGCCGTCTCCAGGATCCGGCGGGGCGTCCAGGCGCCCGGCTCAGCCATCGGCCGCCGGCGGCGCCAGCGCCCTGAGGCGCTCGGCGACTTCCTCGATCGGGTGGGCGGCGGCCCGGCTCCGGCTCGACTTCAGGCGCGGATAGCCCGCCTCGGCGTCGGCGATCAGCTCCTTGACGAAGCCGCCGCCGCGCACTTCGCGCAGGATCCGGCGCATCTCGGTGCGGGTGTCGGCGGTGACGATCCGGGCGCCGCCCTTGAGCGCTCCGAACTCGGCGGTGTTGGAGATCGCCTCCCGCATCCCGGCGATGCCGCGCTCATGGATGAGGTCGGCAAGCAGCTTTACCTCGGTAAGGCACTCGAAATAGGCGATCTCGGGTGAGAAGCCGGCGTCCACCAATGTCTCGAAGCCGGCGTGGATCAGCTCCGGTATCGCGCCCCACAGGACCGCCTGCTCGTTGAACAGGTCGGCCTCGCATTCCTCGGCGAAGCTGGTCTCGAGGATTCCGGCCCGGCCGCTTCCGATCGCCGCGGCGTAGGAGAGGGCGGTCGCCCTGGCGCCGCCGCTCGGATCCTGGTGGACGGCGAAAAGGGCGATCAGTCCCTGGCCCCGCTCATATTCGCGGCGGAGGGCGGTGCCCGGTCCCTTGGGGCCGACGAGGACGATGTCGAGGTCCGGCCGCGGCTCGATCAGGCCGAAACGGATGCTGAGCCCATGGGCGAAGAGGAGGGTCGCCCCTTCCTGGAGG
This sequence comes from Allosphingosinicella sp., assembly GCA_036387555.1. Classification (GTDB taxonomy): domain Bacteria; phylum Pseudomonadota; class Alphaproteobacteria; order Sphingomonadales; family Sphingomonadaceae; genus Allosphingosinicella. The sequence continues at coordinate 104,465 of DASVTN010000032.1, read as the reverse complement.
TTGGGAGCCAGTTCTTCGCGATAGATGCGCCCGTGAAGCTCGTCCGCGGCAAGCATGACCACGAGATCCGCTTCCCGGCAGGCGTCCGCCGCCGTCATGACGGCGAAACCGTCCGCTTCCGCGCGTGCGCGGCTGCCCGAGGCATCGGGAAGGGCGACGGTAACGGCCACTGCGCTGTCGCGCAGGTTGAGCGCCTGCGCCCGCCCCTGGTTGCCGTATCCGAGGACCGCGACCCGGCGGCTCCGGATCAGCGCGAGGTCGGCATCCTCATCGCGGTAGACGTGCATCCCGTTCGGCTAGGGCAATTGCCATTGGGCGGCAATCCCGTCGGCGAAGCGCGGCCAGTCGGCGGGAGGCTGGCGCGAGAACCATGTAAACTGGCGCTTCGCATATTGGCGGGTGGCGGTTCGCCCCGCCTCCAGCGCCTCCTCCCGGCTCGTCTCGCCGCGCAGCCAGGCCGCGATTTCCCGCACCCCGATCGCCCTCATCACCGGAAGCAGGGGGTTCAGCCCTCTGTTCAGGAGGGAGCGGACCTCCTCGACGCCTTCTTCCGACATCATCTTCTCGAACCGCTCGTCGCAGCGCGCATAAAGCCGGCCGCGCTCCGGAAGCAGGATCAGCGGCGCGAGCTCGACCTCGTCCCTGATGCCCCCCGACCGCTCCTTCTGCCAGTCGGCCAGCGGCCGTCCGGTCGACCGCACCACCTCCAGCGCCCGCGCCACCCGAGTCGAGTCCGACGGCCGAAGCCGGGCCGCGGCGGCCGGATCCTCGCGCTCCAGGGCTGCATAATTATGCATCACGGTGAATGACCGGACCGCCTCGCGGATCGCGGGATCGATGTCCGGAACCGGAGCGATGCCGTCGAGCAGGGTGCGGATATAGAGGCCGGTGCCGCCGACCAGGAACGGGATCCGCCCCGAGGCATGGACCGACTCTATCGCTCGCCGTGCGTCCGCGGCCCATTGCGCCGCCGAGCAGGCCTCGGCCCCGTCCCTGTAGCCGTAGAGGAGATGCGGCGCCCTGGCCTCGTCCCCGGGGCCGGGGCGGGCGGAGATTATGCGCAGATCCGCATAAACTTGCGCGCTGTCGGCGTTGACGATCGTTCCCCCGGCCGCCTCCGCCATGGCGAGCGCCAGCTCCGACTTGCCGCTCGCGGTCGGCCCCGCGATAAGCGCCAGCGGGGGCCGGGTAGGGGAAGCCATGTTCATCGCCACCTTGATAGCAAAGGATCGCCTTTCGGGCGGCGATATTTCCGTGGCCCTCGACGCCCTCGCCGACGCCGGGATCGAGGCTCGCGGCCGGAGCTGGGTCGAGGAGGGCAAGGCGTGCGACCTGCTCTTGCCGGGGCCGCCCGCGCCGGCCCGGGCGGCGCTGGAGGGCCTGCTCGCCGGAACCGACGTCATCGTCCAGGACGGGGCCTCGCGCCGCCGCAAGCTGCTCGTCGCCGACATGGACTCGACGATGATCACCGTCGAATGCATCGACGAACTGGCCGATTTCGCCGGAGTGAAGGCCGAGGTGGCGGCGGTCACCGAGCGGGCGATGCGGGGGGAGATCGGCTTCGAGGCCGCGCTCGCCGAGCGGGTCGCGCTGCTCGCCGGGCTCGACGAGGCGGCGATCGAGCGCTGCCGCGCCGAACGCGTCCGGCTCACTCCCGGAGCCCGCCCGCTGGTCCGGACGATGAAACGTTCCGGAGCCTTGACGATCCTGGTCTCCGGAGGCTTCACCCGCTTCGCCGATCCGGTCGGCGAGGAGCTCGGCTTCAACCGCGTCGTCGCCAACCGGCTGGGTATAATGGCGGGAAGACTGACCGGCGCCGTCCACCCGCCGGTGCTCGGCGCCGAGGGCAAGAGGCTGGCGCTGCTCGCCTCGGCGGCCGAGCGCGGCTTAGGCGTCGAGGAGGCGCTGGCGGTGGGAGACGGCGCCAACGACGTGCCGATGCTGAAGGCGGCGGGGCTCGGAGTGGCCTATCGCGCAAAGCCGGCCGCCGCCGCCGCCGCCGATGCCGCGATCGTCCACAACGACCTCACCGCACTCCTCTACGCGCAGGGCTGGCCGAGGAGCCAGTGGGAGGAATAACAGCAACTCAGTAATTGGTGCCTGGCACCAATTATCACGGACGGCTCATGTCGGCTGCGATCGCGGCCAGGGCGAAGGCGACCGAGGCTTCGCCCAGCGGGAAGCCGAGCTCGACCCCGTCCGGCGCGAGCGAGCGCACCGTGGCCGCGATCGCGCCCGCCTCGGGGTGGCGGAGCTCGACTCGGTCGCCGAGCGCGGGGCGGGCATTGGTCTCGAGGAAGGCGCCGCTCGCCGAGATCGAACGCAGGGCCGCCGGCGCGGGCGCTTCGGCGATCAGGATGCACATGCGCCGCCGGCGCCAACGCGACGCCATCCGGTTTCCGCTCCCGATCCTCCCCACCGCCGCCATGCTCGTCCCCCGTATGCAGGGGCTTCCATAGCGGCGCACGCACGAAAATTCGGTTAAGGCGCGACCGGGAAGCAGGCGGCTCCGGCCGCCTTGGCCGCCGCGCAGACCCGGTCGGCCGCCGCGCGGCTCGCGAGCGGCCCGGCCTGGAGGCGGGTGACGGCTCCCGCGGAGACATATTGCGGCTGAAGCCCGGCGCCGAGCCGGCCCCTCAGTCCGGCCCAGGCGCGCTGGGCGTTGGCGGCGCTTCCGAAAGCGCCGAGCTGCACCTTCCAGCGGCCGCCGGCCGAGGCGGACGGAGCCGGGGCGGCGGGGCGCGGGGCAGGGGTGGCGGCCTTGGCCGGAGCGGGGCGCCGGGCCGGCGCCGCGACCGCCGCCGACGAGAAGACGTTGGTCTTGATCCCGCCCGAAGGCGCCGGCTGACCCATGCGCTGCGCCAGCGCGACGCCCTGCTTGCGCTGCTCGACCGGGATGAACCGCTCCATGGACCTTAGATTGTCGGCGGCCGGCGGGACTCCGCCGTCGGCGGCGCGAAGCATCAGGGCGTAGGCGCGGGGCCAGTCCTTGGCGACGAGGTCGCCGTTGAACAGCTCCGTTCCCAATATGTATTGCGCGCGAGGGTCGCCGAGCTCGGCCGCCTTGCGGATCCAGGGCATCGCTTCCTGGCGGCGGCCGCCATTGTAGAGAAGCAGCCCGACATTGACCTGCGCCTGCTCGTGGCCCTGGCGGGCGGCCTTCTGGTACCAGCTCTGGGCGAGCCCGGCGTTCACCGGCACTCCGCGGCCAAGCTTATAGGCCTGGCCCAGGTTGAACTGGGCGTCCGCATTGCCCGCTTCGGCGAGCGGGCGCCATTGAGCCACGGCTCCGGCATAATCGCCGCGCATCCAGCGGTCGACGCCGGCCTTGACGTCGGCAGGGGCGGCGCCGGCGCCAGCCTGGGCGCCGATCAGGAAAAGCGCCGCCGCGGTGGCTGCGAGCAGGTGTCGTCCGGAAATGGGCATAGTTCGTCTCCCGCGCGGGAATGGGGTTTTCGAGCCTGGAGCTAGCCGAAAATCCTTAATTCGGCCTTAGCACAATGCCTAATGCCGGCGCCCCCTGTCATACCGGCGAGGGCCGGGATCCGAGCGGGTGAAAGGCTCGGCGCTTTTCATCCCGCGAGGCCCCGACCTCCGCCCGGGGCGACGCGACGAGCTTCGCGCAAAAACGGGTTCGCCGCGTCATCCGCGTTAACCGGATTTTAGCCAAGTGGAGCGCAAACGGGCGGCAAGGATCGCGAGCCCGAGGGGAAAACATGCGCGTATTGGCACTATCGTCCCAGAAGGGGGGATCCGGCAAGACCACCTTGTCCGGTCATCTCGCCGTCCAGGCGGAGAGGGCGGGTGCAGGCCCGGTCTGCCTGATCGACATCGATCCGCAGGGATCGCTCGCCGACTGGTGGAACGAACGCGAGGCCGAGATGCCCGCTTTCGCACAGACCACCGTCGCCCGGCTCCAGGCCGATCTGGAGATCCTGCGCCAGCAGGGCTTCAAGCTGGCGGTGATCGACACGCCCCCGGCCATCACCATGGCCATCCAGAGCGTCATCCAGGTCGCCGAGCTGATCCTGATCCCGACCCGGCCGAGCCCGCACGACCTTCGGGCCGTCGGCGCCACCGTCGACCTGTGCGAGCGCGCCGGAAAGCCGCTCATCTTCGTCGTCAACGCGGCGACTCCGAAGGCGCGGATCACCTACGAGGCCGCCGTCGCGCTCTCGCAGCACGGCACTGTCGCCCCGGTCACGCTCCACCACCGCACCGATTACGCCGCCTCGATGATCGACGGCCGGACGGTGATGGAGGTCGATCCCAACAGCAAGTCCGCCAAGGAGGTGGTCGAGCTTTGGGAATATGTCGCCGACCGGCTCGAAAAGAATTTCCGCCGCACCGTCTTCTCGGCGCCCCAGGGTTTCGCCGCCCATCCCTCCAGCGCGCGACCCGCCGGGGGCTTCGGCCGCCGCGTGGTCGGCCAGTAAAGGAGTGGGACAGATGGCCGAGACAAAGCCTTTCGCTTCGCTCTCCTCCGGCCTCCTCGCCCGCAAGGGCGCAGCCAAGCCCGCAATGCGTCCGCAGGGTTTCGGAAGCTTCGGCTCCAGCCTCGAGGATCTGGGCTGGAACGACATGGGCCATGCGCCCGGAGCGCTCCACGACGTCAACGAAGCGCACGCTCCGCTCGAACATGTGCCGAGCTCGATCGAGGCCCTGACGCCCGCGCCCGGAGGCCGGGCGCCGTCGGAGCCGCCGGCGGTGGTCGAGCAGCGGCGGGAGCTGGAAGCACGGCTCACCCGGCCGGAGCCGGAGCCGGAGCCGGTGCCCGAAGCCGAGCCGGAAACGGCCGAGCCCGAAGCGCGGCCCGAATCGCGCGTGGTCAAGCTGCCGCGCTCCCGGGCGAAGGCGCCGGCGCGGCCGAGCGCGGCGCCGGTGCGGGCGAAAGCCGCCTTCACCCTCCGGCTGGATCCGGAGCGGCACCTGAAATTGCGTCTCGCCTGCGCCCTGTCGCGCCGGTCGGCGCAGCAGCTCGTGACCGAGGCACTCGATAATTTCCTCGATTCGCGTCCCGAGCTGGAGGCCCTTTCCGGGCAGGCGTCCGGGCAGGCGAACCAGCGTTGATCGGAGTGGGTAGGATGAACAAGAGCGTGGCACTGAAGTTGGCGGTCTCCGCCCTGGCGATCGGCACCACCATGGTCGCCTGCGGAGCGCCCGGATCGCACCTCGCCTCCGCCTCGGCGAAGGCGCCCAAGGGCGAGCAGCAGGCGGCCTCGTTCTTCGCAAAGGCCCAGGAAGCGGTCCGCAAGGGCGAGTATAAGGAAGGTCTCGTCTTCGCCGAGCAGGCCGTCGAGCTCAGCCCGCGCGACGTCGGCTACCGGATGATCCTGGCCGACCTCTATCTGAAGAACGGGCGCTTCCAGTCGGCCGAAGCCACTTTCGCGGACGTCCAGCAGCTCGATCCCACCAACGCCCGCGCTTCGTTCAGCATCGCCCTGGCCCGGATCGCGCTGGGCCGTCCGGCCGGAGCGGTCGCCGAGCTCGACCGGCTGGCCGAGACGGCGTCTCCCGCCGACATCGGCCTCGCTTATGCCCTTGCCGGAGAGCCGGGCCGTGCGATCGAGTTGCTCGAGCCCGCCGCGAGGGCGCCCGGCGCCACCGGCCGCACCCGCCAGAATCTGGCGCTTTCCTACGCCCTGGCCGGGGATTGGGAGAAAGCGCGGATCACCGCCGCCCAGGATGTCTCGCCCCGCGATCTCGGCGCCAGGCTCCAGCAATGGGCCGCGCTTGCCCAGCCCGGCGGCGGCGCCGTGCAGGTCGCCGCCTTGCTCGGAGTGGCTCCGGCCGAGGATTCCGGCCAGTCGGTCAGGCTCGCTTTGTCGCAGCCTCAGCCGGCCGCCACCGCCTTCGCGGCCGCCGACCCGCTGCCCGAGCCGGCGCCGGAAACGGTTGCCGCCGCCGCGCCCGCCCTGGCACAGCCCGAGCCGGCGCCGGCGGCGCTCGCTCAGGCCGAGCCGGAGCCCGAGCCGGTCCGCGCCGCCTCCCTCGATCTTCCGCAATGGGTGAGCGAGCGCGCCGCTTCGGAGGCCACCTCTTCGGCTCCCTCCGAGCGGACCCAGCCGCTTTACGCGCAAGCCGTGCAGGCGCTCGTCACGCCCCAGCCTTCGGTGATCGCCGCCCCGCGGTCCATCGAAACCCCGGCGCCGCGCTTCGAGGCGCCTGGCCGCTCCGCCCGCGCCGCGCAGGGCGCGCGCGGCCGCTTCGCGGTCCAGCTCGGCGCCTACAGCTCGCCCTCCTCGGTCGAGCGGGCCTGGTCGCAGATGCTGAAGCGCTTCGGCTTCGCCGACCTGATCCCGCTCAGCACCACGGTCAGCGTTCCCGGCCGTGGAACGCTTCACCGGCTTTCGGTCGCCGGCTTCGAAAGCCGCTCGGCGGCCGCGAACGCCTGCCGCTCGATCCAGACAAAGGGCGGCGCCTGCTTCGTCCGCACCGTCGCCGGCGACTCGCCGGTGCGATGGGCCAGCCGCTACGCGGTGAGCCGCCGGGGCTAACCGCCGGCCGGAGCCGAGCCGCCGCCCGAGCCCAGCCCCTCTCCGGTAAGGACGGGAGAGGGGCGGGCGGCGGCTAGCCCCGCCGCTCCCTCGTCAGGACGTCGAGCACGGCCATCCTGACCGCCACACCCATCTCGACCTGCTCCAGGATCGCCGAGCGCGTGGGATGGTCGGCGACCTCGCTGTCGATCTCGACTCCGCGGTTCATCGGCCCAGGGTGCATGACGATGGCGTCGGGCGCCGCCCGTTCGAGCCGCTTCATCGTCAGGCCGTAGCGGCCGTGGAAATCGGCGAGGCCGCCCGAGACGCCTTCCTCCATCCGCTCGCGCTGGATCCTCAGCATCATCACCACGTCCGCGCCGTCGAGGCCCTCGTCGAGATCGGCGAAGGTGGCGAGGCCGCCGCTGTCGGCCGGAAGCAGGGCAGGGGGGGCGACCAGCCGAAGCTCGGCGCCCAGCTTCGGCAAGAGCCGGATATTCGATCCCGCCACCCGGCTGTGGCGGATGTCGCCGCAAATCGCGATCCTGAGGCCCTCGATCCGCCCCTTGCGCCGCCGAATCGTCAGCGCGTCGAGGAGCGCCTGGGTGGGATGCTCGCCGGTTCCGTCGCCGGCGTTGATCACCGGGCAATCGACCACATCGGCCACCTGCCGCGGAGCGCCGGTCTCGCCATGCCTGACGATCATCACGTCGGGGCGCATCGCTCCGAGGGTGAGGGCGGTGTCGATGAGGCTCTCGCCCTTGCGGACGCTCGACCCGCCCGGGTGGAAGTTCGCGACCTGGGCGCCGAGCCGCTTGCCGGCGACCTCGAAGGAGAAGAGGGTGCGGGTGCTGTTCTCGAAAAACAGGTTGAACTGGGTGAGGCCGGCGAGCCGCTGGTCCGCCTTGCGGGCGCTCCGGTTGAACCCGAGCCAGGGCTCGGCCTCGTCGAGAAGGAAGATTATGTCCTCCGCGCAGAGGGCGTCGATGCCGAGCAGATGGCGGTGCGGGAAGGGCATGGCTCGCGGTCTAGCCGGGCCGCCGGCCGCGTCAAGCGACGCGGGGCAGGCGGGCAATCGGCCGCCCCCGCCCGACTTTCGCGGGCGGCATCGAGCGATCCGCGGTCCCGGCTGGATTTGCGGCATCTCCGCCTGCGCGGCTTTCCAGACGCTGTAGCCCTTGGGCAGAGTGCCGGAGCAGATGAACTGCGTCAGCCCGTATCGGATCGGGCCTGTCAGGAAGCCGGGTGCAACCCCGCGCGAAATTGGCGCCAGGCACCAATTTGCAAGTCGTTGATTCGGCGGCGCAAGCCGGGGGCCCGCTCCGCCGTCGAGGAAGAAGCGGCCTAAATGGTGCCAGGCACCAATTTCTAAGCCGTTGATTCGGCGGGTGAGCCGGCGGGCCGGCCCGCCGCCGAGGAAGAAGCCGGAGCCCGGTGACACTCTCGAGAAGAGCAAGGAAGGATTCGCTGGCGAGCGGGCGGCCGCTTGGCGAAATTGGTGCCAGGCACCAATTCGCAAGTCGTTGAAAATGTTCGTTCAGATGAACTCTCTAAATGGTGCCAGGCACCAATTTCCAAGGCGTTGATTCGATGGGGCGAGCCGGTGGGCGGCCCCGGCGTCGAGGAAGAAGCCGGAGCTCGGTGACGGTCTCGAGACCGGCGAGGAAGGAGTCGCTGCCGAGCGGGCGGCCGCTTCGCTCGCGCGCCCGGATCGCCTGCTGCGCCGGCTCGTCCTCGCCCGCCTCCAGCACGGACCGCCAGTCCGGCCACCGTTCCAGCAGCGGGCGGGGATCGGTCAACGCGTCGGCCCGCCCGCCGAGATGCGCTCGGGCACTCGACCAAGGCCAGTCGGCGGCCTTTGCGACGATGCCGGCCCGGACCGGATTGGGCTCGACATAGCGGGCGCAGGCGAGAAGGTGGCGCTCGTTCATGACGAAAGAGGCGAAGCGTCCCTTAGTCGTGCTCGCCGAAGAAGGTGCGTTGCCGGTTGTTGCCGCGATGGGTGACATGATGCGGGTGGTCGGGGACGGTGAGTCGGATCGGACGGGCCATGCACTGACTAGGCCGCCGTGTCCGCAATCCCAAAATCGCATCGCGCTCCCGAGATTGGCGCGAGATTGGCGAAATTGGTGCCAGGCACCATTTCCCAAGTCGTTGAGTTTTTTCGGTGCGGCTCCCCTGGTCGATGCTCCACCACCCCTTTCCCCGGATCGGCTCCATGCGGTTTTGGGATGCCCTGCGATACAGCCTAGCATGGCCAGGCGTTTTCCTCTTGTTCTCGCGGAACGTATCACGTACATTCCAACAATCGCGTTGAATGGGCTGCGCGCAGGGCATAGGGGATGCGGGCCATGGCGGCTTCTCTCAAGGTGGTAGGAAACTCGGACAATATGGACAGGCAGAAGGCCCTGGAGGCCGCGCTGGCGCAGATCGACCGCGCATTCGGCAAGGGCAGCGCGATGAAGCTTGGCTCGCGCGAGGCGGTCGAGATCGAAACCATCTCGACGGGCTCGCTCGGGCTCGACATCGCGCTCGGGATCGGAGGACTTCCGCGCGGCCGCGTGGTTGAGGTCTACGGCCCCGAGAGCTCGGGCAAGACCACGCTCGCCCTCCACGTCATCGCCGAGGCCCAGAAGAACGGCGGAACCGCCGCTTTTGTCGACGCCGAGCACGCCCTCGACCCCGTCTACGCCCGCAAGCTCGGAGTCGATGTCGACGAGCTGATCGTCTCCCAGCCCGACACGGGCGAGCAGGCGCTCGAGATCACCGACACCCTGGTGCGTTCCAACGCCGTCGACGTTCTCGTCGTCGATTCGGTCGCGGCCCTCGTCCCCCGTGCGGAGATCGAGGGCGAGATGGGCGACAGCCATGTCGGCCTCCAGGCGCGGCTGATGTCGCAGTCGCTGAGGAAGCTGACCGGCTCCATCTCCAAGTCCAAATGCCTCGTCATCTTCATCAACCAGCTTCGGATGAAGATCGGAGTGATGTACGGCAATCCGGAGACGACGACCGGCGGCAACGCGCTCAAATTCTACGCCTCCGTCCGCCTGGACATCCGCCGCACCGGCCAGATCAAGGACCGCGACGACATCGTCGGCAACACCACCCGGGTGAAGGTCGTGAAGAACAAGGTTGCGCCGCCGTTCAAGCAGGTCGAGTTCGACATCATGTACGGCGAGGGCATCTCCAAGGTCGGCGAGATCCTCGACCTCGGCGTCAAGGCCGGGATCGTCGAGAAATCGGGCGCCTGGTTCAGCTACGATTCGATCCGGATCGGGCAGGGCCGCGAGAACAGCAAGACCTACCTAAAGGAGAATCCCGAGGTCGCCGCCCGCCTCGAGCGCGCCATCCGCGGCAAGACCGACGAGGTCGCCGAGGCCCTGATGGCCGGCCCGAGCCCGGACGACGACGTTTAGTCGGACATTGTGAACTTCATGAACTTCGTCCGGATCCGGACAGGCGATTTGAAGAAAGATTTGTGTTCGCACAAAGCACGCTAAGGACACTAAAATTCCGCGTAGCGGCTTATTTCAATGTCGATCCGAAAAGGCCGTAACTCCGGCGTGGCGGGGCCTCTTGGTGACCTTTGTGTGCTTTGCGCGAAACAATTCGGGGCCTTCGGCCCGGGCGCGGCGCTCGGTGCTTGGCCTCGGCCGCTGAGTCAGCCCTGTCCGAACAGCCGCCCACGCTCGGTGCCAAGCAGGATGAGCAGGCCGATGGCTCCAAAGGCGGCGAAGCTCCCGACCATGGGGACCAGGGTGCCGTCGAAGCTCTGGCCCACTAGCAGGCCGAGAAGGGCTCCGCCGATCGTGCCGATCGTCCCCTGCACGGACGAGGCGGTGCCCGCCACATGGCCCAGCGGCTGCATCGCCAGGCTTCCGAAATTGGCCGAGGCGAGGCCGAAGCAGGCCATGGTGAGGCCCTGCATCGCGATGAACAGCCACAGGCTCTCGTCGACCGTCAGGACAATCCCGAGGTGGATGAGGGCCGACAGGGTGAACAGGGCCAGCCCGGCATGGGCGACCCGGCGGGTGCCGACCCGCTCGACGATCCTCGAATTGAGCCAGGAAGTGAAGGCCATGGGCAGCGCCACTCCGGCGAAGGTCGCGGCGATCAGCTCGGGCCGGCGGAAGACGTCGAAGACGATCTGCTGGATCGAGTTTATGTAGCCCATCAGGCTCGCCATCATCAAGGTGAAGGCGAGCGTGTAGCCGAGCGACTGGCGGTTGCTGAGGGTCTGCCAGGTCCCGTCCCAGATCGTCGCGACGTCGAGCGGGCGCCGGAATTCGGGGTTCAGGGTCTCGGGCAGCCTGAGCAGGGTCCACAGCAGCATGATCGCTCCGCCGAGCGCCAGGCCGAAGAAGATGGCGCGCCACGAAGCGACCATCAGAGTGAGCTGGCCGAAAAGGGGCGCGAGCATCGGGATGAGCAGGAAGACGAGGAACGCGAGCGACATGATCCGCGCCATTTGCGGGCCCTCGAACCGGTCCCGGACGATCGACACGACGAGCACCCGGGTCGAGGCCGCGGCCCCGCCCTGGGCCATCCGCGCCGCCAGCAGCAGGGTGAAGCTCGGCGCGGCCCAGCAGGCGAGCGCGAAGGCGACGTAGAGGACGAGGCTGACGACCAGCACCGGCTTGCGGCCGAACCGGTCCGAGAGCGGTCCGTAGACGATCTGCGTCAGCCCGAAGCCGAGCACGTAGAGCGAGACGACGAGCTGGCGCCGGTTCTCGTCGGCCACGTCGAGCGCCTGTCCGATCGCGGGCAGCGCGGGCACCATCGCGTCGATCGCCAGCGCGTTCAGCGACATCAGCCCGGCGATGAGGACGACGAACTCGCGGAATCCGGGGCGGGCGCCGGCAAGGTGGGGGCGGGGCGGCTGAAGCATGTCGATCCTTGGGGTGGAACCCGCATAGACGATGCGGCGGCGCTCGGGTTCCGCAAAAGACCGCACATCCTGTGGACCGTCATGCCGAACTTGTTTCAGCCTCCAGGGTGGAGCGGCTCCGTGGAGGGAGGACGTCGCATCGGGCGGATCACCCCACCGGCCGGTAGGGCCCTGGATTGTTTGAGAGAAGGCGCAAAAGGCGCAAAGGCCCGACGTAGAGCGACCCTCCTTTTTTACGTCGCGGCCGCGCCTTCGCGCCTTTGCGCCTTCCAATTGGACTGGCGCCCGCGGCGCCGGGAGAAGGAGCGCGGACGCCCGTCCCACAGCTGACACTCGGCCGGGCACCCAACCGGGACCCTGGAGCGAGTTCTGGGCGACGGTGAAAGGGTCCTCGTCGCGGCCCGCTGGACAAGGGGCGCGCGCGTCTTCACAGACGCCGCCGATGGAGACGCATGACGCGAGCGCCGCTCTGTGGGAGCTTCGGCTGATCGGAGCCCCCACCGACCGTCATTCTTCCTTCCTGCGCGGCTCCGCCCTCGCGCCGCCGCTGATCCGGGACGCACTCTGGTCGGATCACGCAAACATGGTTGCCGAGTCGGGGGTGGAGCTGGGAGTCGACCTTCTTCTCGGCGACGACGGAGACCTGCCGCTGACCGAGCAGGACGGCGACGACGAGATCATCGCCGCGGCCGTCGCGCAGGCGGCGGCGGACGGGGCCGTGCCCCTCGTCCTGGGCGGCGACCATTCGATCACCGTCCCGGTGATCGAGGCGCTCGCCGCCGTCCACGGACCCGTGGAGATCCTCCATTTCGACGCCCACCCGGACCTCTACGAGGATTTCGACGGCAATCCGCGTTCGCACGCCTCGCCCTTCGCCCGGATCATGGAGCGCGGGCTCGCTCGGCGGCTCGTTCAGGTCGGGATCCGGACCCTGAACCGTCATTGCCGGGAGCAGGCCGAGCGGTTCGGGGTCGAGATCGTCGAGATGCGCCAATTCTCGCCCGAGGCGGTTCCGATGCCGGGCGGCCCGCTCTACATCAGCCTCGACCTCGATGGTTTCGACCCTGCCGTGGCTCCGGGCGTCTCCCATCACGAGCCCGGGGGCCTTTCGGTCCGCGACGTGCTGGCGGTTCTCGACCGAATCCGAGCTCCCGTCGTCGGGGCCGACATAGTCGAATACAATCCTTCCCGCGACTTGAACGGAGTGACCGCCGTGCTCGCCGCCAAGCTCGTCAAGGAGGTCGCGGCCCTGTGCCACAGGAACAATCGATGATCGTCGTCCATCATCTCGAGAACAGCCGCTCGCAGCGTGTGCTGTGGCTGCTCGAGGAGCTCGGCCTGCCTTACGAGGTCCGCCGCTACGCCCGCGACCCGAAGACGATGCTGGCGCCGCCGGAGCTTCGCCGGGTCCATCCGCTCGGCAAGTCGCCCGTGATCGAGGATGAAGGCAGGGTCGTCGCCGAAACCGGCGCCGTCGTCGAATATCTGATCGACTTGGCGGACGGGCGCCTCGGGCCGCCTGCCAGGCGGGACGACCGGCTCCGCTACCGCCACTTCCTCCATTATGCGGAAGGCTCGATGATGCCGCCCTTGCTTGCGATCCTGGTCGTCGGAAGGCTCGGGCTGCTCGGCCGGCCGGCGCGGGCTCCGCTGCAAAGGATGCTCGACCAGCATCTCGACTGGCTGGAGACGGAGCTGGCCGAGCGCCCCTGGTTCGCGGGCGACGCCTTCACCGCGGCCGACGTCATGATGAGCTTTCCGCTCGAGGCCTCCCGGCACCGCGGTGGGCTGGATGAGAGCCGGCCGAACCTGGTCGACTGGCTGGAGCGGATCCACGCCCGCCCGGCCTACGGGGCGGCGCTCAAGAAGGGCGGACCTTATGCCTATGCCTGAGATCGGCCGCCGCGGCTTCGCTCTCGGCGCGCTGGCCGCGGGAGCGGCTTTGGCCGTCCGCCCATCATCGCTCTTGGCGGCGGCCAGGCCGGACCTCCAGCCGATGACCGGCGACGTCCCTCCGATCGGGAGCGCGGAGCGGCTCCAGCGGCTGGAGAAGGCGCGGCGGCTGATGCGGCGGCACGGGCTCGGCGCGGTCCTGATCGAGCCGGGTGCCTCGCTCGACTATTTCACCGGGGTCCAATGGTGGCGAAGCGAGCGGCTCACCTCCGCGCTCATCCCCGTCCAGGGCGAGCCGATCATCTTCACGCCCTTCTTCGAGGAGCCCTCGGTCCGCGAGAGCCTCAAGGTCCCCGCCGAGGTGCGGACCTGGGTGGAGCATGAGGATCCGCTGAAGCTCGTCGCCGGAGCCCTGCGCGACCGCAAGCTGGCGAGCCGGGCGGTGGGCATCGAGGAGACGGTCCGCTTCTTCGCGGTGGACGGCCTGAGGAAGGCGATGCCCGGGATCGAGCTTCGAAGCGGCGCCCCGGTCGTCAGGGGCTGCCGGATGATCAAGTCGCCCGCCGAGCTTGCGCTCATGCAGAAGGCCGCGGACGTCACGCTCGCCGCCTACCGCCACACCTACAGGCGGATCGAGAAGGGCATGAGCCCGGCGCAGATCGGCGCGATGATGAACGGCGCCACCACCGCGCTGGGCGGCAGGCCGGAATTCGCCCTCATCCTGCTCGGCGAGGCCAGCGCCTACCCGCACGGCAGCGGCAAGCCTCAGCAGGTGCGGGAAGGGGAGGTGGTGCTGATGGATTGCGGCTGCACCGTCCACGGCTACCAGTCCGACATCTCGCGCAGCTTCGTCTTCGGTGCGGCGAATGCGGAGCAGCGAAGGGTGTGGAGCCAGATGCGCAAGGGGCAGGACATCGCCTTCGCGGCGGCGCGGATCGGCGCCACGGCGGGAAGCGTCGACGATGCGGTTCGGCGCCAGTACGAAGCCTGGGGCTACGGCCCCGGCTACAAGCTCCCCGGCACTTCGCACCGGACCGGCCACGGCATCGGCATGGAAGGGCATGAGCCGGTCAATTTCGTCCATGGCGAAACGACTCGGCTGGAGCCGGGGATGTGCTTCTCGAACGAGCCGGGCATCTACCTGCCCGGCAAGTTCGGGATCCGGCTCGAGGACTGCCTCTACATGACCGCGAGCGGGCCGCGATGGTTCTCGACCCCGCCGCCGTCGATCGACCGCCCTTTCGATTGATTTGTCCTCCCCGTCGACAGATGGGGAGGGGGACCACCCGAAGGGTGGTGGAGGGGCAGCTGGCTCCGACTCCGAGGTTGGGGCGCCGTGACGCCGAAGGTCCGCGCCTTTTACCCCTCCACCAGGCTTCGCCTGGTTCCCCTCCCCATGCAGGGCATGGGGAGGACTAGAAGGGCTCGTCCCCGGGCTTGGGGGGCGGGACATGGGCGGGGGCGTGGGGAGGCTCGATGTCGACGGGCTCCATCGGGTCGAGCTCGCCTTCCCATTTGGCGACGACGACGCTCGCAACCGCGTTGCCGACGACGTTGGTCGCCGAACGGCCCATGTCGAGGAAATGGTCGACCGCGAGGATCAGCAGCAGCCCGGCCTCCGGGATGTTGAACTGGGCCATGGTGGCGGTGATCACGACGAGGCTGGCGCGAGGCACTCCGGCCACACCCTTGGAGGTGATCATCAGAGTCAGCAGCATCAGGATCTGCTGGGTCATCGAAAGCTCGATGCCGTAGGCCTGGGCGACGAAGAGGGTCGCGAAGGTCATGTACATCATCGAGCCGTCGAGATTGAAGGAATAGCCGAGCGGAAGGACGAAGCTGGCGATCCTCGGCGGCACTCCGAAGCGGTCGAGCGCTTCCAGGGTGCGCGGATAGGCGGCCTCGGACGAGGCGGTGGAGAAAGCGAGGACGATGGGATCGCGGATGTAGCGGACGAGTAGCCTGGTCCGGCTTCCGACGATGAGGAAGCAGACTCCGAGCAGAAGGATCCAGAGCAGGATCAGGCCCGCGTAGAAGCTGCCCATGAAATAGCCGAAGGTGCCGAGGATCGAGGGGCCGCGCTGGGCGACGGTGGAGGCCACCGCGGCGAAGACCGCGAAGGGGGCGAAGCGCATCACATAGTCGGTGATGACCAGCATCACCTTGACCAGCGCCTCGGTGGCCCGGACCAGCGGCCGCGCCGGCTCCCCGACGGCGGTGATGGCGACTCCGACGAAAAGGGAGAAGACGACGATCTGGAGGATGCTGTTCTCGGACATGGCCCGGATCATCGATTCCGGGAAGATGTTGCCGAAGAACTTGACGATGTCGAAGGCGGAGCGGTCGATTCCGGCCGAGGCGTCGACCGGCGGCAGCGGCAGCCCGAGGCCCGTGCCGGGCTGGAATATAGTGACCAGGATGAGTCCGAGCGTGAGTGAGACCAGGCTCGCTGCCACGAACCAGCCCAGAGCCTTGGCCCCGACGCGGCCGAGCGCGGCGGTGTCGCCCATGTGCGCGATCCCGACGACCAGTGTCGAGAAGACCAGCGGCGCGATGATCATCTTGATGAGGTGGAGGAAGATGGTGGTGAGGATGGAGAGATAACGCGCCACCTCCTTGACCACCGCCCCGCCTTCGGGCGTCCCGTCCCCCAGCGTGAAGTTCAGGGCCCAGCCGACGACGACGCCCAGCACGAGGGCGAACAGGATCCAGTAGGTCAGACGTTTGGCCACGCGCCGCTCCTCGTGCTTCGGGTGGCGCTTAGGAAGGCGATTGTGAGGCGCGGGTCAAGGTACTTGCCTCCCCATGCGAAGCATGGGGAGGGGGACCCCGCGAAGCGGGGTGGAGGGGTAAGGGTGCAGGCCTTCGCCAATTACCCCTCCACCACCCTTCGGGTGGTCCCCCTCCCCATCTTCGATGGGGAGGCAAATCAAGCCGGCTCGAGCACCTTCTGGACGACGTCCTCGGCGAGCTTGCCGTTGAGCTCGGCCAGATGGTCGAACCTCGATTCGTAGCTGGCGAGACCCTGGCTAACCGAGCGGAGCTCCGCGTCCAGCCCCCGCAGCTCCGATTCCGGAACCAGCGCCTCGACCACGTCCCAGCGCGACCAGCCGGCGCGGCTGTCCATCCCAAGCATCTGGCCGCGGCGGCTGGCGATGGCGGAGGTAACCCGGGAGGTGGCGTAGCCGGGCGTGACGACGGTGACCTTGTGGACGGGCTCGAGCAGATGGGGCTGGGCCAGAGCCAGGGCCTCGCTCATCCCGATCCGACCGGCGGTGCGGAAGGCGAGCTCCGAGCTGTCGACCGTGTGGTAGCTGCCGTCGACCAGGGTCACCGCCACGTCGACGACCGGGAAGCCGAGCGGTCCCTTCGCGAGCGCGTCGCGAACGCCCTGCTCGACGGCGGGGATATATTGCCTGGGCACCGATCCGCCGTGGATCTTCTCGTCGAACTTGAAGCCTTCGCCGCGGGTGAGCGGCGCGATCTCAAGGACGACGTCGCCGAACTGGCCGTGGCCGCCCGACTGCTTCTTGTGGCGGCCCCGCTGAGTGACCGCCTTGCGGATCGATTCCTTGTAGCCGACCGCCGGCGGGTGGGATTCGACGGCGACCCCGTAGCGGCGCTTCAGGCGCGCCAGGGCCACCTTGAGATGCTCGTCGCTTATCCCCTTCAGCCGGGTTTCGTGGAGCGCCTCGTCCTGCTCCCAGTCGAGCGAGGCGTCCTCCTCGACCAGCTTGTGGAGAGCCGTCGAGAGGCGCACGTCGTCCTTGCGGTCGCTGGTGGCGATGGCGAGCGCGTAGTTGGAGCTGGGCAGGGCAAGCTCGGGAGGCTTGCCGCCGGCGCCCAGCCATTCGCCGGCATTGACCCCTTCCGCCTTGGCGATCGCGACGATCTCGCCCGGAGCGGCCTTGCCGAGCTTCCCCGGCTTCTCCCCCTGGAGCGCGAACAAGGTGCCGACCCGGACCGTCTCCCCCGACGCGCTCTTGAGCTCGGTCCCCTCGCTGAGCGGCCCGCCGAAGACCCGGGCAAGGGCGAGACGGCCCATATTGCCGCCGTGCGAGATCTTGAAGACGAAGGCGCAGCCGCCTTTGGCGGCCAGCCGTTCGGCGGCGGCTTCAGGCGGCGGGGCGTCATGCCGCAGCGCCTTCATCAGGCGGCGAACGCCGAAGCCGTTGAGGGCGGAGCCGAACAGCACCGTGACGACCAGATTCTCCTTCGTCTCGCGGGCGATGTCGGCGAAGATCGTCGCCCGGTCGGGCGTCTCGTCCATCAGCAGCTGCTCGAGCAGGGCATCGTCATGATCGGCGAGCTGCTCGAGCATGTGGAAGCGATCCTGCGTTTCGCGATCGGCCAGGTCCGGCGGGATTTCGATCTGTTTGGAAGGCTTGCCCGGCCGGTATCTGAAGGCGCGCTCGAGCGCGAGGTCGACGAAGCCGGTGACCTTCTCCCCCTCCCGGATCGGGATCTGGCGGGCGACGAGGGGCGAGGAGCTCATCGGCTGGAGCGCTTCCAGAAGCGCCCGGATGCCGCCGCGGGCCTGGTCGATCTTGTTGACGAAGATGAGGTGGGGGACTCCGAGGGATTCCAGCTGCCTCAGCGCCGGCTCGGCGAGGATGGCCCGGTCGGTGTCGGGATCGACGACGACCACGGCGAGATCGGCCGCGGCCACGGCGAGCGCTCCGTCCGCCGAGAAGCCGACGGAGCCTGGCGAATCGACGATCGAGAAACGGTCGCCCAGGAACTCGAAGTGGCTGAGATTGACCTCGGTCGAGCCCGCCCGGGCCCGCGCCTCGGGGCTCGAATCGCCGATGCTGGTGCCGGCGTCGACGCTGCCCTGGCGATCGATGGCGCCGGCGGCGAAGAGCAGCGCCTCGGCGAGGCTCGTCTTCCCCGATCCGCCCGGTCCAACGAGAGCGATCGTCCTGGTGCCTGTCGATCTGTCGGGCATGCGTGTCTCCCTGCGTTCCCAAGGCGCGACCCGCGTTGAAGCGCGTGCGCGCTCAATCCCGGCAGAGTTCCACCCTTTGCCGGCGAATCGCAAGAGGGCAGGTTGTCCTCGCCGCGACTCCCCTCCCTGGGAGGGAGGGGTCGAGGGTGGGTCCGCCGAAGGCGGCCGAATCCCCGACTCAGCAGGAGTCCCGCTTCGCTCGCCTACCCACCCCAACCCCTCCCTTCCAGGGAGGGGAGAGGAAGGAGCGGAGACAAAGAGGGTAAACGGAGGGAACGCCCCCGCTCCACCGGCATTTAACCTGTGTTGCGATCGCATCGAGTGCAGCAGGAGTGACGCTTATGCCCGTTTCGACGACTCTGCCGATCATGGCCGGCCTCGCGATCGTCGGCGCCGCGCTCGGCGTGGGCCTCGGCCGCTCCGCCATCGCCGAGATCAATCCCGCTTATCTCAACAAGGGTGAGGACAGCTTCCACGCCGACCTGGTCCCCTATCGAAGCCCGGACTGGGCCCAGGTCCATCAGGGGGAATACAGGTCCGCCCAGCAGCCGGTCCTGGTCAGCGGTCTCGGCACCGGCTGCGTCGGCTGCCGCGACTATCCGGTGGAATATGTGCCGCAGCACGATCCGGCCGTGGATGCTTATTCCGGAGGCGAATTGCTTCGGGCGCCGGAGCCGACGCAGGTGGTCTATACCGAGGCGCAGGCGGCCGACCCGGAGCGCGAGCGCGTGCAGCGTTATTCGAGCTATCCGGTGAGCAGCGAAGAGAGGCCGGCTCAGGTGGCGGAAGCGCCGGTCGAGGAAGCGGCGGCCCCGACGGGGCTCTGATCGTCATCCCGGCGAAAGCCGGGACCTCGTGGAGATGAAGCGCTTTTCCGACTTGAGCTCCCGGCTTTCGCCGGATGACGACAGTTGCCGCAGCGCAGCATGTGGCTTAGCTTGGCGCCATGACCTCCACCAATGACATCCGCCGGTCGTTTCTCGACTATTTCGGCTCGAACGGGCACCGGCAGGTGCCCTCGGCGCCGCTCGTCCCGCAGAACGACCCGACGCTCATGTTCGTCAACGCCGGTATGGTGCCGTTCAAGAACGTCTTCACCGGCCTGGAGACCCGGCCATATTCGACCGCGGCCTCCTCGCAGAAATGCGTCCGCGCCGGCGGCAAGCATAACGATCTCGACAATGTCGGCTACACCGCCCGCCATCACACCTTCTTCGAGATGCTGGGCAATTTCTCGTTCGGGGATTATTTCAAGGAGCAGGCGATCACCCACGCCTGGACCCTGCTGACGAAGATCTGGGGCCTGTCGCCGGACCGGCTGACGGCCACCGTCTACCACACGGACGACGAGGCGTTCGACCTGTGGAGGAAGATCGCCGGCCTGCCGGAAAGCCGGATCATCCGCATCCCGACCAAGGACAATTTCTGGGCGATGGGCGACAGCGGCCCGTGCGGCCCCTGCTCCGAGATATTCTATGACCATGGCGACCATATCCCCGGCGGCCCGCCGGGCAGCCCCGACGAGGACGGGGACCGGTTCGTCGAGATCTGGAACCTCGTCTTCATGCAATATGAGCAGGAAGACAATGAGATCGTCCGCGATTTGCCCAAGCCGTCCATCGACACGGGCATGGGACTGGAGCGGATCG
Source organism: Allosphingosinicella sp. (assembly GCA_036387555.1). Taxonomy (GTDB): domain Bacteria; phylum Pseudomonadota; class Alphaproteobacteria; order Sphingomonadales; family Sphingomonadaceae; genus Allosphingosinicella. The sequence continues at coordinate 84,611 of DASVTN010000032.1, read as the reverse complement.
CCGCCGTCATGCAGGGCGTCCACGACAATTACGGCACGGACACGTTCCAGGCGCTGATCGGCGCCTCCTCGGAGCTGACCCGGTCCAGCGCGGGGACGGGCGCGGAGGCGAGGACCAGCCACCGGGTCATCGCCGATCATCTCCGCGCTTCCGGCTTCCTGGTGGCGGACGGAGTCCTGCCGGCGAACGAGGGCAGGGGCTATGTGCTGCGCCGGATCATGCGGCGGGCGATGCGCCACGCGCACCTCCTCGGCGCGTCCGAGCCGCTCATGCACCGCCTGGTGCCGGCCCTCATCTCCGAGATGGGCGCCGCCTATCCGGAGCTGGTCCGCGCCCAGCCGCTGATCGAGGAGACCCTGAAGCTGGAGGAAACCCGCTTCCGGCAGACCCTCGCCAACGGCCTCAGGCTGCTCGACGAGGCGACCGGCGCGATGAAGCCGGGCGAGATCCTTCCCGGCGAGGTGGCGTTCAAGCTCTACGACACGTTCGGCTTCCCCTACGACCTCACCGAGGACGCGCTGCGGGCGCAGGGGTTCGGAGTCGACCGCGCCGGCTTCGACAAGGCCATGGAGGGGCAGAAGGCGGCGGCCCGGGCCGCCTGGAAGGGCTCGGGCCAGAAGGCCTCCGAGGACGTCTGGTTCGACATCGCCGAGCAGCATGGCTCGACCGAGTTCACCGGCTATGCCGGCGACGAGGGCGAAGGCGTGGTGATCGCCATCCTCAAGGACGGCGTGCAGGCGGAGCGGGCGTCGGCGGGTGACGAGGTCGTCATACTCACCAACCAGACCCCCTTTTACGGGGAAAGCGGCGGCCAGATGGGCGATGCCGGCACAATCTCCAACGGGGCGCTTCACGCCATCGTGACCGACACTTCAAAGCCGCTCGGCCGGCTGCACGCACACCACGCCCGGATCGAAAGGGGCGGCGTCGCGGTGCACGATAGCGTGCATCTGGCCGTCGACTCGGAGCGGCGCGGACGGGTTCGGGCGAACCACAGCGCCACCCACCTCCTCCACGCGGCTCTGCGCCACCGGCTCGGCGGGCACGTCACCCAGAAGGGAAGCCTGGTCGCGGCCGACCGCTTCCGCTTCGACTTCTCGCATCCAAAGGCGCTGACGGGCGAGGACATCGCCGCGGTGGAGGAGGAGGTGAACCGCCACATCCGCGAGAACGACGCCGTCACCACTCGGCTGATGAGCCCGGACGAGGCCATCCAGGCCGGAGCGATGGCGCTGTTCGGGGAGAAATATGGCGGCGAGGTCCGGGTGCTCTCGATGGGCCGCGGTTCGGACGCCAGCTATTCGGTCGAGCTGTGCGGCGGCACGCATGTCAACGCGCTCGGCGACATCCAGCTGTTCAAGATCGTAAGCGAAAGCGCCGTCGCGGCGGGCGTCCGCCGGATCGAGGCGCTGACCGGCGAGGCGGCGCGCCGGTGGCTGACGGAGCGCGAGACCCGGCTGAAGGAAGCCGCGGCCTCGCTCAAGGCGTCGCCCGAGGAGGTGCCGGCCCGGGTGGCGGCGCTGCTCGACGAGCGCCGCCGGCTGGAGCGCGAGCTCGCCGAGGCGAAGAAGGCGCTCGCCATGGGGGGCGGCTCCAAGGCCGAGGCGGCGGGGCCGGAGCAGGTGGGCGGGCATGCCTTCATCGGCCAGGTGATCGAAGGGCTGGATCCCAAGGGGCTTCGCGGCCTGGTGGACGAGGCCAAGAAGCGCCTTGCCTCCGGCGTGGTGGCGCTGGTCGCGGTCAACGAGGGCCGGGCGACCGTCGCGGTCGGGGTCACGGACGATCTCGTCTCCAGTCGAAGCGCGGTCGACCTCGTCCGCAAGGCCGTCTCCGCCGTGGGCGGCCAGGGCGGCGGCGGGCGGCCGGACATGGCCCAGGGCGGTGGGCCGGACGGCACGAGCGCGGCGGCGGCGATCGAGGCGGTGAAGGCGGCGCTTAGCGAAGAGACGATCGCCGCTTAGCACGTCATCCCGGCGAAAGCCGGCACCCCAGGACGAGAAGTCTCGTCGGGTCTCCCCGAGGTCCCGGCTTTCGCCGGGATGACGGTCAGGCCGCGTCGCTCGCCTCCCCCGGCGGCTCCAGGCCGAACACGCTGCGCCCGCCATAGCCGTGCGAAAGCCGCCGCTCCTCGGCCATTACCGCTTCGAAGCTTGGCCCTGCGACATGCGCCTCGAGCCTTCGCGCCTGCTCGTCGAGGCGGCGGATGGCGCCGAGCTTCTCGTCATTGCCGAGCTTCGCCTGGGCGACGGCGGATTTGAGCATGACGATCGTGCCGTCGTAGACCTTGACCGGCACCGGGAAGGGGTGCCGGTCCTTGCCGCCGTGGGCGAGCGAGAAGCGGGCCGGGTCGGCGAAGCGGGAGGGGGCGCCGTGGATCACCTCGGCGACCATGGCCAGGGAGCGGACGGTGCGGGGGCCGACGCCGGGCACGAGCAGGAGCTCCGCGAAATCCCTCGGCCCCGCTTCGGCGGCGGCGGCCAGGGTGCCGTGAAGCCGGCGCAGGATGACGTCGTCGGCGCGGACCTCATGGTGATCGGGGAGGGAGAGGTGCGGCAGCAGCGGTTGCGGCGAAAGCGGGGCGGGGGTTCGCTCGACGGCGGCGGCTTCGAGCGCCAGCCGGTCGGGGCCGAGCTCGGCGAGCAGCTCCAGCTGCGCCGAGCGGGAGGCCGAGGCGCGGCGGTCGGCGAGGTTGAGCACCTCGCCCCGCCGCCGCCCCTCGATCGCTTTATGCGGCGAATCGACGAAGCTGGTCAGCCCTTCCGAGAGCCAGTGATAGCGCCGCGCCGTCCGGCTGGCGCCGTTCATGCCCTGCTGGACCACCGCCCACTTCCCCTCGTCGGTGACGAAGAAGCCGTGCAGGTAGAGATCGAACCCGTCCTGGAGCGCCGCGCTGTCGACCTTGGCGACGAGGCGGCTGGCGCGGGCCAGCGCGTCCCCGTCGAACCCCGCCTGCTCGCCGGCCGCGGCGAGCTCCGCGGGGGTGGAGCGCGAATGGCGGCCGCGCCCGCCGCAGACCCGGATGCCGAGCTCGCCGGCGCGCGGGTTGAGGCCACGCTTCAGAGCGCCGATGACGCTGGTGGTGATTCCCGACGAATGCCAGTCCATCCCCATCACGGATCCGAAGGACTGGAACCAGAAAGGGTGGGCGAGGCGTTCGAGGAAGGCGTCGCGGCCTTCGTGAAGGACGATCGTCTCCGCGATGAGGGTGCCCAGCCGGGTCATGCGCTCGCCGAGCCAGGCGGGCACACGGCCGCCGTGCAGCGGCAGATCGGCGCTGCCGGAACGTTTCGCCAATCTACCTCTCCGCAGAACGAAGGCGGAACGCTACCAGCTCAGCAGGTGAAGGGCAAATACATCATCGCGCCCTTGGGCCGGCGCGGGCACTGGATGTTGGAAGCGAAGCCGGGCGGCACCTCGACCGGCGGACCGGCGGCCATTCGCTGGAAGGCGGCGGGAACCGGCTGTGCGATGGGGCGCACCGCGATGCGGAACCAGCGCGGGTTCTTGCGCGCGACTTTCAGAGCGTCGCCCTCGGTGATCGGGGAGTTGGGAGCGGCTTCGAGGATGAACTCGCCGGCGTCCGTGAGTTTCCCCGCCACCACCTCGAAGCTCGGCGACGGCTCGCCGTAGCGCAGCGCGGGAGTCTCCGAGATGCCGAACTGGACGACGCTGCAGCCGACCGTGCCTTCGGGCGGCATCGCCTTGCATTTGACGCCGTGGCCGATCAGCCGGTAGCGGCCGGGGCGGAGCGGGTAGACCCGCGGCTTGCTGTCGATCATGTTCACGCCCGCGATCGGAACCCCGACCGACCGCTGGAATTCCAGCACGTCCTGCTTGTTCGCGGGATCGCCGCCCACTCTTAGGAACCAGACGCGCAGGGCGCCCCATTGCTGGGTCTGGCTCTGGATGGAGAGGCGAACGGCCCCCATTCCGGCCTTAACCTCGGTCGCGGAATTGACCGCCTTGGGTTCCATTGCCAGGGCCGGCGCGGAGACGGCCAACAGCAGCAGGGCCAGACAAAGCTTCTTCATTGCGGATTCCCCCTATCCCGTTGAATCCTATCAGGAGGCCCGTCCGCTGAAAAGAGCATAGGCGGCGGCCGCGGCTAGAGAATCGGGCGCTGAATCCGCACCGCCTCGTCATCCCGGACTTGATCCGGCGTCCACCTCCCTTTCCTAAGGCGGCGCAAGAAGGTGGATCCCGGATCAAGTCCGGGATGACGAGGCAAACTTAGCGCCCGCCGCGGCTAGCGCGCCTTCAGTGCGTCGCGAAGCCGCCGCCGCTCGAGCACCGGCTCCTGATCGAGCTGGCCCAGCTCCATGATCTCCTTGCGGAGCTCGGCGCGCTTTTGGTGGATGGAGGCGATGACGGGGCCCATCGCCATGCCGAGATCGACCAGCACGGCCTCGGACAGCTGAAGGGAGGATTCGAGCGTTTCCGGGACGGCGTCGGTGGCGCCGGCGCGGTAGAGCTCGGCGGCGTGGCCGGGATCGCGGGCGCGGGCGACGATGGTGAGCCCGGGGCACCAGGCCCGGACCTTCTTGGTGACCCGCACGCTCAGCACCGGATCGTCCATCGTGAGGACCAGCGCCGTGGCGTGGCCGAGGTTGAGCCGGTCCATCAGCTCGGCGCGGGCGACGTCGCCGTAGACGATGGGGATGCCTTCCTTGCGGCAGGCGGCGACGGTGTCGATGCTCGAATCGACGGCGACATAGCGCCGCCCGTGCGCCGTCAGCATCTCGGCGACCAGCCGTCCGACCCGTCCGAAGCCGATGATGACGACCCGGCTCTTGTCGCCGTCGCCGGCGGCCGCGGTCTCGTCCTCCGAATGGATGTCGACCCGGCGGCCGGCGACCTGGCCGAGCTTGGCGAGGAGCGGGGTGAGGGTGAGCCCGATGGCGGTGACGATCTGCCAGAAGGCGGCGGTCTCGGCGCTGATCAGCTGCGCCGCCGAGGCGGTGGCGAGGACGATCAGGGTGGTCTCGGATGGCGAGGCCATGATCAGCCCGGCCTCGGCCGCCACCGCCTTGCGGGCGCCGTTGAGGCGAAGCAGGAGCCCGGTCACCGCCGCCTTGAGCAGGACCACTCCCAGCACCGCCGCCACGATGGCCTCCCAGTTGGCGGCGACGAGGCGCAGGTCGACGCTCATCCCGACCGTGATGAGGAAGATGCCGAGCGCGAGCCCTCGGAAGGGGGCGGTGATCACCTCCACCTCGCTTCGATAGTCGGTCTCGGCGATGAGGATGCCGGCGAGGAGCGCTCCCATCAGGGGCGAGAGGCCGGCGGCGGTGGTGGCGAGGCTGGCGACGATCACCACCAGCAGGCTCGCGGCGAGGAACAGCTCCGGGCTCTTGGTCCGAGCCGCCTGGGCGAAGAGGCGGGGCAGGAGCAGCCGGCCAAGGACGAGCATCGCGGCGACGACGGCGGCGCCGATCAGGAGAGTTCTCATCAGCCCGTCGAAGCCGTTCGCGTCGGCGAGCGGCGCCATCGCTCCGAGCAGGAAGATGATCGGGACGATGGCGAGATCCTCGAACAGGAGCATCGCCAGCGCCGAGCGGCCGACCGGGCTGGTGGTGCCGACCAGCGGCAGGACGAGGGCGGTCGAGGAGAGCGCCAGCGCCAGGCCGAGCGCGACGGAGCCGCTGACGCTTTGGCCGAGCATGTTGACGGCAAGCCCGAGAAGCAGGGCGCAGACCAGCAGTTCGGCGGCGCCGACTCCGAAGACCAGCCGCCGCATCGTCCACAACCGCCGGAAGGAGAGCTCGAGCCCGATGGCGAACAGCAGGAGGACGATTCCGAACTCGGCGAAGGGCTCCACCGCCTCCGGGTTGGAAATGGTGACGTAGTTCAGCCACGGCATCTGACCTGCCATCCCGCCCAGGCCCGCCGGACCGACCAGCAGGCCGACCAGGATGAAGCCGATGACGGGGCTGATCCGGAACCGGGCGAAAGCCGGGATGACCACCCCGGCCGCGCCGAGGATCACCAGGGCGTCGCTGAATCCGGAAGTCTGGAAATTGCCGTGCATCCCGCCTTTATGCAGGTTGAGCCGGCATTGTCAGCAACGGCCGTTCATCCTCCCCATCGCCAGATGGGGAGGGGGACCACCCGAAGGGTGGTGGAGGGGCAGATGCCGTGGAAGCAGAGGAGCGCGCTCGAACTGCTTGAGTTCGCGCCATTTACCCCTCCACCATGCTCCGCATGGTCCCCCTCCCCATGCGGGGCATGGGGAGGACGATCAGGCCGCCATCGCCTTTTCGAGGTTGGCGCGGATCGCTTCGAAGAACTGCTCGGTGGTCATCCAGCTCTGCTCTGGGCCGATGAGGATGGCGAGGTCCTTGGTCATCTGGCCGGCTTCGACCGTCTCGATGCAGACCCGCTCCAGAGTCTCGGCGAAGCGGGTGACTTCGGGGGTGTCGTCGAACTTGCCGCGGAACTTGAGGCCGCCGGTCCAGGCGAAGATCGAGGCGAGCGGGTTGGTGGAGGTCGCCTTGCCCTGCTGGTGCATCCGGAAGTGGCGGGTGACGGTGCCGTGGGCGGCCTCGGCCTCCACGACGCTGCCGTCCGGAGTCATCAGGATCGAGGTCATCAGGCCCAATGAGCCGAAGCCCTGAGCGACCATGTCCGACTGAACGTCGCCGTCGTAATTCTTGCAGGCCCAGACGAACTTGCCGCTCCACTTCAGCGCCGAGGCGACCAGGTCGTCGATCAGGCGGTGCTGATATTCGGTGCCCGCCTCGTCGAACCTGGCCTTGAATTCGCTGTCGAAAATCTCCTGGAAGATGTCCTTGAAGCGGCCGTCATAGGCCTTGAGGATGGTGTTCTTCGTCGAGAGGTAGACCGGCCAGCCGCGGCCGAGGCCGAAGTTGAAGCAGGCGCGTGCGAAATCGCGGATCGAATCGTCCAGATTGTACATGCCCATGGCGACGCCCGAGGAGGGGAAGTCGAACACCTCGTGCTCGATCACCTCGCCGTCCGCGCCCTCGAACCTGATGGTGAGCTTGCCGGGGCCCGGGACCCGGAAGTCGGTCGCCTTGTACTGGTCTCCGAAGGCGTGGCGGCCGACGACGATCGGATCGGTCCAGCCCGGGATCAGGCGGGGCACGTTCTCGATGACGATCGGCTCGCGGAAGACGACTCCGCCGAGGATGTTGCGGATCGTGCCGTTGGGCGATTTCCACATCTTCTTGAGGCCGAATTCCTCGACCCGGGCCTCGTCGGGCGTGATGGTCGCGCATTTGACGCCGACGCCGTGCTTCTTGATCGCCTCCGCCGATTCCACCGTCACCTTGTCGTCGGTCGCGTCGCGATTCTCCATGCCGAGATCGAAATAGAGAAGTTCGACGTCGAGATAGGGGAGGATCAGCCGCTCGCGGATCCATTGCCAGATGATGCGGGTCATCTCGTCGCCGTCGAGCTCGACGACGGGGTTCTTCACCTTGATCTTCGCCATATGCGGCCGTGCTTTCGTTGGATGTAAGGGTGTGGCGCGGCTCTAGGCGGGGAGCGGGCACCCCGTCAAACCCCTCTCCCGTCCTTCACGGGAGAGGAGGGGCCCAAGCCGAAGGCTTGGGAGGTGAGGGTCTTGCTGACTCACTGCTACAGACCCTCACCTCCCACCGCTTCGCGGCGGGCCCCTCCTCTCCCGCGGAAAGCGGGAGAGGCGCTGGTCTCCCGCCGGTTGTAACGCCGCCCGCCGCCGCCTAAAGCCAAGGCCATGACCTCGCTAGAAAAGCCGGACCTGGTGACGACCAACGTCCGCTACCGCATGCCCACCGTCCATCCCGAAGGGCGCAAGTTCGTCGTCATCGCGGCGGCGATCACGCTCTTCTTCTGGGTCGTGGTCGAGTGGGAGATCCTCGGCTGGGTGTTCGCCGGGATCACGCTGTGGGTCGCCGCCTTCTTCCGGGATCCGATCCGGACCACGCCCAAGGGCGAAGGGCTGATCGTCGCTCCGGCCGACGGAATGGTGACGATGATCGCGACGGTGCCGCCGCCCGCCGAGCTGCTCGGCGAGGACGGGCTTCCGCCGGGACCGTGCATCCGGGTCTCGATCTTCATGTCGGTGTTCGACGTCCACATCAACCGCTCGCCGATCGCGGGCGAGATCAAGCGGGTCGTCTACATCGCCGGCAAGTTCCTCAACGCCGATCTCGACAAGGCCAGCGAGGACAATGAGCGCCAGCACTTCCTGGTCGAGGGCCGCGACGGCACCCGGATCGGATTCACCCAGATCGCCGGCCTGGTGGCGCGGCGGATCGTGCCCTGGGTCAAGGCCGGCGACCGTGTCGCGGCGGGCCAGCGGGTCGGGCTGATCCGGTTCGGAAGCCGGGTGGACGTCTACCTGCCGACCGGAACCTCCTCCCAGGTGCTGCTCGGCCAGCGGACCATCGCCGGAGAGACGATCGTCGCCCGCGCCGGGATATCCGAGGCGCTGGAGGGCGTGGCCCAGTGAACGGCCCGCAGCGGGCACAGCGGCCGCGCCGCGGCATCCCGCTGCGCACGATCGTCCCCAATGCGGTGACCGCGCTCGCGCTCTGCTCGGGCCTGTTCGGGATCCGCTTCGGAATCGGCGGCGAGTGGGACAAGGCGGTCGGCGCGGTCGTCCTGGCTGCGATCCTCGACGGCCTCGACGGTCGGATCGCGCGGCTTCTGAACGGCCAGAGCCGGTTCGGCGCCGAGCTCGATTCGCTCTCGGACGTCACCGCCTTCGGAGTCGCTCCGGCGATCATCCTCTACCTGTGGGTGCTTGAGCCGCTTTCGGAGCTGGGCGGCGAGGTCGAGCGCTGGAACCGCTACGGCTGGCTGTTCCTGCTGGCCTATGCGGTGTGCGCGGCGCTCCGCCTCGCCCGGTTCAACGCGAATATCGACGCGGTCGAGCAGCCGCACAAGTCGGCCGGCTTCCTGACCGGGGTGCCGGCGCCGGCGGGAGCGGGGCTTGTGCTGCTTCCGGTCTACCTGTGGTCCTGGACCGAGGAGCCACTGTTCCGCGAGCCGTGGCTGGCCGCGCCCTGGGCCGCGGCGGTCGGCTTCCTGATGATTTCGAACCTGGCCACCTTTTCCTGGAGCTCGCTGCGGCTTCGAAGCCACATCAGGCTCGGCGCTCTGGTGGTGATCGCTTTGGTCTTCGCGGCGCTCATTTCAGCGCCTTTTCCAACGTTGAGCGTTGCCGCCCTGCTTTACGCCTTGATGATTCCGGTGAGCATCGCGAGCTACGCGAAGGTCAAGCGGCAGCGTGGGGCCGAACCGAGCCGGCCCGAGCCGCCGGCGCCCGAGGCGTAGCGCCAAGCTCCCCGCGCAGGGCGAGGAGAATTTCAGGCCAGTGCAGCCGCACCGTCACGTGGATCGCCACCAGGGCGGCGAGCAAGGCGAGGGTGAAGAAGAGCGCGGCAGCCAGGTAAATCACAGCTTATCCCCTTACTTATCCACAACCGCCCAACGCGCGGAATGGAACTTTGATCCGTATAAGTACGATACGGTACTGAAACTACACCATGTTCATGATTTGTTCGAATGTCAAGCGGTGGTCGGAAGTGGTGGAATCGCCATTAATTGCAACTAATCGCCACTAGCCGCCCCGAAGCGCCACGGATCGCGCCGCGACGCCGCGAATCGCATCGTTACCGGCTGTTGTGGAAATCGGCCGCGGCCGGCGCCCAGTCCGTCGGCCGGAGTCGATGGGTTCGGATCAGCCGAATCGCCATTCGGCGTGCCGGCGGCCCAAGCGCCTCTCCCGTTCTTACGGGAGAGGAGGGGCCCAAGCCGAAGGCTTGGGAGGTGAGGGTCTTTCTGACTCATTGCTACAGACCCTCACCTCCCACCGCTTCGCGGCGGGCCCCTCCTCTCCCGCGGAAAGCGGGAGAGGAACCGCGTGTGCATGGGTGCCGGATCAAGTCCGGCATGACGGGCTCTGTCGGCATTTGGGCGGGTGCCGGCGTCGCCCAAGCGCCTCTCCCGTCCTTCACGGGAGAGAAGGGGTCCAAGCCGAAGGCTTGGGAGGTGAGGAGCTTTCCCGACTCATTGCTACAGACCCTCACCTCCCACCGCTTCGCGGCGGGCCCCTCCTCTCCCGCGGAAAGCGGGAGAGGAACCGCGTGTGCATGGATGCCGGATCAAGTCCGGCATGACGGGCTCTGTCGGCATTGGGCGGGTGCCGGCGTCGCCCAAGCGCCTCTCCCGTTCTTCACGGGAGAGGAGGGGCCCAAGCCGAAGGCTTGGGAGGTGAGGGTCTTTCTGACTCATTGCTACAGACCCTCACCTCCCACCGCTAACGCGGCGGGCCCCTCCTCTCCCGCGGAAAGCGGGAGAGGAACCGCGTGTGCATGGGTGCCGGATCAAGTCCGGCATGACGGGCTCGGGTCCAGGGCGCTGGGGGTTCAGGGAGGCTGCTCCGGCCGCGCGGGGGCGGGGAGGGCCGGGGCAAAGAAAAAGCCCCAGCCCTTTCGGGCCGGGGCTCTGCGGTGTCGGCGGGGAGGGGGGGGAGGGGGCCGATCACCGCGGGGGGGGGTACATGCAGAACGTCCTCCCCGCCCTGGGGTTCCAGACCTTTTTGCAAAATTTCGAATTTTGTCGGGAAGACCCAAAAACGAAGCGCCCCGGATGCGTACCGAGGCGCTTCGCCGACAGCTGCCGTCACCGGCGACTATCTCCCGTCCCCATCTCCCTCATAACCTAAATCAGGGCTTCGGAAAAGTGCCAACGCGCCGGCCGGCGAAGCGGCGCCTTCTTTGAAGGAGACTCGCTCCAGTATATTAAATAAACGGTTGGGGTCTGGACAGCGGGAGTGACCGGCGTCACTCTCGTTCCCGGGGCAGAACAAGTCGGGGCGAGTCGAGCACTCGAGCCGCTCTCGATTGGGGGATTCAATCGGGAAGATCTGAAGAGGTAGTGTCGGGGGGTCCGGCCCAAGCATCTTTGCCCGTTATTAGCTGCAAATGCTTGTGCCCGACGGTTCCTGTCACCGGAATCCGGGAGGAATTTAGAAATGAGCTGGGACGAGATCATCAAGGGCACGAACGGCAACGACGTCATCAACGGCGGCAGCGGCGACGATTTCCTGCAGGGCAAGGCCGGGGGCGACGCCCTCAACGGCGGCGACGGCGACGACCAGCTCCACGGCGATTCGGGCGACGACTATCTTCGCGGCGGCGCCGGCGCGGATCTCCTCCATGGCGGCCTCGGCACCGACACCGCCGTCTATTCCGGCTCGATCCACGAATACAGCTTCAGCAGGGACGGCGAGAATTTCTTCGTCAACCATAGCGGCGGCAGCGGGGTCGACGGCAACGACCGGCTGATCTCGATCGAACGGCTGGTCTTCGCCGACGCGGTGATCGACCTCACCCAGAACAACGCGCCCATCGCCTTCAACGACTTCGCCTCGATCAACGAGGACGCCGGCAGCTATTCCGGCTCGAGCGTGCTCGCCAACGACTTCGACTGGGAGGGGCAGAGCCTGACCGCGGCCGCGGGCACCTTCAACGGGGTCTACGGAACGCTCGTCCTCAACTCCAACGGCACTTACACCTACACGCCCTACGCCTCGACCCAGTCGCTGGCGCTCGGCCAGACGGTGACGGACAGCTTCACCTACACCGTCTCCGACGGCAGCCTCAGCGACACCGGCACGCTGACCATCGCCATCGCCGGCCGCAACGACGCTCCGGTCGCCAATCCCGACGCCGCCACCGGTCACGAGAACCAGGTGCTGGCGATCGATGTGCTGGCGAACGACACGGACGTCGACAACGGCGCGGCGCTCACCGTGACCTCGGCCTCGGCGCCCGCCGGCAAGGGCAGCGCTTCAGTGGTCGGCAACCAGGTGCGCTTCGATCCGGGCAGCGACTTCGACCATCTCGCCCAGGGGGCGAGCGAGGTCGTCGTCATCAGCTATTCGATCACGGACGAGCATGGCGCCACCTCCTCCTCGACGGTGAGCGTCACCGTCACCGGCACCAACGACGGGCCGGTGGCGAATGCCGACTCGGCGTTGGGCACGGAGAACCAGATCCTGCTCATCGACGCGCTCGCCAACGACACCGACTCGGACGACGGAGCGGTGAAGTCGCTGGTCTCGGCCTCGGCTCCGGCGGGCAAGGGGACGGCCTCGATCGTCGGCGGCCAGATCCGGTTCGACCCGGGCGCCGCCTTCGACCATCTCGCCCTGGGGGCGAGCGAGACGATCCTGCTCAGCTACACGATGCAGGACGAGCATGGCGCGACGTCGAGCTCGACGGTGACGGTGACGATCACCGGCACCAACGACGGGCCGGTGGCGAACGCCGATTCGGCGGCGACGAACGAGAATTCGCCGGTCGTCATCGCCGTCCTCGCCAACGACACGGATGCCGACGACGGCGCGGTGCTGACCGTGACCTCGGCCTCGGCTCCCGCCGGCAAGGGCAGCGCTTCAGTGGTGGGCAACCAGGTGCGCTTCGATCCGGGCAGCGACTTCGACCATCTCGCCCAGGGGGCGAGCGAGGTCGTCGTCATCAGCTATTCGATCACGGACGAGCATGGCGCCACCTCCTCCTCGACGGCGACGGTGACGATCACCGGCACCAACGACGGGCCGGTGGCCAATGCCGATTCGGCGGCGACGGGCGAGAATTCGGCCGTGATCGTGAACGTCCTCGCCAACGATTCCGACGCGGACGAAGGCGCGGTGCTCACCGTCACCGCCGCTTCGGCGCCGGCCGGCCAGGGCAGCGCCTCGATCGTCGGCAACCAGGTGCGGTTCGATCCGGGCAGCGATTTCGACCATCTCGCCCAGGGCGACAGCGAAATCGTCACCGTCAGCTACACCGTTTCCGACGAGCATGGCGCGACCTCCAGCTCGACCGTCACGATCACCGTCACCGGAAGCAACGACGCTCCCGTCGCCGCGGCCGACAGCGCGACCACCGATGAGAATGCGGTGGTGACCGTCGACGTCCTGGCGAACGATTCGGACGTGGACGACGGCGCCGTGCTTAGCGTGACCGCCGCCTCGGCGCCGGCCGGGCAGGGCAGCGCCGCCGTCGTCGGCGACCAGGTCAGGTTCGATCCGGGGAGCGACTTCGACTATCTCAACCCGGGCGAGACCGCGCAGGTCGTCGTCAGCTACACGATCGAGGACGAGCATGGCGCCCAGTCCAGCTCGACCGTCACCGTCACGGTGACGGGATCGTCCGACGTCGCGACCTGGTATATCGACAACAGCGCCGTGGGGAGCAGCAACGAGGGCACTCAGGCCAATCCCTTCACCTCCATCGCCGCCTTCAACGCGGCGCAGGGCGCGCCCGGCGGCCCGGCGGAAGGAGAGACCGTCTATCTGCTGGCGGGCACCGGCACCTATGCCGAGGCGGACGGAATCAATCTCCTCGACGGACAGGTCCTGATCGGAGTCTCGTCGGGAGCCTTGCGGCCGACCATCGTCACCACCGGGAGCGGCAATCACGGAATCGAGCTGGCGGCCGACAACAGCATCACCGGCATCGACATCGGCACCACCACCGGCGCCGGGATCGCCGACGGCAACGGCACGGTCGGCAACCTCGTCATCAGCGACGTCGGCAAAACGGGCGCCGGCCAGATCGTCGACATCGATCAGGGCGGAACGCTCGACGTCAAGCTCAACTACACCCAGTCGACCGGCTCCACCGGCGGTGCCGTGGATCTCCACGGCGTCGGCGGAACGTTCACGGCGATGGGCTGGATGGACATCGCGGGAGTCCACACCGGCGGCGGCATCGACATCACCGGCTCGTCGCTCACCTTTTCGCTGACCAGCGGCGGCGCCGTCATGAACGCCGACGCCACCGCCGGCGGAGTCCGTTTCGAAGGGAACAGCGGCAGCTTCATCAGCTCCGGCGGAATGTTCGACGTTTCAACCCGGGCCGGGACGGCGCTGTCCTTCCAGGACGGGGGCACCGTCTCCTTCAGCGGCGCCGACAACAACATCTCGAGCCACAGCGGCTCGGCGGTGATCATCCGCAACACTACGAGCGCGGGCGTGACTCTGGAGAGCGTGAGCTCCAACTCGGGCAGCGCCACCGCCATCATCCTCGACAGTGCCGGGAGCGGCGGCTTCACCATCACCGGTGAAGGCACGGCCATGTCGGGCGGAGTGATCGGCAAGAGCGGGCCCGACGGATCGACGAGCGAGGGCATCGGGATCCTGATCGTCAACACGTCCAACGTGTCGCTGACCAACATGGCGATCAACTCCACCGCCAATTTCGGGATCCTCGGAATCGACGTGACGAACTTCACGCTGCGGGATTCGACCGTCGGCCAGTTCGCCAACGGGACCTCGGCGGCGCTTCGGGAGGGGTCGATCTCCTTCACCAACCTCACCGGCACCGCGCTCTTCGAAGGCAATTACATCGGCGGCGGGCGCAGCGACAATCTGAGCATCGAGAACAGCAGCGGGTCGCTCGACCTTACCATCCGCGACAGCGCCCTCAATCAGGCGGTGATGGGCCGCACCCATGCCGATGGCGAGGACAGCGTCTTCATCCAGACCAGCGGCACCGCGTCGCTGACGGCGATCGTGGACGGAGTCGAATTCCAGGGCGCGCGCAGCGATCTGCTCTCGATCGTCGCCCTGGACGCTTCGTCGCAGGACCTGACGATCACCGGCAACGACTTCCACAACGCCCAGGCCACCGTGGGCGGCGGAATCCTCCTCACCGGCGGCGGCGCCGGAAGCGACATCGACGTCGATTTCCGGGTGGAGGACAACAGCTTCACCGGGGCATCCGGAACCGCGCTCACCGCCCTATACGCGCAGCAGGCGGGCGAGATCCGGGGGAATATCGAGGGCAACAGCTTCGGCACCGAAGGCGGCGGCGCCGACGGCTCCGGCTCGCTGTTCGGCGGAGGCATCTTCGTCGGGCTCGAAAAGACCGCTGGCCCGGGCGAGGCGAGCTTCACCGTCAGCATCGTCGACAACGACATCTTCGACATCGACGGACCCGCCGCGATCGAGCTGCGCGCGAACGGCGGCGGCGCCGCCAATCCGGCGGTGCTGGAAGCGACGGTGGCCGACAACCGGATCGGGGAGCTTGGCGACTTCGCCTTCGCCGGCCTCCTCGCGCAGGTGGGTGGAAGCGCCCTCAGCGGCGATTTCGCGGAGCTCGGCCTCGACCTCGACAACAATGTCATCGACGCGAGCGGCGCCGATTACGGAGGCAATGCCATCTACCTGCAGCAGGTGTCGAGCGACGCCCATTTCTACTTCCCGGGCTATTCCGGGTCGGCGGACGGCGAATATCTCGGAGGCTCGGCGAGCGAGGACCTCGACGTCTTCCTCACCGCGAACGGCAATTTGCTGACGAACGGTGGCTTTCCCTCCTTCCCGGGCGGGGTCGACGCGGGAGGCATTTCAGGCGTTTCGGGGGACATCTTCGTCCACCCGGTCTGGCCCTGATCCGGATCCGGCGGCGCCCGTCCGTGCGTGGGGCGCCGCCACCGGCTTCGATTCGGGCGACTCGCGCTGCCTCAGCCAGATCGACAGGACGACCAGGAGCGCGGTCGAGAGGAACTCGCTCTGCCAGTTCTGGAAGCTTTCGAACCAGAGCTGCGGATCGGCGAGATAGCCGACCGCCGTCGGCGGCGTATCGCCGTGCTGAAGCGCCTCCTGGGCCGCCGTCCTGGCGCTGTTCCACCAGTGGAGCAGGAAGGAGAGGAGGAAGAGCGTGAAGAGGGCGAGGCCGAGCGAGTGGGCGTAGAGCCAGCGCGCGGCCACTCCGCCCTTCAGAATGGCGGGCGCTCCGGGCTCGTGGGCCTGGGAGGCGAGGTTGTCGTCGCGCGGCGGATCGTCGGGATCCCGCGATTCGGCCGAGCCCTTCTGGATCAGCATCGCCGTCAGGACGACGTAGGCCGACATCTGCAGGAACTCGCTTTCCCAATTCTCGAACACCGAGGAGAGGAATTCGGCATCGGCCGCGAAGCCGGCGAGCGACAGGGTTTCCCGGCCGTGGCGCTCGAGCTCCTCGTTCTGGAGCATCCAGCCCGAGATCCACTGGCCGAGGATGCTGACCAGGAAGAGCAGCATCAGGACGATCGTCAGGCCGTTGTTTCTGAACAGCTTGGCCATGGAGCCTCCGTTGGTCCCCCCGGGCGTCAATGCCGCGCTTCGGGGGTTTGTTCCGGGGCCGGAAGGGTGGCGGGCCTGAGGGTGAGGGGCGGGGGCGGCAAAGCCCCTCCCCTTCAGGGGAGGGGCTTTGCCTTCGCTCCCTCCGAGAGGCCTTCGCCGGGATGACGGGCGGGAGGCGCGGCGGCGGGGTCAGGTCTCGCCGGTGAAGCGCTTCACCTTGACCGGAAGCTTCTTGCCCTTGGTTCGGCGAGAGGGGATCTGGACGGGGTTCTTCTTCTTCCACTGGGCCCAGGTCATCGGGCCTTCGGGGGTGTCGATCAGCTCGTCGTCCAGTGACATCGGCAGGCTCCGCGCGGGGTATCGGAAAAGCCGGTATCGGACAATTCGAGCGGCCGCGCCACCGTTTCACCGGCGGCGCCTGAGCTCCCGCTTCCAGTCCAGCTCCGAGGGCAGCGGCAAAGCCGAGTCGGTCGGCGCTTCATCGACCAGCTCGAGCTCGGGATTGCGCACCTTCTCGCCGCGGCGGTGAAGGCACATGATGCACAGGCAGCGCCGGCGCACCTCGGGGAAGGTGTCCACCCAGCCCTTGCGGTGGAACAGCCACCACAGGGCGTGGCTGCTGAGCACCACCGAGTGCCGGCAGCGGGCGCAGATCAGCCGGACGGAGCGCCCCCGCACCGCGGCGTCGAACAGGTCGCGCAGGGGATAAGCGGAGGGGAGGTCGGGCATCGAAGAACAAATAGCGAACATAGCGCCTGGCGCAAGCGGCTGCGGAGTCAGGCGGCTTGACCTTGGGCCCGCATCTGTCAGGAGCGCCCCACCATATCATCAGGGGCCAGACCATGGAGCCGACCGAACCCAGGAGCGTCTGGAACGTCGCCGCAGAACTCGGCGAGGGCCCCGTCTGGGTCGAGCGCGACAAGGCGCTCTGGTTCACGGACATCAAGCGGCGCAAGATCCACCGTTTCGATCCCGCCGCCGGAACCCGGGATTCGTGGGATTCGCCCGAGCAGGTCGGCTTCGTGCTTCCCGCGCGAAGCGGCGGCTTCGTCGCCGGGCTGATGAGCGGGCTCCACCGCTTCGACGAGAAGACCGGACGATTCACCCTGATCGCCGAGATCGAGCCGGAGCGCCCGCACAACCGGCTCAACGACGGCGTCGTCGATGGCGCCGGACGGCTCTGGTTCGGGACGATGGACAATGGCGAGAAGGGGAAGACCGGCGCCTTCTACCGGTTCGAGCGGGACGAGGTCTTTCCGACGGGGATAGAGGGAATCGCGATCACCAACGGACCGGCCTTGTCGCCGGACGGGCGGCTCCTCTATTTCGTCGACACGAGGAACGGCACCATCGATCGCGCCGACGTTGGGGAGGATGGGAGCCTCGGCCCTCCGCGGCCCTTCGTCCGCATCGACCCGGCCGAGGGCTTTCCCGACGGCCCGACCGTCGACAGCGAAGGCGGCGTCTGGATCGGCCTCTACGCGGGCTGGGAGGCGCGCCGCTATTCCCCGTCGGGAGAGCTGGCGGCGCGAATCCGCTTCCCGGTGGCGAACATCACCAAGATAGCGTTCGGCGGCGAGGATCTGCGCACCGTCTACGCGACGACGGCGCGGCAGCTGCTCACGGCCGCGCAGATCGAGCTCCAGCCGCAGGCGGGGGATTTGTTCGAGTTCCGGGTCGACGTGCCGGGAGTCGCCGGGACCGAGATCGCGGTCTGAGGGCGACTCGGCCGCAGACGGGGAATCAGGGGTGGGCGATGACCATTAGGGTGCGCGCTCGCTTGAGGCTGCAATCGAGGCACAGAGCGAGCGTCTCCGGATCGAGGGCCGCGAAGCTTTCGTCCAGAACCGTCAGGTGCGCGCCCTGAAGCAGTGCCCGGGCGAGGAAGATCCGGCTTCGCTCGCCGTGCGAGAGCTGCCAGCCCGTTTCGCCGACATATTGGTTGATGCCGCCGGGCATCCGGGCGAGCAGCGGGCCGAGGCCGAGCTCCTCGCAAAGCTCTTCCGCTTCCTTGCGCCAGGGGCCGGGCGCGGGCCATTGCCGCCCCATCAGGAGGTTGAACGCGACCGATCCCGAAAGGATGTGGTTCTCGTGGAACTGCGGGGCGGAGGTGGCGAGGCGGTGCCAATCGTCGCCCAGCGTGTGGCGGTCGAGCCCGTTGAGCAGAAGCAGCCCGGCGTCGGGCCTGTTGAGGCCGGTCAGCACCGAGGCGAGGGTGGACTTGCCGCCGCCCGACGGCCCTTCGAGCAGGATCCGGTCGCCATGGGCGATGATGAGGTCGGCGCCCTCGATCACCGGCTCGTTGCTTCCCGGATAGCTGAAGGCGACCGCCTGCGCGTCGATCAGCGGGGTCTTGTACTCGTCGCTCGCGATCTGTTCGTTGGTGACATAGGCCTTGGACGAGGTCTTGTGGCCGGCGGCGTGGAACATCGGCGCGACCTGATTCCAGGCGACGACCGCGCGGCCGACGGCGGAAAGGCCCTCCGCTATCCCGCCGAAGGCGCGCTGCGCGAACAATATCCCGCCAAGGCTGATCGCGATCGCGGTGGAGGAGACCTGGAGATCGGCGACGAAGGAGGGGACGAGGCCGGCGAGCCCGATGAGCACCCAGCCGGTCGAGACTCCCATCATCGTCGTCATCGCCGAGGAATCCATCGCGGCGGAGAGGTGCAGGTAATTCTGGAGGGCGTTGTCCTCGCCCGCATGGCTTCGGCCGGGCGGCTCCTGGGCGAGCCGGGTGCGGTGGCCGACCATCGTCTCGATCAGCTCGTGGGTCATGTCGAGGCGGGCCATGGACCAGGATCTAAGCCGCCGGAAATAGAACCAGCTGAGCGCGACGGCGATCAGGGTCCAGACTCCGAGGAGGACGAGATGGGTGGTCGGCGCCACCCCCTGGCCGAGGATCCAGGCCGCGAAGCCGAGCTGGAGAACCGAGCGCAGAAGCGACATCCCGCCGTTGAGGGAAAGCGATTCGAGCGCCTGCGATTCGACCACCCGGCTGAGCAGCTGGCCGACGCCCTGCCGCTTGACGCTGTCGGAGGACATGCGGAGCGCTCCCGCCAGCAGCCGGGCCTTGAGGAGCCGGCCGGCGTCGAGCGCCAGGGTCGCCGACCACCAGCCGCCCAGCGTCTGTAGCGGGATCATCGTCCCGAGGAGCAGCAGCCAGGCCGCGAACAGCCCCAGATCGAAGGTGCCGCCCAGGGCTGCCGATCCGATGAGGGCCCAGCCGGCGATCTCGGCGACGTAGCTGAGGGCGAAGATGCCGGTCATCGCGGCGATCTTGCGGAAGGCGCCGACCCGGGAAAGCTGCTTGACGAAGCTGTCCGCCGGCGAGAGGCGAAGGACCCAGATCCGCTCGATCTGCCACTGGGCCAGCTGCTCGCGAAGCATCGCGGTCCGGACCCGAAGCTCGCGCTTCTCGTCGATCCCGGTGGCCCGGACGAGCCGGGTGATCTCCGGGATCAGCGGCGCTTCGCGCGACCAGCAAATCGCCGTCCGAAGGAATTCCGGATCGACCGACCGGATCCGCAGGTCCGGGCACAGAAGCCTCGGCTTGCCTCGGCGCCAGCCGACGAGCAGCAGGACTCCGGGAATCTCGAACATGCCGTTGGTGAGGATGGCCGGCCCGCCCGCCCGCATCAGATCCGGCACCTCGGAGACCGGCGTCTGGACCAGATTGGCCTCGATCTCGAGATGCTCGGCGGCCCATTCGAACCAGTCGGTGAGGTTGCGCCAGTCGCCGGCCGCGATCACCGACGGAAGCTTGATCGCTTCGGAATGAGGGCTCTTGCGAAGCCCCGATCGGCGCGAAAGCTCCTCCAGCCCCTCCGCCATCCGCTCCAGCGGCCAAAGGCACGGGCGAACGGCGGCCCTGAGGCCCGGAAAGAGCTCGCCCGATCCGAATTCGATGCCGAGATCGGCCATCAGGGGGTCTCGCTCGCCGTCAGCCGGCCGCCGGCGAGGGTCAGGCGCCGCCAGAAATCGCCCTTCCACATCGTCTCGTTGACGGCGGCCTCGGCCTCGATGAGATCGCGGTAGCGGGACTGGACCGCGGCCAGATCCCGGGGCGCGCCGTCCTCGATGATGCGGCCGTCCTCGACCACCAGCACCCGGTCGAAAGCCATGGTCTCGGCGACGTCGTGAGTGACGCACAGCAGGGTCACCGAGGCCCACCACCGGCGCGCCTCGGCAAGCAGCGCCCGGCGCTGCGTGCGGTCCATCCCGCGAAAGGGCTCATCGAGGAGCGCGAGGCGAGTGGTGGGGCTGAGCAGCGCCCGAGCGAGGCGCACGCGCTGGCCCTCGCCGCCCGAAAGCAGCCCGCCGCCCTCGCCGAGCAGGGTCTGAAGGCCTTGCGGAAGCTTCTGGGTCACTCCGCGAAGCCTCGCGGCCGCGATCACGTCGCCGACGTTGAGCGCGGCCTCGTCGTCGTCCGAGGCGTAGGTGAGGTTTTCGAGCAGCGAGCGGTTCCAGATCTGGATGGCGGGATCGATCCACGCGGTCTCGTGCCGCAAGGCCTCGATGTCGCGGGCCCGGGCGCGCCTGCCGTCGATGAGAAGCTGTCCCGTCGCCAACCGGTGCCAGCCGAGCAGCAGTCCCAGAAGCGACGACTTGCCGGCGCCCGACATGCCGACGATCGCGACATGCTCGCCCGGAGCGATCGAGAGGTTCACCGACTGAAGGATGGTGTGCCCCGCGGCAAGGACGCTGCCGTCGTGGAATTGCAGTGCGACCCCGGGCGCCGCGGGGCTCGGGTTCCTCTTCGGGGCCTCCGCGCGCTCGTCCGCGGTCAGATCCAGATCCTCGGGCGCCGAGAGAGGCTCGAGCAGACGCGACAATATGTTGCGCTGCGCCGGATATTGATGGGCGATCCGGGCGATCCCGCTGCCGAGCGCGGGGATCTTCAAGGTCCAGTACACCAGCAGCAGGTCCGAGCCGGTGACGCGGCCGGCGGCGAGGAAGTGGCTGAGCAGCAAGGCTCCGACCAGGGCCGTCGCGACGATCGCCTGAAGCGCCGTGATCGCCAGGCTGAGGTTGATCATTCCGCCGATCGATCTGGCCCATTCGACCAGCAGGCTCTCGTGCTGCCCCTGGACGCTTCGTTCGGCCCGGTGCGCTCGCACCGGCGCGAGGCCGAGGAGGGCGTCAAGGTAGAAGCTGGTGAGCGCTCCGGCATGGTTGCGCACTCGAAGGTCGCGCTCGTTCAGCAGGTTCTGGATGAGGAAGGGGATGCCAAGGGTGGCAAGGGTGAGGACGATGGCGAGGCCCCAGACGTCGGGCGCCAGGATCAGCACTCCGGCGAAGGTGATCCCAAGCTCCAGCACCGTCCGGATCAGGCTCAGCCCGAGGCTCGGGACTCCCCGGATCGACTGGATGTTGTGGCTCCGGTCGGCCATGTCGGAGATCGGTCGGCTGTGGAAATAGCGGTCGTTCAGCCGCGGGATCTTGGCGAGCAGCGCGATCCGGAGCCGCGCCTCCAGCTTCCGCCCCCAGCGAAGCGTGCCGAGCCCGCCGGCATATTCGATCGCCAGCAGGAGCGCCGCGAAGACGAGGAGCCCGATCGCCGCGAACAGCCTCTGGGAAGGTAAGGTGAGCTGGGCCGAAATGTCGAAGATGCCGCGGAACAGGAGCGCCTCGATCATCGTCGCGCTCACCGCGAAGGCGCCGGCCAGGATCAGCGCCAGGGGCGCCAGCAGGCCGTCCTCGCCAAGCATCTTCCAAAGCGACGCAAGCGGCGCGACCGGCTTCTCGGCAAGGGCGGCCTCGAGCTCGAGCGACAGCGGGCGCCGCTCCTCCTGCACGCCCTCGGCGTCGGACGTCAGGCCGGAGATGCTGAGGACGACCGCGCCCTTCACCTTCAGGATCTCGCCCGACGGGGCGGTCGCCGGAGCGTCTAGGAGGACCGACCAGAAGGACTCGGGGATGAGCGTGTCGGTCCGGCCCGCCCCCCGCATTTCGGAAGCCTCGCGAACCAGTTCGCGAAGCACGTCGCGGGCTTCGGCGCCGCGGCGGATGCCCTTGGTGTCGACGAGCGACTGGACGAGCCGGGCGCCGGCATCGAGCGCCGCCAGCGGATGCCAGTCCTCGCCGGACAAGGCCGCCGCGATCATCTCCCCGGCGAGCGCGGCGTCGACGCCGAGAAGGCCGAGGCGCTCGCGAAGCGGATCGAGGAACTCGTGAGTGACCGCCCAGTCGAGCCAGTCCT
This sequence comes from Allosphingosinicella sp., assembly GCA_036387555.1. Lineage (GTDB taxonomy): Bacteria > Pseudomonadota > Alphaproteobacteria > Sphingomonadales > Sphingomonadaceae > Allosphingosinicella. The sequence goes on along the minus strand of DASVTN010000032.1, from coordinate 62,328 downwards.
GGACGGCGACCTTCTGCGAGTGCTCGTGAATGTCCTGGCGGAACTGGCGCAGGGTCATCCAGCGGCGGCCGACCGCCGGGTCCATCACCTGGAGCAGCCGGCCGTGGCGGCGCCAGGCGACGACGAAATGAAGCGCCGCGCCCCGGTTGACGACCACGATCGCCGGGAGCGTCTTCGCGCTGGCGAGAGTGACATGATCGATCGGCACCAGCGACTGCTCGGCCTGCAGGCCGAGATCCTTCGCTATCTCCTCGATCGTATCGATCGAGGTTCCGTCGACGTCCGTCTGGCAGGCCTCGCGAAGGCGCCCGAAGCTGATCGGAACATGATAGCCTTCGAGCAGGCATTTGAGTGCCGCGGGGCCGCAATCCATGGTCGACGTCTGGACGACCTCGGTCGCGAGAAGGCGCCGCTCCTTCGGCCTCGCGGCAGTCTCGCTCATCGCGGCGGCGGCCCGGGACGCCGGGCCGACGCCTCGGTCATCCGGCCGGCAGACCTCAGCAGCAGCGTCGCGGGCGACACCGTCTCGACCCTGACCTCGATCCGCCCCGGCAGGCCGTGGCTGAGCACGAGGCCGCGGGTGGCGTCGCGGCGGATCCTGAACTCGGCCCGGAGCGACTGGTCGCGGACCTCGCCGGCGACCCGGACCGCCGTCGCCTCGATCGTGCCGAACTGGACCCAGGGAAATCCTTCGAGCCGGAAGCGGGCGGTCTGACCCGGCCGGATCCGGCCGAGCGCGGTCGTCGGATCGAAATGGGCGACGATCAGCAGGTCGCCTTGCGGGATGATCGTCGCGAGCTTCTGTCCCGGCGCGACATAGGCGCCGGCGCCGACCGTGCGCATTTCACCGACCACGCCCGAGACGGGCGCCCGGATCTGATGGCTGGCGACTTCGAGCTTCAATTGCTCGATCAGCTCTCGAGTGCTCGCCGCTTCCGCCTGCGTCGCGAGCAGGTCGCGGCTCAGCTTCTCCATCTGCACCCGGGTCTGGTCGGCGCGAACGCTCGCATCGACCCCCAGCCGGGCGAGCTCGGCCGCGGAAACGTCGCGTTCGGATTCGGCCTTGCGGGCGTCGGCGGCGGCGCGGACGGCGTCGACCGTCGCCGATCCTCCGGTGGCGGCGTCGCTTCTGATCCGGGCCGCGCTGTCGGCGGCGAAGGCGGACGCGGCCCTTGCGCCCTGGAGCCGGGCGCTGGCGGCGCGGGCGGCGGCCTGGGTCGAGCGCTGCTCGTTGCCGAGCATCCGGCCCAGATAGGCGATCTCCTTCCTGAGGGAGGCCAGGCGGGCGGGATACAGAGGGAGCCGCGCCTGCGCCTCGGCAAGGCGAAGCTGCTGACGGGTGGAGTCCAGCTCCATCAGCACGTCGCCGGCCTGGACCCGCTGACCGATCACGATCTGCGCGCGGGTCAGCCGGCCGGCCAGCAACGAGGATATCTCGCGCGGCGCGCTCCCCACCTCGAGGCGCGCCTGACGCGAAACCTCGTAGACGGTGACGTTCCCGAAGCCGAACCACAACAGCCAGGCCACCAGACTCAGCCCGGCGAGCGCCAGTGAGATCAATACGATCCGCGATGAGTCGAGCGCCAAGGATTGAGTTGTCTTGGAAAACTGAAACGTCAACGCGTTCTCCCCAATTCGGACATAACCATTTCGTTCCGCGGCGCGCAACGCATGATTTGCCAAGCAGCTTAAGTGAGGAATTTGGAAAATCAAAGGAGCGAGATGGCTGATCCCGAGGCCTGGTTGCGGGTCCTACTTTACGGCTGCCGGGGACACTTCCGCAGGAACTCAACGCTTTTCCGTTATTGATCCGGAACGGACGGAAATGCGCTTGGAACGCTCTGCTTCGCGAGCCTATCGTCTCGATTATCGGGCGGAACTCTCCCGCTGAGTCTGCCCCGGCTGCAGGTTCGAAGACGAGGCCGAAACTTCTTCGGTCCGTTGCTCGACGGAGTATTGTCGACGTATGTCTACGCTTTCCACCGAAGCCCCGGGTGCTGGTTTCGCAAACAATGGAAGCAGTAGTTCGCTTTCGAATGACTTCCCGGACGACGACGATACTGGCGGCGCACGCGCATTGCACCAGGACGACGAGCTCCTGTTCCCGCTCTCCAAAGGCGCATTCACCCAATATTGGGAGGATGCCGAGACGCCGAGGCAGCTCCGCGTCTTCTACCGCGACAAAGAGATAACCTTCGACGATCCCGCCTTCTTCCCGTTCGGCGAGGCGCTGGTGAAGCAGTCCCGCTTCCGCGCCGGCGACGCGCTGCAGTGGGGCGATTACCAGTGGCCCAAGATCCGCGAGATGCTGGAGGATCTGGTCGGGGCGGAAGTCCTCAAATATGCCGACGACGTGACCGACGTCCCCGGCGCCCTTCGTCACGAGGAGCGCGAGACCCTGCTGATGCCGGCGAGGATCGAATCCGGCAAGACGTGGGACGACGCCGAAGAGATCATGCAGCTGATCGCGGGCAAGCCGATCGAGACCGGCCATATCGAGCTGGTCATCCCGATCTTCCGCGTCGCGCACATGTATATCGACGCCGACGATCGCCAGGTCGGGGAAGCGAACGTCTTCCCGCCGGCGATGCGGCTGGACCGGCCGACGCTGTGGCGGACCTGTACCTACTCCGGGACCCGCTACCAGCCGGACCTCCCGATGAACGTCACGGCGCTGAGGATCATGCGCAACCAGTGGCGGCACATGATGGTGATCGTCCGCCGGATCAGCGACGCCTACAAGGCGCGCTTCCCCGAGGTCGACGAGCGCGGCTGGACCGTCGGCGACATCGAGCGGATGTCGGTCTGCGTGCTCGCGCTTCCCACCTACATGGTGATGCGGGTCGAGGACCGGGTCGAGAACGGCAAGCTCCATCCGGCGCTTTCCTCCGCCTTCAGGCTGACCGACGGGCTCCGGATGCTGATGCATCACATGCTCTTCGTCCCATTCGGCGAGCCGACCCGGGCGGGAACCACTCCGATGACCGGCCACGAGGCCCATCAATATGCGGAGCGCAACTTCTCGTTCCACACCGGCCAGGGCGTGTGCGCCGGCCCGCCGGCGATGGTGGACGACTTCCTCGCCGTCATCCTCGAGGGCGCCGACCCCAAGGGCGGATGGCCGGAGACGATCTACCCCGAAGTGCAGGACGCGCTGGAGCATGTCGAGCGGGCGGTCGACTACGGCCTGATGGGCCTGCAGGCGTTCGGATCCGTCTTCTCGCTCTTCCCGACCTCGACCGCGGGCCATGCCCAGCTGAGGGAGATCGTGACCTCGTGGAGGAAATCGGACTCGCCGAAGCTGGCGGGCCTTCGCGAGCGGTGCGAGAAGATGCACGAGATCACCCAGGATGTGGGCTGGCTCGCCGAGGATGCGCTGCGCAGGAGCCGGCTCATCGCCTACAACGAGATGTACCAGAAGTGTGGCTTCGGACTGACCGGGCGATACCCCGAGCCCTCGCTCGAGGAAAGGTACGAGAATCCGCCGCCGCTTCCGGCCGAGATCACCGAGCAGCTGAGGGCGGCGTTCGAACGCTTCTTCAACGACCTCGAGGACGCCGACGAGCTGTTCGACACGCTCGCCGAGTGGCTCGGCAAGTTCATCAGCTTCGTCCAGGTGGCGCTCCAGGTCTCGCTCGAGGTGCAGAGCCGGATCAACGGCCTGCTCGGCCGGACCCCGCCGGTGCGGACGTTCATGGGCCGCGACCTGGCGACCTATATCGGCCTCGACAAGAGCGTCGACTCCAAGGACGAGAGGGTGGAGGTGCCGTTCCTCGTGGACGACATCGCCCGGGTTCTGGGAGTGACCATCGACGTCACCGCCGACGAAGTGACGATCAGGGACGGCGTCAGGAAATATGTGCCGCCGCCCAGGGAGGTTGTGGTGGACGTCCCGTCCACCCAATGAAGGCGCATCATGCGCAAACGTGGAAGGAAGCCAAGAAATGAAGATCAGGACCAACGTTCGCGCCGGCGCTACCACTTCGACCCGTTGCGGCGGCTCCACCCGTTGCGGCGGTTCGACCCGTTGCGGCGGCTCGCCCTACCCGACGTTCCCGACCTACGAATATTGATTTCACGGCCGTCCAGCGGCCCCTCCCGGCGTCTGGAAGGGCCCGGGGAGACGCTGGACGGCCGCTGAAAGCCCGGTGGCCGAAGGCCGCCAAACGACGCGCGAAAGCGCAAAAACTGGAAGGAAGCCAAAATGAAGATCAGCACCAACGTCCGCGCCGGCGTCTACCCGAGCCCCCGCTGCGGCGGTTCCACCCGTTGCGGCGGCTCCACCCGTTGCGGTGGTTCGCCCTACCCGACCTATCCGACCTACGAATATTGATTTCAGGGCCGTCCAGCGGCCGCCCCGGCGTCTGGAAGGGCCCGGGGCAGCGCTGGACGGCCGCTGAAGGCCGGCGGCCGCACGGCCGCCGGGAATGCGCTGAATGCGCGTAAGACGTGGAAGGAAGCCAGAATGAAAATCAGCACCAACGTTCGTGCCGGAACGACGACTTCGACCCGTTGCGGCGGCTCCACCCGTTGCGGCGGTTCGACCCGTTGCGGCGGCGGCATCTACCCGCGCTATCCGACCTACGAGGTCTGATAAGCGGCTCGAGTTCGCGGCCGTCCGGCGGCCGCTCCATCGTCCGGCTCGCCGGTCGGCGGAGAAGAGGCCGGGGGCCGTGGAAGACCGGTGGTCATGAGGCCACCGTATAATGCGCGAAATGCGCACACGTGGAAGGAAGCCAAAATGAAAATCAGCACCAATGTTCGCGCCGGCGCCGTCTCCGGCGGCACCCGTTGCGGTGGTTCCACCCGTTGCGGCGGTTCGACCCGCTGCGGCGGCGGCTACTACCCGACCTACCCGACCTACGACATCCAGTAGGCCGTAGCGCATCCAGCCGCCGGCCCCGGGTTCGGAACCCGAATTCGAAGTCGGCGGCTGGGTGTTTCTTCAAGAAGGATCCGGCGGATGGAAGACCGCCGGACGAAGCGCCCGGCAGGCGCATGGACCAAGAGGAAGCCAAGATACGCTCGGGCCGTGGCGATCCTGTTTCGGGCCGTCCCCCCGGTGAAGAAGACAGGTCGAAACATGGCTGAGCGCTCCCTTTCGAGAAAATTGGCGATCTGCCTGTTCCTGCTCGCCGCCGGAACCGCGACGGCGCAGGCGGCCAAGCCCGCGGCCGAGCTTGCCAGGCCCGCGATCCCGGAGCGTTTCAACGCCGTCGAGCGCTACCCCGCCGCCACCGTCGAGACGGCGGGCCTCGCCGACGAGGCCTGGTGGAAGATCTTCGCCGATCCGGTGCTCGACGCCTTCGTCGAGAAAGCCCGCAAGAGCAATTCCAGCCTCCAGGAAGCGGCGGCCCGGCTCGAAAAATCGCGGGCCCTCCTGCGCGGAGCCGCGGCCGCCCGGATGCCCCAGCTGGGCGGCAACGGCGCGGCGTCGCAGCGCGGCGGCGGCCTGATCAACGAGGCCGGGCAGAGCGGCCGGCTGGTCAACTCGGCGGCCAGCTTCAGCTACGAGATCGACCTGCTCGGGCGGCTTTCCAAGACGAAGCGCGCCGCACGCCTCGACGCCGCGGCGAGCGCGGACCTGCTCCGCCACGCCCGGCTGCTGGTCGAGGCCGACACGGTCCAGACCTATTTCGAGATCTGCGCGCTCGACGAGGAGCGCTCGATCGTCGCGAAGGCCGCCGACGACCAGCGCTCTACCCTGAGGATCCTCGAGAAGCGCGAGGCGAACGGCCTCGCCACCCGGCTCGCGGTGAACCGGGCGCGGGCGGAGGTCGCGACCCTGGATTCCGACGTCGAGGAGCTGAAGCGGCGGCGGGCCGAGCTCGTCAGCAACCTCGCGCTTCTGATCGGCGAAGCGCCGTCGGACCTCTCGGTCCCGGGAAGGCTCGGCACTCCGCCGATCATCCCCGCCGATATCCCGAGCGCCGTCATCGCCCGGCGGCCGGACATCTCGGCCGGGCTTCGAACCGTCGAAGCCGCACAGGCGCGGGTCGGCGCGGCGAAGGTGTCATGGCTGCCGAGCCTGAGCCTGACCGGCGCCCAGGGCTTCGCATCGCCGTCCCTGGGAAGCCTGCTCAGCTCGGCCACCCAGAACATGGGCCTCGGCTTCCTGTTCTCGATCCCCGGGCTCGACGGCGGCCGCCACAAGGCCCGGGTGCGCTCCGCCCGCGCCGATTTCTCCCTCGCCTCGGCGCAATACAGCACGCAGCTGCTGACGGCGCTGCGGGACGTCGACAGCCAGCTGAGCGCCGTGCGGATCCTCGGCGACCGGGCCGAGACGCTGCGCTCGATCGCCGACGACGACCGGAACCTCGCGACGATGCTTCAGGCGCGCTACGCCAACGGGCTGATCAGCCAGCTCGATTATGTGGACGGTCTTCGAGCCGTCCTCGAGCATCGCAGGACCGCCGTCCAGATCAACGTCTCGCGCTATGTCGCCACGGTGGGGCTGATCCGGGCGCTCGGCGGCGGATGGACGGCGCCCCAGGCACCGCCGGACCGCCTCGCCGCCAGCACTCCGACCCAGCAGGGCCGCTAGAGCGGCGTTGCGGATGCGCCCCGCGCGTCAGCCGGGCCGCCGCTCCCAAGCGAGGGCTTCTTCGCCGAACCGGCGCCGATAATCCGCCTCGGTGACGAGCAGCACCGCGTGATCCCGGCCGCGCAGGAGGTAGCCGCCGCCGGGCACCCGCTCCGCGTGCGGCGACTGCGCGAGCAAGGAAGCGAGCATCAGCTCGACTTCGGTCGGACCGGGCTTCCCTCCGCCGCACGAGCCGCCCGGCAGTTCGGCCGGGCTCTGTCGCGACAAGGTGAAATCGGCGGTGTAGCGGAAGCGGACGGCCAGCCCGGGGCAGCGGGAATAGCGGATCACCGAGCCGTGGATGAGCAGCCGCCCCGGCGCGAACATGGGCCCCCAACCGTGGTAACCGCTGCCGACGAAACGCGTGAAGGACAGGACCCGCCACGTGCCGGCGATCTCCGCCAGCGGCGGCCCGTAAGCGAGTCGCCGCGTTTCGGACCTCTCGAGCAGCAGCGACCGGCCCGTCCCCTCGACGCGCAGCCGCCCGTCGGGGAGCAGCGCCACCTTCGGCCGGGAGCGGAAGAAACCGAAGAAGGCCGAGTCGCGCGCCTCCCGCTCCGGGCCGCAGCCCATTTGGGTCGTCATGCCCCCGTCGGGAACAGCGGCGATCAGAACGCCGCCGGGGCCTATAGAACCTGCCATTCCGGAATAGTTGCAGCCGATCGCGAACCTCATGCCGCCCGCGCCGACGTCCACATAGGCGTGCCGAAGGCCGTCGGGGTTGAGCCGCTCGGGCCGGTGCCCGTCGAATTCGACGATGTCCCAATCGCCCTGGACGTCGGCAAGCGCCTTTACCGCCGAAGCGGCCGCGGCCCCTGAGCCTGGCGCCGCTGGCCGCGGTTCGGCGGCGATGGACGGCTCCGGCTGTGCAGCCGGGGCCGTCGCGCAGGCGGAGGCGAGGGCGGCCAGGAGGATCGAAGGGATTGAACGGAACACAGGCACCTCGCGGCAATGGCACATGCGCATGAGTGGACGATGAATGGGCCGGCCGCGGTTCGTGGTGACGGGTCGTGTCGGCGGCCGTTCCGGCACCGCTCACGCCCTCGGGCGTTGGCCCCCTGATGAGCCGTCGTTCCTTCTTGGCAGGGTGTCTGTTGCTGCTGGCGGCCTGTGCGCCGCAGCAGGAAAGCCCGGGCCGCGAAGCCGCGCCCGCCGCGGCATCCGGAGCGCCCGTCGAGACCCCCCGTCCGGGCGTCGGGCAAGCCGCCGCCCCGGCCGCGGGCCCGCGGCTGCCGGTCGATCAGCTCGAAGCGATGTTCCGCGCGGCGATGGCGCAGGCGAAGCCGTTCCCGCCCCAGAAGGCCGTTTGTTTCGGGATCGACGGCGAGGATCGCGAAGTCACGGACCCGCCGGAGGCTCTGCGGCAAGCGCTGGCGCGAGAGCTGGGCCTGCCCGGCTTTCCCGCATCGCAATGCTCTTTCGACATCTACCCCTATGTCACGGCGAGCCGGGATCAGGCGATGCTCTACACGGTGCGGGTCATGGAGACGAACTCCGCCGGCCTCCGCTTCATGGCCGTCGCGACCTATGGGAACCTCGGCGCCAACGGGGAGGAGTTCCGCCTGGTCCGACGCGCGGGCCGGTGGGTTCCTGAGCCCACCGGGCTGCGCGTGGTGTCCTGAAGCCCCGGTCCAGGATGAGGCGGCGGTCGCACCGACTCGGGCGTCAGCTCGGGAAAGACAAACGGGATGTCAGCGGCGCCGGCGTCCGGCGAAGGCTCCAGGCCAGGCCAAGCACGAAGCCCGCGACGCACATGCCAATGACGACAGCAGGCAACAGGCGCGCGCTGGAACCGCTCCAAACCACGCCTGTTGCGGCTACGGCGGCCAGCACGGCGAACACGACCTCGTTCCGCGCGAACCTGCTCTTGGGCATCAGCAACCCCGCCTCCGCCGCGATCTTCTTGAGGATCGCCGACGCCTCCTCGGCGCTGAGGGTGCGACGTCTGACCAGCACCGCGGCGAACCGCTCCACGGTCATCCATACCGCCGGGCGCTCCAGCTCTTCGCGGACCTCCCTTTCCAGCGGGGCGAGCAGGTCACGCCGGGGCGGCTCCAACTTGTCGAGCTGGTCGAAGATATTTTCATAATCTCCTTCCGCGGCCTCGATCAGGGCGGGCTTGCCGAGCCGCGCCAGGCCCCGGTCGACGAGGATCCTTTCGGCAACCGGACCGGCCAGCAAGGAACGGATTAGGTGCAGGCGCGGCAGGTTCCGGTCAAACTTCGAGTCCGTCCTGATCGTGGCGCTTATTGCGGCAACGTCGGTCGACATCCTGATGTCGCCGGCTCCATGCGCCTTGAGCGTCACCGGCCCGTGGATCCGGGTCCAGGGACTGAAAGCAGCGAAGACCGCATGCGCGGCCTCATGCACGGAGGCAATCTCATCCTCATCCATTGCGTGCGTCTGACGCTTACCGCGAACCTCCGCAATGGGTCGGGAGCGGAGGTTCGGCTGAAGCCGGGCAAAGCCGTGACCCCAAGGCGCTCGGCCCGGCGATCTCCGCGTCGCCGATGACTTCGGCTCAGTCGGAGGTGATGGGGGGAGGGGGCGCGGGCGGGGCGTCGCCGCTCGCCAGGACTTCGTGCTTGTCCTCCTTGAGGTAGAGTCGCCGTACCAGCACCAGGACCACGATCGTGAGCGGAGTCGCGAGGAGCACGCCTGGAACGCCGAACAATATGCCGGCCGCGATGATCCCGAAGATGGTCACCGCGGGGGGAAGGTCCACCATCCTGTTCTGGAGCAGGGGCATGACGAGATTGCCCTGGAGCTGCTGGACGGCGATCAGGACTCCGACCGTCCATAATCCCGTCTCGGTGCCCTGACCGAAGCCCAGCACGACGGCCGGGATCGCGGCGATGAATATGCCCAGATAGGGCACGAACTCCGCGAGGCCGGCGATCAGGCCGATCGCCCATGCCGCGGGCACTCCGACGAGCCAGAGGCCGAGGCCTGTGCCGATCCCGACGAAAAGCATGCCCAGCCCCTGTCCCTTCAGCCAGTTGCGCAGCGACACCGAGATGGCGTCGAGCGTTTCCGCGACGGACGCGCGGGCTTGGGTAGGCATCATGCGCAGAAGCCCGGTCGAATAGAGAGTGGGCTGGGCGGCGAGGTAAAGGCCGCCGACGAGGACGAGCACGAGCCCCGACAAGGCGCCGCCGACCGCGGCAAGGGCCGCCGTCGCTGCATTGACGATGGCTTGCCCACTGGGCGCCACGCCCTGGGCGCGTTCGAGGATGGAGGCTCCCAACGCCGAAGTGCGCATCCGCACCTCAAGATCGGCCCAGGCGGCCGGAAGCCGCGTACCGAGCTCGGCGAACTCGGACTGCATGGTGGCGCCGAAGAAAGCCACGGCCCCTCCGATCAAGGCCATCAGCCCGATCACGACGAGCCCGAGGGAAACCGCGAACGGCAGATTCGAGCGCCGCCGTACGGCGTTGGTGAAGGTGAGAAGGATGAGCGACACCAGGGCGCAGGCGAAAAGCAGCAGAAGCAGGTCAACGAGCAACCAGACGACATAGGCCGCAGCCAGAGTGGCAAGGACCACGACGGTCGCCCGGAAGACCATCCGTTCGAGGTTTTCGCGAGGCGGCGCCTGCGGGATCTCCTCTTGGGCGATCGTCTCCGATTGTTCCGAAAAATTGGGCATGAAGTGCCTCGCCATGGAGTTGCGAGCCCATAACGCCGAAGCTCATCCCCGCGTCAACCGGGCTCTAGCCATGAGCCATGATCGTCCTGCATCGATGTTCTTCGAGGCGGCGGGGAATGGCGATCAGCCTAATGGAAGGTCGCGCTGACGATCTCGGCCCGGAAGAAAGGGAGGTAGTCGTCCGTTCCGAAGTGGTTGCCTACTTCCACGCCGCTCGGGATCGTATAGCCTCCAAATCGACGCTCCGCAGTGACGCTGCCGCCGAACGGCTGAAGCTTGAAAACGCCCTCCGGATTCGCATTCGACCAGCGTTGGCCGACGATCTTCCGGACCGCCCCGTCGGAAGCAAGGGTTAGATCGAGAACGATCTCCGGGTCGAGCCGCTGAAGGCGCACCCGCGCGCCGTCGGGCCCCGTCTGCTCCCAAACGACCCCGTTTGCGGGAAGCAGGCTCGAAGGCACCCAGATGGACTCCATCGCGGATCGGAACGCCGCGGAACGGGCCAGGTCGGTCCCCCCGCGGACGTTGGCGACCGGCACCAGTCCCAGAAGCCAGAAGCGGCTCCAGCCTACGCCGTCGACGAGCGCGTCGGAGCCGGAGATGCGCATCAGCCCCGACTTCATCTGTGGGATCCACACGAAACTGGTAGGCGGCCGAAGAATCTGGCGCGCCTTCATGTCGTAGACCTGCTGGCTACCCTTCTCCCCGACAAGGAAGGTGCCCTGCATCCGAAGCTCGACCACGCTCGCGAGGGGGGCTCCGGCGGCAATGGCGTGGTTGAAGTAGCGCCGGGCGATTTCAGGCAGGTCCTCGACTGAAGCAGGGTCGAAGAGCTCGTCCGATGACTTGGCCCCGGCCGCCACTTTGTCCCACCCGCGCTCCGCCTCCTCCATCGCGCCGCGATAGGAGGCGAACGCGAACGCAGCGACTCCCGCGCCGAGGATGGGCACTGCGACGGCGACTTTTCTCGGAAGAGACATTCGGAATCTCGGGGCAGAAGAGGAACTGGACGCGAAGCCGACCCGCCCGCCAAGAGCGCGAGCCGGAAGCGGGAACGGACTCAGCGAACCTGGTCGACAAACGATCCCGCCTCATCCGCGACCGCCCGATCGCGATCCCGCCAGATTGCCGACGGTCGGCAGATGATGATATGGCGGCGGCGATGCCCCCGGTGGCGGTCAATGCGAGGAGGGTCCGTGGATGGAACCCCAAAACCGCCACCGCAAACTGAACCGGTTTAGGGACATAAGGCGGTCCCCGGGAACCGAAGGGCTCCGGCTATGTTGCCTCGCCGAGGGGCGGTGAGGGTTGATGCTGCCGAGTTCAGATACGCCGCGAGGGGACCCGGAGACCGGGACGCCCAGGCGTATCCTCCTCGTGGAGGACGAACTCCTCATCAGGCTTTTAGTGAGCGACGAGCTTAGAACGGCCGGCTTCGAAGTGATCGAAGCCGCCGACGCGGACGAGGCGGTCACATTGCTTCGATCCCTCGTTCCGATCGATCTGATCATCAGCGACGTGCGGATGCCGGGCTCGATTGACGGCTTGGGATTGCTTGCCCTCGTTCGAGAGAACTTTCCGACGCTCCCGGTCATCATCACCTCGGGACATCTGGAATCGAGGCTCGCGATAGCCGACGGCGCGGCCCGATTCCTGGCCAAGCCATATGGAATGAATGCGGTCGTCGACGCCGTTCGTTTCGAGCTGGCGAAGATTCAATGACGGTCGATCCAGCTTCCGCCTCGGTTTCGCCGTCGATCCTGATCGTGGACGGCGACATTGTCTCGCGCCATGTCATCGCGGACTATTTGCGGCGTTGCGCCTACGCGGTGGTGGAAGCGGCCAGCACGGACGAGGCGCTGGTCGCCTTGGGCGAACCGAGCCTGTCGATCGACGTGATCCTCTGCGACGTTTCCGCCCTCGGTTCTCAAAGCGGGTTCGAGTTCGCCTGCTGGGTTAGGGCCAATCGGCCCGAACTGGAGGTGAGGCTGGCGGCGGGAGTTGAGACCGCCGCGCAAACCGCGGCCGAGCTTTGCGAAAGCGGACCCCATCTGGAACGGCCCTTCCAGCCCGAGGAAGTCATCGATTACATCAAGCGCTTGAGAGCAAGCCGCATCGCATAACGCCCGTGTGCGGACGGAAGCGCCGAGTGTGGGACAGGGGCCCTCCGGGCTGGACAGGTCAGAGTCGCCCGCATCGTGGTGCCCGGCGTTGACAACGTCCTCCCCGGAGCCGAGAGCGGGCACGCGCAAAGGCCGTCGATCGACCCGATCCGGACTTGGCGGACCCGCCACGAGGCGGCGTCAGCCTCTCCTCTGAGGCCAGAGAAGCCCCAGCCCCGCGGGGGGAAGCTGGGGCTTTTCTACGTCAGCCCTCGCGCTTCGTCCGCATCGGGGAGCTCGGCGCCGGGATTGCCGGCGTCGGTGAGCCGGTTGACCCGGAGGCTGCAAGCACCCACATAGGTTATGTTGTCACTCTCCAATCGAGAGTGCCAATCGCAAATTGGCAGCGCTGGCTCCCGCTTGTGAAGCGACGACTTCGTCGCGATCCAGCAAGAGGATCCGTAGCCATGGCATTCCGCCCCCTCCACGACCGAGTGCTCGTCAGGCGCATCGAAGCCGAAGCGAAGACCGCCGGCGGCATCATCATCCCGGACACCGCGAAGGAAAAGCCGCAGGAAGGCGAGATCGTCTCCGTCGGCTCCGGCATCCGCGGCGAGGACGGCACCGTCACTCCGCTCGACGTCAGGGCGGGCGAGAAGATCCTGTTCGGCAAATGGTCCGGCACCGAGATCAAGCTCGACGGCGAGGACCTGCTCATCATGAAGGAAAGCGACATCCTGGGAATTGTCGGCTGACCTGATCGTCATCCCGGCGAAAGCCGGGATCCCAGGGAGGAAAGGCACCCCGCTCTTCACCCCACGAGGCCCCGGCTTTCGCCGGGGTGACGTAAATTTTCCAACAAGGCTCCGGCTTCCGCCGGGGTGACGTGACCAAATCAAGGACCACCACAATGGCCGCCAAAGACGTCAAATTCTCCCGCGACGCTCGCGAAAGCATCACCCGCGGAGTCGACATTCTCGCCAACGCGGTCAAGGTGACCCTCGGCCCCAAGGGCCGCACCGTCCTTCTGGACAAGAGCTATGGCGCGCCGCGCATCACCAAGGACGGAGTGACCGTCGCCAAGGAGATCGATCTCCACGACAAGTTCGAGAATATGGGCGCGCAGATGTTGCGGTCGGTCGCGTCGAGGACCCACGATCACGCCGGCGACGGCACCACCACCGCGACCGTCCTCGCCCAGGCGATCGTCCGCGAAGGCATGAAATCCGTTTCGGCCGGGGTGAACCCGATGGACCTGAAGCGCGGCATCGACCTCGCGGTGCTCAGCGTCGTCGAGGACCTCAAGGCGCGCTCGAAGCCGGTGTCGAGCAACAACGAAATCGCCCAGGTCGGGATCATCTCCGCCAATGGCGACACCGTCGTCGGCGAGAAGATCGCCGAGGCGATGGAGAAGGTCGGCAAGGAAGGCGTCATCACCGTCGAGGAAGCCAAGGGCCTCGAGTTCGAGCTCGAGGTCGTCGAGGGCATGCAGTTCGACCGCGGCTATCTCAGCCCCTATTTCATCACCAATGCCGAGAAGATGCACGTCGAGCTCGCCGACCCCTACATCCTTCTCCACGAGAAGAAGCTGTCGAACCTCCAGGCGATGCTCCCGATCCTGGAAGCCGTCGCCCAGTCGGGCCGTCCGCTCCTCATCATCGCCGAGGACATCGAGGGCGAGGCCCTGGCCACGCTCGTCGTCAACAAGCTCCGCGGCGGCCTCAAGGTCGCGGCCGTCAAGGCGCCGGGCTTCGGCGACCGCCGCAAGGCGATGCTCGAGGACATGGCCATCCTGACCGATGGCCAGGTCATCACCGAGGATCTCGGCATCAAGCTCGAGACGGTGACCCTCGACATGCTCGGCACAGCGAAGCGGGTGAGCATCGACAAGGACAAGACCACCGTCGTCGACGGCGCCGGCACCTCGGAAGCCATCAAGGCCCGCGTCGATGCGATCCGCGGCCAGATCGAGCGCTCCGACAGCGAATATGACATGGAGAAGCTCCAGGAGCGCCTCGCCAAGCTGGCGGGCGGAGTCGCGATCATCAAGGTCGGCGGGTCCTCGGAGCTGGAAGTGAAGGAGCGCAAGGACCGAGTCGACGACGCGCTCAGCGCCACCCGCGCCGCCGTCGAAGAGGGGATCGTCCCAGGCGGCGGCACCGCGCTTCTCTACGCCTCCAGGGCTCTGGACGGCCTTGCGGGCGCAAACGACGAGCAGACCCGCGGAATCGACATCGTCCGCCGGGCGCTCCAGGCGCCCTTGCGCCAGATCGCCGAGAATGCCGGCTTCGACGGAGCCGTGGTCGCCGGCAAGCTGATGGACCAGGCGAGCGGGACGTTCGGCTTCAACGCCCAGACGGACGTCTATGAGGATCTCGTCACGGCCGGAGTCATCGATCCCACCAAGGTGGTTCGCTCGGCGCTTCAGGACGCGGCGTCGGTTGCGGGTCTCCTCATCACGACCGAAGCGGCGGTGGCCGAATTGCAGGAGGACGAGCCTGCCGGCGCCTCCGCTTCGGGCGGCGGAATGGGCGGAATGAACTTCTGAGGGACGTCGAATGGGCGATAAGATGACGATCGTCGGGGCGGCAGGCGCACTTCCGGATGGGGAGATGCCTGCCGCCGCTCCCGGCTTGCTTCTCCACAAGTTCGTGAAGGCGGACAGCTGGAGGGGCGCGCTGACGACGGACGCCAGCGGCGAGAACCTGCCGCGACACGGCTCCGAGTGGATCTATGCGAAAGAGGTTGTCGTCTCACCCGCCGACCGCCGCGTCGGCGCAACGTCTCTCCAGATCGCGCGCGGCGTTTCGGAGCGCGGATATTTCCTGTTCCCGATAAGCGACGATGCCTGACGCCACCTTGCGGTAACCTGGAATAGTTGGTGCATGATTTAAGTTATCTTCAAGTTCGAAGTGTAAGGCTCGGGCATCACCGGGTCTGCCTGGCGCGCCGGTGACTGAGAGATTCGACATGCTCCCGCCCCACCGGAGCATCGTCATGAGCTTCGGAGTCCTGCTGGCCATCAGCTTCGCGGTCGCGGGGGTGGGGCTGGTCGTGATGGGTCTCACCCAGCGCCGCCGCGAAGCAGCGGCAATCAGTTCGGTCACCGACATGCCCGCACAGGCGGTGTGAAGCCGAAAAGGACCAGATCGACGAAGCAGCAGGGCGTCGGCGAATCCGCGCAGAGGCCTGGTTAACGCCGCGATCGATTCGGCTGGTGACCCCTACGGGACTCGAACCCGTGTTTTCGCCGTGAGAGGGCGACGTCCTAGACCGCTAGACGAAGGGGCCGATGCGCTTTGCGAAGCGCGCATATCGGTGGAGCGCCTTGCGCTGTCAAGCTGGCGAAGGCGCGGCCGGCGCTTTAGGGAGCCGGTGCATGTGCAATCTCTACAGCAACAAGGTCGCGCCGGACGCCATCGCCGCGGCGTTCGACCAGCTTCGCATTCCTCTGCGCTTCCCAGAGGGAATGCCCAATGCCGAGCCGCGCGCCGAGATCCGGATCACCGACCGGGCGCCGATCGTGCGCTGGGGCGAAGGCGCCGGGGAGCTGGTCCAGCGGCGCTGGAGCTGGCCCGGCCCCGGCGGCAAGCCCGTCTACAATTTCCGTTCCGACGGGCGGGAGTTCGGCAATTCGGACAGAGGCGGCCGCTGCCTCATCGTCACCGACGGCTTCTACGAATTCACCACGCCGAAGGCGCCCAGAGCCGACAAGCGCAAGGACAGGTGGCTGTTCACGATGCCGGGCCGCGACTGGTTCTGCATCGCCGGACTGTGGCGGTCGACCGATACGGGCGAGGCCTTCACGATGCTGACGACCGAGCCGGGCCCGGACGTCACTCCGTACCATCATCGCCAGGTGGCCGTGCTTGCCGCGGAAAGCTGGGCCTCCTGGCTGGACGGCAGCGGATCGGCCCGCGAGCTGCTGGGGCCGTGCCCGGCCGGTATGCTGGAAGTGGCGAGGGCGGAGTGATCCTCCGGGAGCGGGGACGGCGGGGGCTAAGGTCGTATCAAAATTCACCCGGCGCTGGTCCGCTCCTAAGTCCTCCCCCGGATGTCCGGGGGAGGGGGACCAGGCGCAGCCTGGTGAGGGGTTCTTGGGAGTTAGAAAGGGCCCCTCCACCATGGTTCGCATGGTCCCCCTCCCCAGCGAGTGCAGGGGAGGATTGAAAATACCGAGGCTGAATGTCGATACGACCTAGTCACGGCGGGTCTCCACGACGGCCCGGGCCTTGGCCGGGGGTGACGGTCAGGCCGCCTCGGCGTCTCGGGCGCGCCGGAGTTCGCCCGCGACGCGCTCCGCCACCTCCAGGGCCTGGGCCGGGTTGAGCCTCGGGTCGCACTGGCTCTTGTAACCGGCCGGGAGGTCCCGCTCGGTGGGGCCGCCGGCGCCGCCGGTGCATTCGGCGACGTCGTGCCCGGTCATCTCCAGATGAAGGCCGCCCGGGTGCGCCCCCTCCGCCCGGCAGGCCTCGAAGAAATTGTCCACTTCCGCCAGCACTCGCGCCATCGGCCGGGTCTTGTAGCCGTTGCGGAGCCTGATCGTGTTGCCGTGCATCGGATCGCAGCACCAGAGCACCGGATGCCCCTCCGCCCGGACGGCGCGAAGCAAGGGCGGGAGCACCTGTCCGAGCCGCCAAGCGCCCATCCGGGCGATGAGCGTGATCCGTCCCGCCTCGCGGACCGCGTTCAGCCGGTCGAGCAGGCGAAGCAGCAGGTCGCTGGTCAGGGAAGGGCCGCATTTGACGCCGACCGGGTTGGTGAGACCGCGAAGCAGCTCGACATGGGCGGAGCCGTCGAAGCGGGTGCGGTCGCCGATCCAGAGGAAGGGGGCCGAGCTGCCGTACCAGCCGGCGCCGTCGCGGCGCACCAGCGCTTCCTCATAGGGGAGAAGGAGAGCCTCGTGGCTGGTCCAGACCGGAGTGCGGCCGGCGCTGGCCGAAAGATGGCTCAGGGTCGCCGCCGACTGGGCGTAAGCGCGGAACATGCGCTCCGGCTGGGCCCGCCGCGACGGCTCGTCGAACTCGGCGCCGTTGACGATGTCGCCGCGATAGACGGGCAGCCGGCGCCCGCCCTTCCGTTCGAAGGCGCGAGACCGCGGCTTGGCGAACTGGCCCGCGATCCGGGCGACCCGGACGGCGGGCACTCCGCTCGCCTCCTCCAGGCGGGAGGCCACGGTTGCGATCAGTCCGGCGTTGAGGCGGACGTTCTCGGGCGCGAATTCGGCGAAGCTCTCCGCGCAGTCGCCGCCCTGGAGCAGGAAGGCGCGCCCCGCCTGCGCCTCGGCGAGCGCCGACTTGAGGGCGTGGGCCTCGGCGGCGGCGACCAGGGGCGGGTAGGCCGCGAGCTCCCTCGACGCCGCGACCAGCGCCTCGGCGTCCGGATAAGCGGGTTGCTGCCGCGCTTCGTGGCCGCGCCAGCTCGCCGGGCTCCAGTCTCTCGCCATCGCAGGCGCTTCTTCGCGGATCGCGCGCGGCCGCGCAAGCGATTGACGCGCGGAGCCGATAAGTAGAGGGAAGCGCTTGTGAAAAGCCTCTTTCCCCACAGCGCCACGACTGGCGACATCACCGTCCGGGTCGCGGTCAGCTTCCTGCCCGAACAGTCCGAGCCCGGCCGGGGCCGTTGGTTCTGGGCCTATCACGTCCGCATCGAGAACGGCGCCCGCGGCGCGGTTCAGCTGATCAGCCGCGAATGGACGATCGCCGACGCCCGCGGCGGCCGCCACCAGGTGCAGGGCGAGGGAGTCGTCGGAGAGCAGCCGGTGATCGAGCCCGGAGGGTCCTTTGACTATGTCTCGGGTTGCCCACTGCCCACGCCTACCGGGTGGATGGAAGGCCATTACCGGATGGTCGCGGCTGACGGACGCGGGTTCGAAGCCGCCATTCCCCGCTTCCCGCTCGTCGCCCCGGCGGTGACGAGCTAGGCGGGTCCCTAAATACGTCCTTCGATACGGTCTTCGCCAGGCTCAGCCCCTACTCAGGACGAGCGGGAGAGCATGACCGGTCATCCTGAGTAGCCGGTGAGCTGGTCGAACCGGCGTATCGAAGGACGTGCAGGTTCAATTCAGGCGGACGGCGGTTTAGGATCCGTCCTGTCTGGACGGAAGCGGCCCGCCTCGTCATGCCGGACTTGATCCGGCACCCACCCTTTCACTTCTCCGGCAGCGAGGTGAAGAAGGTGGACCCCGGATCAAGTCCGGGGTGACGATCCCAGCTCGACAGGACATAGTCTAGAAGCCCCTGCGCCTCACCGGAGTATTGCAATGCGTACATTCTTCCTCGCCGCGGCCTTTGCCGCTCTCGGCTCCTCGGCGGCCGACGCCCAGAAGGCGGCTCCGGCCGCTCCGGCGGCGCGCACGATGACCTGCCCGATCGGCGGCGGAAGCTTCCCGTTCGTCCAGGTCGCGCCGCCCGTCGTCCGGGGCGAGCGGCCGGACGGACGGCCGTACGGCAACGTCAAATTCCCGCTCACCCTGCCCGAATGCCCCGACAACGGGCTGGTCTTCTACAAGGACTATGGGCCGGAGGACGTGGCGAAGCTCGAGCCGCTGATTCTCTCGGCCCCCTACAAGGCCCTCCGCAAGGAGGAGACCCAATATTACCGCGCCTACTGGCTGATGCGGGAGATCGGCGAGCCCCCCGAGCGCTACCTGTGGGCCCTGCTGCAGGCGGGCTGGGAGGCGGACGGCCGGCCGGAGCTCAGGAAGCGTTATCTGACGGAGCTTGCCGAGGCCTCGGCGAAGGTGCCGCCGCGTCCGGGGGATCTCAACTGGGTCGGAATGGAAGGGCGCGCGGTGAATGCGCTGCGCGAGCTCGGCCGGTTCGACGAGGCGCTTGCGCGTCTGGACAAGGTTCCCGTCGCCGGCCTCGAATCCTCGGCCGGCGGGAGCGCGCAGGCCCGCGCCCGCGGCTGGCGCACCTTCTTGACCGCGATTCGGCCGGTGATCGAGCGGAAGGATCCGTCGCCGGAGCCGCTCGATCTCATCCCCCGCGCCATCGCCTACGGCCGCTGCATCGACGCGCCTGCGAAGCTCGACGAGACCGGCCGCGCCTTCTGCCAGAAGGAAGCCACCGGCGTCGCGGCGCTGAAGGCTTCGCGCGAGAAGCTCGCCAAGGAGGCGGAGGCGCTTCGCCGGTCGCGCGAGGCGAGCGGCCGCTGATCGGGGCCGGTCAGCGCATCAGGCCGACCAGCCGGCTCATCAGAGCGGCGAACCTCGCCTCGTCGAGTGGGGCCGCCTCGTTGTTCCAGGTCGCCGCCAACGCGATCCAGCGGCCCTGCCGGGTCTTCAGCAGGAAGCTGAGGTTGAGCACTCCAGGCTCCGAGCCGCCCTTGAAGCCGAGATAGGAGAAGCCCCGGGCCGGTTCGGATCCGGCCCCCGGAACGATCGCCAGGATGTCGAGCGCGGTGGAATCGCCGTTGCGCCGGAGCCAGTCGAGTGTCCGCACGAGGTCCGATGGAGAGGCGAACCATTCGACGCCGGCGATTTCGATGGGGCGGCTCGCCAGACGGAGCGGGTCCAGCTTCGCCGCCTCGATTCCCGCGAGCCGCGGCAGCAGCGCACGCCGGCCGCCTTCGTCGGCGGATTTCCACCGGGCGAGCAGCGCCGGATCGCCGAGCTTGAGGGCGAAAGCCTCCCGGGTCGACAGAAGCGGCCGGTTGCGCTCCGCCGCGCGCACGCCCAGCGCCGGCAACAGGCCTTCGACCTTCTCCCGCCCGAGCACCGCGAGCAGGGTATCCGTGGCGCTGTTGTCGCTCCTCGATATCATCAGCGCGGCCAGCGTGTGGAGAGTGAGGGGAGAGCCTTTCGGCCAGTCCTGAAGGAGGCCCGAGGGCAGGGAAGGGGGCCCGAGCGGGACGACGTCGCTCCACCGCCGCTCGCCCGCCCTTATCGATCGGACCAGCTCCGCCAGGACGAACAGCTTGAACGCCGATCCGATCGCCATCGGCCGGTCCGCCTTCTGGGTGAGGAAGTCGGCCGGCCCGGACTCCTCCAGCCGGGCCGCGGCCAGGGAAACGTCGCCCGGCAGGCCGACGATCTCCCCCAAGAGGGTCGCAACGTCGGGAGCGGAGGATTCGGCGCCCGACACGAGAAGTCCCTCGATCGGGTGCGGAGGCTTCGGGTCGATCGCCATCTGCATCCGGACCACCGCCCTTTCGAAGGCGATCAGGACGAGCCCGGTGGTTGGAGTGGCCGCCTCGATCCGGCTCACCCGGCGGGCGGGGCCGTGGCTCGACCTCAGCTGGGCGGAGATGGCGGTGACCTGCTGAGCGGGCACCTGCGCCAGGAAGGCCGGTGAGAACAGCCGGTCGGGAGGAAGCTGCGCGTTCAGCAGCCGAACCAGCTCGTCGGCTCGGCGGACGAAGTCCGGGGAGGGCTCCGCCGCCGCCGCCGTCCCGGTCCACGCGAAGGCCAGAAGCAGAAGCAGCGGGAGCCAGTGGCGCAAGCCGCGCGACCGGGCGCCCGCTTCGCTCACGCGTCGATCTCCTCCTCCGCGATCTCGGCGGCGTGGTTCTGGATGAAGTTGAAGCGGTGCTCCGGATTGCGGCCCATCAGCCGGTCGACCAGGTCGCGCACCGGATGCTGCTGCTGGTAGCCGTCGGGCAGGGTTACCCGGATCAGGGAACGGCTCTTGGGATCCATCGTCGTCTCCCGCAGCTGCGACGGGTTCATTTCGCCCAGGCCCTTGAACCGGCTGATCTCGACCTTCTTGCCCTTGAACAGGCTGGCCTCGAGCTCGCCGCGATGGGCGTCGTCGCGCGCATAAGCGACGGTCGGTCCGGACGAGAGGCGATAGAGCGGCGGCTGGGCCAGATAGAGGGAGCCGTCTTCGACGATCTTGGCCATTTCGTTGTAGAAGAAGGTCATGAGGAGGGTCGCGATGTGGGCGCCGTCGACGTCGGCGTCGGTCATGATGATGATCCGGTCATAGCGCAGCTGCGCCGGATCGCAGCGTTCGCGGGTGCCGCAGCCCAGGGCGAGCGTGAGGTCGGCGATCTCCTGGTTGCCGCGGATCTTGTCGGCGCTGGCGGACGCGACGTTCAGTATCTTGCCGCGGATCGGAAGGATCGCCTGGGTCTTGCGGTCGCGCGCCTGCTTGGCGGAGCCGCCCGCGCTGTCGCCCTCGACGATGAACAATTCGGTGCCCGCGGGATCGTCGGCGTTGGCGCAGTCGGTGAGCTTGCCGGGAAGCCGCACCTTGCGCCCGCTGGTCGCCGTCTTGCGCTTGATCTCCCGCTCCGCCCGCCGCTTCAGCCGCTCGTCCATCCGGTCGAGGACGAAGGCGAGGAGCGCCCGCCCCCGCTCCATGTTGTCGGCGAGATAATGGTCGAAATGGTCGCGGACTGCCGCCTCGACCAGCCGGGCCGCGTCCGGGCTGGTCAGCCGGTCCTTGGTCTGGCTCTGGAACTGGGGCTCGCGGATGAAGACGGAGAGCATCACCTCGGCGCCGCCGACCACGTCCTCCGCCTGGACCTCCTTCGCCTTCTTCTGCTGGCCGGTGAGCTCGGCGAAGGCCCGGATCCCGCGGGTCAGCGCCGCCCTGATCCCCTGCTCGTGAGTGCCTCCGTCCGGGGTGGGGATGGTGTTGCAATAATAAGAGGAGCCGCCGTCCGTCCACAAGGGCCAGGCCACCGCCCATTCGACCAGGCCCTGTCCGCCCGGAAAGTCCTGCCGGCCCGAGAAGAAGTCGCTGGTCGCGCAATTGCGCTCCCCGATCTGCTCCCTGAGATGAT
Organism: Allosphingosinicella sp.; assembly: GCA_036387555.1. Taxonomy (GTDB): domain Bacteria; phylum Pseudomonadota; class Alphaproteobacteria; order Sphingomonadales; family Sphingomonadaceae; genus Allosphingosinicella. Next base: position 40,265 of record DASVTN010000032.1, on the reverse strand, counting down.
CGGCGAGGCCGCCGGGAAACTGGAAGACCGCCTCGGCGGGCGTGTCGCCCTCGACCAGCGAAGGATCGCAGCGCCAGCGGATCTCGACTCCGGCGAACAGATAGGCCTTGGAGCGGGCGAGCCGGTAGAGCCGCGCCGGCTTGAACCTTGCGTCGTCGCCGAAGATCTCGGTGTCGGGGACGAAGCTGATGCTGGTGCCGCGGCGGTTCTGGGTAGGCCCCCGCGGCTCCAGCTTCGAGGTCGGCTCGCCTCGCGAATAGGTCTGGCGCCACAGCTCCTTGTTCTTGGCGACCTCGATCACCGTCTCGCTCGACAAGGCGTTGACGACGCTCACTCCGACGCCGTGGAGGCCGCCGGAGGTCGCATAGGCCTTGTTCGAGAACTTGCCGCCCGAATGGAGCATGGTGAGGATCACCTCGAGCGCCGACTTGCCCGGATAGCGCGGATGCTCGTCGATCGGGATGCCGCGGCCGTTGTCGGTGACGGTGAGCCGCCCGGCCGTCCCTTCGACCGCCTCGAGCGTGACCTCGATCCGGGTGGCGAAGCCCGCCACCGCCTCGTCCATCGCATTGTCGAGCACTTCGGCGGCGAGATGGTGAAGCGCCCGCTCGTCGATTCCGCCGATATACATCCCCGGCCGCCGCCGAACGGGCTCGAGTCCCTCCAGCACCTCGATCGAATGGGCGTCATATTCGGCGGAGGGGGCGGCGGTGGACGCGAACAGGTCTGACATGGGGGAGGTATAGGAGGAGGGGCGCGGCGGGGGCAAGGTTCCGGACCTGTTCTATCCACAGGTGAGTGGGGGGGGGGTGGAAGGGTTGAACACGGAGGGGTCGAGAGGCGGAAGGCGGGGAGGCTGGGAAGCGGCGAAACCAAAACCGTCATCCCGGACTTGATCCGGGATCCATGAACACGGCGCTGTCACGGCGTGCTCCGGGTAGCCGGCCGCGGTGCTTCCGGTGTTTTCCTTCAGGCGCCGTGCGAACCTGTTTTTCGAGTGGAAGGCGCGAAGGCGCGAAGGCGCGACGTAGAGGAACAGGTTGCCGCTTCGCGGCGGCGAGCGTCGGCCGTCCGCAGGTCGCATCGCCTAGTCGCAGTGGGGAAGCCGCTCCGCCCGGAACAATCTTGCGCGGTTGACGGCGTCCGCAAGGCTGGTTCCGTCCCAGCGGAACCTCAGGGTCTTGTGCCGGTCGCCTTTGCCGAACACCAGGTTCACCTCCTGCCGGCTCGTCCAGGCCCGCTGGAACTCGAAACCGCGCCTTATGCCCGTCCCTCGAAAAAGATGCTCGATCTCCCGCGCGACCATGCGCTCGAGGGGCTCCCACGATTTATCCCGGGCGAAGCGGGCGAGCTCCAAGTCGTATCGAGCCGCGATGAAGACGAGGCCGGCCGCGTTGGAACCCGACCAATGAACGTACGCCTTGTTCCGCGTCACTTCGACCCTGACGTCGTTGCATCCGATCGTGCCGCACCAGCACCGGCCGACGAGGAGAGGCCCCGCGCCCTTACCCAGAAGCTCGGCTTCGAGCATCTCCGGGTCCAGGCCCGCAACCCCCGGTCCCAGCCAATCCTTTCCGTCGATCAACAGCCGCGCCTGGAGCGCGTTCGTTTCGGACGCAGGTTTGACGGCGATCGTCAGGGTGCTGGCCACGCGCCTCCTTTGCTGACGATCCGGACTGTCCGCAATGAAATTGCCCGCGCAGGGGAATCACCGGTGCCCAGGCAAGTACCCCGTCCTGTTCGCACGGAAGCGGCCCACCTCGTCATGCCGGCCTTGATCCGGCATCCACCTTACCTTGCCGCGACGGCCAGGAAGAAGGTGGATCCCGGGTCAAGCCCGGGACGACGATGCAAATTCAACGTCCGGCGCTGTAGAGTCGTCCTGTTCGCACGGAAGCGGCCCGCCTCGTCATGCCGGACTTGATCCGGCATCCACCTTACCTTGCCGCGACGGCCAGGAAGAAGGTGGATCCCGGGTCAAGCCCGGGACGACGACGCGGATTTAACGTCCGGCGCTCTAGACCCTCGCAATTCGTCCGGCCCGCGCGCTAAAGCCTGTCCCGATTTTCTCGGCCGACGCAGATCCACGTCGCTTCGAGCTTCTCGATCGGCCGCTGCTCGTCGCCTCCGATCGTGGCCCGGGCCGGCCAGCCCTGCCCGTATTCCGCGGCGCCCGGAGTGGAGGATTCCACCCGCCCGACGCTGACGGTCACTCCGGGAGCGGTGAAGTAGCCCCCCGTGGGACCGACCGGGCCCGAAACCGCGAGCGCGACTCGCCGGCCGTCGATCCGGGCGACCGCTCCGGCGGCATTGACCACCAGCAGCAGGCGGCCGTCGCGGTGAAGCCGGCAGGCGGGGTTGGCCCGGAACTCCGCTCCCAGGTCCGGCTCCTTGAGGATCGCGAGACGAGGGGCGGGCTCGATCTCCTCGGTCGTCCGGTCGGCAAGCTTCTCGAGCCGGTTCTCGAGCTCCTCGGCGCTGTTCGCGCGCGGGCGATCGTCCTCCCCCGCCCCGCCGCAGGCGGGCAGGAGGAGCGGGACGAGGAGAAGGAGCAGGCGCCGCATGCCGCTTCAACCCGGAGCCGCGGGAGTCGATCCCCGCCGGGCGGACCTCTCCCGCTTTTCGCGGGAGAGGAGGGGCCCGCCGCGAAGCGGTGGGAGGTGAGGGTCTGTACCCCGGAGTCGGCAAGACCCTCACCCCCCAAGCCTCCGGCCTGGGTCCCCCCTCTCCCGCGAAAAGCGGGAGAGGAGTTAGCCCCGCCGCGGTGGGGCGGCCTCGAAGCGCCAGCATGCGCCGCCCGTCGCCTTGACCCCGCTCAAGGTGGCGGCGGCGCCCGCCTGAAGCCGCTCGGTAAAGGCAGCGAGCGCCTCGCCGCGCGGCTGCGCCGCCGGCGCCACGTGGCGCAGGCAGCGAAGGACGAGGCGGCGAAGAAGCTCGGGCGGAAGCCCGCCGGGCCGAAGGGTCACGGCGCCGTCCTCCAGGTCCGCCCGAGCCGCGAACAGGGGTCGGGCCGTCCACTCGAGAGCCGCCTCCGCCTCCGCGAGCAAGGCGGCGCTCCGGGCGAGGGCGGCGGGATCGAGCCACGGCGCCTCGCGGAGGCGGCGCCGGACCCGCGCCCTGTCGAAGGCCTCGTCCTCGTTGCCCGGATCCCGGGCCGCCTCCACGCCGGCCGCCTCGACGACCGCCTGCAGCTCGCTGTGCCGCCAGGCGAGCAGCGGGCGGCACAGCGCCAGCCTTCCGTCCGTTCCCGGCACCGGCGCGGCGGCCCTCACCCCGGCGAGGCCGGCGACTCCCGACCCCCGGTTGAGCCGCATCAGCAAGGTTTCCGCCTGGTCGTCGCAATGATGGCCGGTGAGCAGGGTGGAGAGCCCCTGCCGGTCCATCCACTCCGCCAGCGCGCAATAGCGCGCCGCCCGCGCCGCCGCCTGGAGCCCCTCCCCCGCCGGCTCGACCCGGGGCCTGAGGATGGAATGGGGCACATCGAGTTGGCGGCAGAGGCCCGCCACCGCCTCCGCCTCCGCGGCGGCTTCGGCGCGCAGGCCATGATCGACCGTCGCCGCGCCGACCCGCCCCGGAAGCGCGGCCCGGGCGAGAAGCAGCAAGGCGAGGCTGTCCGGCCCTCCCGAGACGGCGATCGCGACCGCCCCCGGCTCCGGCCCGGCGACGGCGTCGAGGTCGCGCCTGAAGCGCTCGACGAGATGGGGAGGCGGGAATGCGGCCATTCGCCACCTTAACCGCAGGATAAGCCGGGATACAGAAGCCGTTCAGCCGTTCTGGCTCACCGCCCGGTCCAAGCCCTGTCGGGTCCGAAAGAGCAAAAGGCAGTCCCCGTGATATCCCGCAAAGCCCTCGCAATCGCCCTTCTCGCCGGAGCGGCTTCGGCTCCGCTCCTCGCGCAGGAAGCGCCGCCGCGCGAAACGGCCGTTCCGGCTCCGCCGGCCCCGGCGCCGCCCCTGGCGGAGCCGGCGGAGCCCGAGTCCACCGCACAGGCCGCCGATCCCGGGGACCCGGAAGAGGAGCTCGACGAGGAAGGCGAGACGATCGTCGTCACCGGCCAGCGTCAGCGCGGAGCGGTGATCGGCGACATCCAGCCCGAAGTGCAGTTCGACCGCCGCGAGATCCGGGCGCTGGGCGCCGGCAGCATCACCGAATTGCTCGAAGCGATCGCGCCCCAGACCCGAAGCGGCCGCGGCCGCGAGGAAGGCCGGCCGGTCGTCCTCCTCAACGGCCGCCGGGTCTCGGGATTCGCCGAGATCCGCGACATCCCGCCCGAAGCGATCGTGCGGATCGACGTCCTGCCCGAGGAAGTCGCGCTCAAATATGGCTACCGGGCGGACCAGCGGGTGGTGAACTTCGTCCTCAGGCGCCGCTTCGACGCCTATACCGCCGAGGTCCAGGCCGGGGTCGCCACCGGCGGCGGCCGCGAATCCTACGGCGCCGAGCTCAACTACCTCCAGATCAACCGGGCGGGCCGGATCAACCTGGGCGCCGAGTTCCGCCGCGCCGAGCCGCTCTTCGAGAGCGAGCGGGACATCGTCCAGGCCGAGCCGGTCGCCGGGATCGAGCTCGGCCGCTACCGCACCCTGCTCCCGCGGACCGACCGGCTGGAGCTCAGCGGAACCCTTGCCCGATCCGTCTCCGAGACCGTCTCCGCCACCTTGAACGGCACTTTCGACGTCAATTCGACCACCGCCTTCCTCGGGCTGCCGCGGCCGAGCCTCGTTCCCCCGGGGCTTCGGCGGGAGAGCGACACCCGAGCCGGCCATCTCGGCTTTTCGCTCAACGGGGCGCTCTCTCCCTGGCAATGGACCCTGACCGGCAATCTCGACCGGAGCGCGAGCGAAAGCGAGACCCAGACCAATTTCGGGATCGACCGCTCCCGCTCCGTCAGCCAGATCGGCAATGCCGAGCTCTTGATGAACGGGCCGCTGCTCGAGCTTCCCGGCGGGAGCGTCACCGCCGCGGCCCGCGCCGGCTTCGACGCCCGCGGCCTCGACAGCCATTCCGAGCGCGGCGGCATCTTCACCGTGCGAGAGCTTTCCCGCACCCGCGCGCACGCGCAGGCCAATGTCGACATTCCGATCGCCAGCCGCCGCCGGGGCGTTCTGAGCGCGCTCGGCAACCTCTCCGCGAACCTCAACGCCGAGGTCGAGCATCTTTCGGATTTCGGAACCCTGCGCACGCTGGGCGCCGGAATCAACTGGTCGCCCATATCGCAGGTCAGCCTGATCGCCTCCGTGACCGACGAGGACGGCGCGCCTTCGATGCAGCAGCTCGGCGATCCGATGCAGCAGACGCCGGGAGTGAGGGTGTTCGACTTCGTTCGCGGCGAGACGGTGGAAGTGACGCGGATCGACGGCGGCAATCCGGCGCTGATCGCCGACAACCGGCGGGTATGGAAGCTCGGCGCCAACGTCCGGCCGATTTCGGACAAGGACCTGTCGATCAGCGCCAACTACACATCGAGCCGGATCGTCGACGCCATCTCCGCCTTCCCCGCCGCGACCGCGGAGATCGAGGCGGCGTTCCCCAAGCGCTTCCAGCGCGGCGGGGACGGGCGCCTGCTCCTCATCGACACCCGTCCGGTCAATTTCGCCCGAGCCGAGCGGTCGGAGCTTCGCTGGGGCTTCAACCTCACCCTGCCGGTCGGGCCGCAGCCTCAGCCGGGCCAGGGCCGGGGCCGCTTCGGCCGCGGCCAGGGCGCCGCCGGGGCGCCCGGAGCGCCGGGAGCGCCCGGAGGGGCGGCGGGCGGAAGGCGGGGCGGTGAGGCCGCGCCGGGGCAGCGGCCGCAGGGCGAGGGCGCTCAGGGCCCGGGGGCGCAGGGCGAGCGCCGCGCCGGCGGCGGCGGCGGCGGACGCGGCGGCTTCGGCGGAGGCAGGGGAGGCTTTGGCGGAGGCCGCGGCGGCTTCGGCGGCGGCCCCGGCGACGGACGGCTCCAGCTCGCCCTCTACCATAGCTGGCACTTCACCGACTCAGTGCTGATCCGCCCGGGAGTGCCGGAGCTCGACTTCCTCGGCGGCTCCGCCGGAAGCAGCCGCGGCGGCCGTCCCCGTCACGAGCTCGAATTCCAGGGGGGCCTGTTCAGGAACGGGCTTGGAGCGCGTGTCACCGCCAACTGGCAGAGCGCCACCTCCGTCGTCGGCGGAGCGCTTCCCGGCGGCGGCACCGGGGACGATCTGTTCTTCGACGATTTTGCGACGGTCAACCTGCGCCTGTTCGCCGATCTCGGCCTCCAGCCCTTCGCCCGCGAGCGCCCGTTCCTGCGCGGCATGCGCGTGAGCCTGTCGATCGACAATCTGTTCGACGCCCGCCAGCAGGTCCGCGACCGCCTCGGCGCCACTCCGCTCGGCTACCAGCCCGGCTATCTCGACCCGCTCGGGAGATCGGTGCGGCTCAGCGTGAGGAAGCTGTTCTTCTGACCATCTGCCTCCCCATGCGAAGCATGGGGAGGCAAATCACTGCCCCAATATCCTCCCAAGCCCCTTGCGGAGCTTCTCCTTCTTGGTCCGGGGCCGGCTCTCCGCCTCGTCCGACTCCCCGCCGTCGCCGTCGTCCATCACCGGCATGTCCATCCCGAGCATTCCCATGTGGGTCGATTTCGTGCGCAGCTTGACCGTCCATTCCGGCCGCCAGGCGCGCGGCGCGGCCGCCGGGCGAGGCTGCGAGAAGTTGCTCTCCGGGCCGAAGGCGATCAGGCTGAGCATCGAATGCGGCGCCGCCCGGGCGACCTCGGCCGGGACGGTGCAGCGGTCCGCCGCCGCCGGCATCAGCACCCGGCTCTGGACCAGGCGGGCGATGTCCTGGTCGGCGACATGGTCGAAAGCCATCATCGCCGCCTGGCTCTCGGACGAGGTCCAGATGATGAAGTCGCCGTTCTCGGCCGCGCCCATCACCGAGCCGAACCAGGCGCGGGCGCCGGGAACCGGCCGCCAGACGAGCGGGATCGAGCCCGAAGCGCCGGCGCTGCTGGAGGTCAGAGTGACCGGCGCGAGGAAATCCTGGCCGGCGGCGAGCGAGAAGCGGATCTCGGGCGAATAATTGCCGCGCACGACATGCTCGCCCACCAGCGACCCGGCCGCCGGCACATGGGTTTGCGTTCGCTCGTTCGGCCATTGGCCATAGGTCGCGGAGGTCGCCGCCGAGGGCGGGACCATCGGCTTGAGCGCCATGTTGGCGAAAGCGGGCGGCATCCGGCCCGCCGCCATCGACGCGAAGTCGATCACCGCGGGCTGGCCCGGCCGCGCCTTTTCCCCGCAGCCCCAGTAGATCAGCATCCGGCCGCGCGGGCGCTCCCCCCCGGCCCAGGGCTGGGCCGGAGCGGCGGCTCGCGGCGCCGACTGAGGGGTGAGCAGCGGAAGGCTTTGACCGGCCTGGAGCCCCGCGGGCGGGATATGCTCGGCTTGCGGAGCGCCCGGAGCCCGGCGCGGGCTCCCGAGCTGGAGGGTGAGGCTGTGGGCATAAGAGGAACGGCCGCCGCGGCCGCCGAGCATCGAGCTCATCGCCGAGCCGGCGCCAGGCCGCGCGCCGCCGCCCGCCATGGCGGCGAAGCCCGAAGAGGTGTCCGCGCTCATCCAGTAGACGGTGGTGCCGCCGCCGCCCCGCGCCTGGCTCAGCGCGGCTCCTCCCGCCGCGAGCGCGGCGATCGCCGCCCCAGTCCAGGCCATCTTCATCCTCATGATCTCACCCCTGTCGATTTCATTGTCGTCATCCCGGCGAAAAGCCGGCCGCCGGCCGGGCTGGCCCGCGGCTGGAGGGCATTTGCGTCAGCCGCATTTCCGGCCGATGTCGCGTGCTCGCGAGAAGTGTTTCAATCGTGTCCGGAAGGGCGGGGGCATGCCTTGCGGCGAGTGGCGCGAGGGGCCGGGACCTTGAACCGTATCGGTTGCGTAAGGTCCGCCGCAAAACACCCCCTGTCGCTCCGCGGGGAACGTCCGCAACGCTTTTTTCGCTGAGCGCTCCATGAGCGATGACGCCGCCTTCCTGAGGGAGCAGGCCCGCCGCTGCCGCCGACTTGCCCGAGGCATCGTCACCCCGGACGTGGTGGAGACGCTGAACGGCATGGCCGACGATTATGAAGCGCGCGCCGTGGAGATCGAGAAGAGGGCTACTTGATCCTCCCTGGCCGCGAAGCGGATGGGCAGGGGGACCATGCGAAGCATGGTGGAGGGGTAGCTGGCGCCGGTGTCGGAAGATCGATCGCGAGCCGGCAAGGCCAGCGCCTTTTACCCCTCCACCACCCTTCGGGTGGTCCCCCTCTCCGAGCAAGCTCGGGGAGGATTGGCTATCGGCACTTCGCCTGCGTTCGGGCCGCGGGAAGCCGCTGCTTGAGCCAGTCGCGCATCGTCGCCCCGTAGACGTCCTGGAGCTCGTCATAGGCCTTGCAGGCGTCGGCGGGCTTGTCGAGGCTGACCAGCGCCTGGCCGAGGAAATAGAGGCTGTCGGCGGCGCGTTCGCCCTTGGGATTGGCCTGGTAGTTGGCGAGGAAGGCCTTGGCGGCGGTGGCCGGCTTGCCCGCGTCGAGATAGGCGCGGCCGGCCAGATTGCTCGCCCAGCTCGCCCATTTGCTCTTCGGATAGCGCTTGGCGGCGGCTTCCAGCGCCTTCTGCGCCTCGGTGTAGCGCTTCGCCTCCCACAGCCGGAAGCCGGCATTGTAGGCCGCTTCGGCGGCCGCGTCGCCGGTGGCCGCGGTGGCAGGCCGGGCGGCGGGTTCATCCTCCTCCTCCGTCTCCGCGGGCCGGGACGGCCGGGTGGAGGGCGTGGACGAGGAAGAGGAACGCGGGGTCTCGGCCGCCGGCGACCCGCTGCGCTCCAGAACGTCGAGCCGTGCGCCGGTACTGTCCCGAAGCCGGTTCATCGCCTCCTCGATCTGGCGGAGCCGGTTGCCGTTCTGCTCGACCTGGCCGGTCAGCTCGCGGAGCTGGGCCTCCAGCGAATCCACCCGGGCGGTGAGGTCGGCGACCGCGCTCGTGGCCGGCACTCCGGCCTGGGTCCCCGGGGTCCGCTGCTGCTCGATCTCCGGCGCGACCTGGGCTCCGCCGGGGAAGACCCGGCGCTGCACGGCGCGCAGCTCCTGCTCCAGCCGCTCTACCCGCCGCTCGGTGCTTTCGCCGCGCTGGGCCTCGGCCGGAACCGCCGCGCTCGCCATCAGGAGCATCGCAACAAGATGAAAACGCATAACAATCCCCCGCCCTTACGGTCCCGCCTCTTATCCTTAACCGGCTTGGCGCCGGGGTAGAAGAGTGAAATATTACCGGGTCGCGGCGGCCGGAGCCGGAGGCGCGGCCGGCGCGGCGGCGCCCTGTCCGCGCGCGACGAGATCGGCGGGCGCAAGGCTGACGTTGGAGATGGTCGTCTCGGGCGGCCCGAGCGGCGCCACCTGGGCGCCGCCGACGCTCACTCGAAGCACGTTGGCGCGGGCGGTCCGGATCCGCGGCGCCTGCGCCCCCGCCGGCACCTGATACGTCTGCCCAGCCTTCAATATGCCCATGTACAGCGGAGCCGCGCCGCCCGCCTGATCGATCCGGAGCCAGACGTCCTCGACGGCGGTCAGCACCACCGGGCCGTTCGCCGGAGCCGGCGCCGGAGCCGCGGCCGGACCGGGCCGCTGAGCCGCCGGGCCGGCGGCCGGCGCCTCCGCCTGGGTGATCGCGACGTCCGCCGGGCTGTCGTCGTCGACCGCGCTGCTGCGCCAGACGAGATAGCCGACGACGAGGAGCAGGGCTAGCACCGCGGCCGCGATGGCCAGCGAGCGCGGCGGCACCCGCGCCGGATCCGCCGGCTCGTAGAAGGGCGCGGCGGCGGCATTGCCGGCGCGGGCGCCGCCGAGCTGGAGCCGCACCTCCGCGCCGATCTTGCTCCCGTCGAGTCCGATGACGTTGGCGTAGCTTCGGGCGAAGCCGACGCTGTAGGTTATGGCGGGGAGCGCCTCCCACTCCTCCCGCTCGATATGCTCGAGGTGGCGAACGGGAATCCGGGTCTGGCGGGCGACGTCGTCGAGGCTCAGCCCCTTGGCCTCGCGAGCGATCCGAAGCCGTTCGCCGACCGACTCGCCCAGCAGCTGATCCTGGTCCGGCACCGCCATTTTCCCCCGATTTCCTCCCGAAATATGGATTAATCCATAGAGCCGGGGACGAGAGGCAAAGTCAACCGGACTGAGCCACGGCTGAGCACCCCAGCCCGTCATCCCGGCGAAAGCCGGGACCTCGCGGAGACCCCCTCAGCCTGTCCTGCCCGTCATTCCGGCGGAGGCCGGAATCCATGGAACACCACCGTCGAAGGGTGTCCGCAAGCGCCCGAGTTCATGGATCCCGGCCTGCGCCGGCATGACGCTCTCGGTCATCCCGGCTAGATGTGAACCCCCTGCCCCTCCGCCCAATGGGCAAGCGCCCCGCGCAGGTCCGCCGGGGGCCGGGCCAGCATCTCCTCCATCACCGGGAGCAGCGCCGCCCGGTCGAGCGAGCGGATCATCGCCTTGATCGGTCCGACCGCGGCCGGAGTGATCGAGAAGCGGGTAAGGCCGATCCCGATCAGCGCCATCGCCTCGAGGGTGCGCCCCCCCATCTCGCCGCACACCCCGACCGGCACCCCCGCCGAATCCGATTCCCGGACGATCCGCCTCAGGAAGCGCAGGATCGAGGGGCTCAGCCAGTCGTAGCGCTCGGCGAGCTTGGGATGGGCCCGGTCGGCCGCGAACAGGAACTGGGTGAGGTCGTTGGTTCCGATCGACAGGAAATCGACCTTGGGCAAAAGCAGGTCGAGAGTCTCGGCGAGCGCCGGAACCTCGAGCATCGCGCCGTAGCGGATGCGGGTGGGAAGCAGCTTCTTCTGGGCAGCCAGATATTCGCGCTGCTGCTCGACGAGCGCTCGCGCCTCGTCGAACTCCCAGGGCTCGGAGACCATCGGGAACATGACGTTGAGCTCGCGCCCGGCGGCGGCGCCGAGCAGGGCCCGCGCCTGGGCCTTCATCAGGTCGTCGCGGTCGAGGGCGAGGCGAAGCGCCCGCCAGCCCATCGCCGGATTCTCCTCGACTCCTCCGTCGCCCATGTCGATGTAGGGGAGCGCCTTGTCGCCGCCGACGTCGACGGTTCGGAAGATGACCGGCCTGTCCCCCGCCGCTTCGAGCACCGACTTGTACAGGCGCTGCTGGCTCTCGCGGCTCGGCAGCGTTGCCGAGATCAGGAACTGGAACTCGGTCCGGAACAGGCCGATCCCGTCGGCGCCCACCAGCTCCAGCGCGGCGACGTCGTCGCGAAGTCCGGCATTGACCATCAGCGTGATCCTGAGGCCGTCTCTCGTCACCGGCGGAACGTCGCGAAGCGCCGCGAACTCGGCCCGGCGCTTCTTGGTGATCGTGAACTTCGCCTTGAACGCCTCCTCGACCGCGGCCGTCGGCCGAACGAACGCGACCCCGGCATCGCCGTCGAGAAGGACCTCGTCGCCTTCGCCGATCATCCGCCGGACATGGCGGACCCGCCCAAGCATGGGCACGCCCATCGCCCTGGCGACGATGGTGACATGGGCCGTCAGCGACCCTTCCTCGAGGATGACCCCCTTCAATTTGCGCCGGTCATATTCGAGCAGTTCGGCCGGCCCGAGGTTGCGGGCGACGAGCACGGCATCGTGCGGAAGGCCCATCTGAGCGGCGGTGCCGAGCTGGCCCGCCACGATCCTCAGCAGCCGGTTCGACAGATCGTCGAGGTCGTGCATCCGGTCCTGGAGCAGGGAATCGTCGATCTCGCGCATCCGCATCTGCATGCGCTGGCGGACACGCTCGATCGCCGCCTCGGCGGTCAGCCCGGAATCGATCGCCTCGTTGATCCGCCTCGACCAGCCCTCGTCATAGGCGAACATCTTGTAGGTCTCGAGCACCTCCTGATGCTCGCCCGCCGTTCCGAACTCGGCGAGGTTGGTCATGTTGTCGATCTGCTCGCGCATCTTGCGGAAGGCGGAATAGACCCGGTGGCGCTCGGCCTCGACGTCCTCGGCCACCGTATGCTCGATGAGGATCCGCGGCTGGTGATAGACCGCCTGCCCGCGCGCCATGCCGGCGACCAGCTTCAGCCCGTCGAGCCGTTCAGGCCCCTCCTCCCGCTCCGCCGTGCCCGCCTTCACCGCCTTGTCGGCGAGGCCGGCGTTGGCGATGAGCTCGGCCAGCACCATCGCCACCGTCTGGAGCGCCTCGATCTCGAGCGCGTCGTAGGCGCGCGCCTCGGCATGCTGGACGGCGAGCACTCCGATCGCCCGCTCCCGCCGGATGATCGGAACGCCCGCGAAGCTGTGGAACAGCTCCTCCCCGGTTTCCGGCCGATAGGCGAATTCGGGATGGCTGGGCGCCTCGGCCAGGTTGAGGATCGAGACGTCCTTGGCGATCGTCCCGACCAGGCCCTCGCCCAGCGCGAGCCGGGTCACGTGGACCGCGCTCTGGTTCAGCCCCACCGTCGCGAACAGCTCGAGCACGCCTTCGCGGAGCAGATAGATGGAGCAGACTTCGCTCGCCATCGCATCGGCGATGATCTGGACCACCTTGTTCAGCTTGGCCTGGGCGCTCGCCCGCGAGGCCATGACATCGTGCAGCCCGGTCAATATCTCGCGGGCTGAAGCGGCGGACTGGGCGGGCATAAGGAGGCGGTAGCAGGAAGGGGGGTGGCTTCCAATCACGCGATGCAAATCGCGGACTGCCTAGGCGCTTCCGAAAATCCCGTCCTCCGCCAGCTCGAATTCGTCGAGAAGTTTCACCGCCGGATAGATCGACGCCGCCTTGGCATGAAATTTCTGGTCGCAGGTGGCGAGCTCGCATGACAACTCGACCGCCAAGGCAAGATAGATACAGTCCTTGAGAGGGTGGCCGAGCGTGATCGCCAGCTTTCCGGCCTCGTATAGCCGGCGCTGGGTAACCCGGTGGGGCCTCACGACATGTTCGCTCCAGGCGATGGTCCACTTTCTCAGGGCTTCCAGCGCGTCGGCTTCAATACCCTTCCGCATGTTGGCACGCTTGACGATGGCCGCCGCGACCTCGACGAAGAGCAAGTCGGGTCCGCAAACGTCTCGGCCCTGGTGATAAAGGAAACGTAACGCCGTGCGCGATTCGGCCTCCCACAACATCCACTTCGCGGCGAGGCTGGCGTCGACGACGACAATCATTCGTCGCGCAATTCCCGGATCAGGCTGGTGCTGTCGGGGAGGAAACCATGTTTCGCGACCATCCTCTCATGGAACTCGACTAGGTCCTCGACCAAAGCTGGGAGGTCGCGCGTGCGATCATCGAGGAGATGACGGGCCTCAGCCTCCAGCGACCTGCGGTTAGCTCGGGCCCGCTCGCGAAGCCGCTCATAAACCTCGTCGTCGAGTTGCCTTATGGTAAGAGTTGCCATCACTTGCCTCCGAAGGAATCATAACAGGCCTGACAGCAGAATGCTAGCGTTCAACTCGAACGCCGCTCCAGCGCCCGCGCGGCCTCGTCGACCAGCTGGCTCAGGATCTGGGCCACCGGCGCCTCCTCCTTGACCATGCCGACCGACTGGCCGGCCATCACCGAGCCGCTTTCCACGTCGCCCTCGATCACCGCCCGCCTCAGCGCGCCGGCCCAATAATGCTCGATCTGGAGCTGCGCCTCCATCATCTCGACTTCGCCCGAATCGAGCCGCTGGGCGACCTCGCGCTGCTTGGCGGCGAAGCTTTCCATCTCGCGGTTCTTCAGCGCCCGCACCGGGATGACGGGAAGCCGCGGATCGATCTGGACGCTGGTGATCGCGTCGCGGGCCGAGGCCCGGATGAAGGCCTTCTTGAAATTGGGATGGGCGATGCACTCGGTCGCGCAGACGAAGCGGGTGCCGAGCTGCACGCCCACGGCCCCCATCTCCAGATAGCCCGAGATGAGGCCGCCATGGCCGATCCCGCCGGCGACGAAGATCGGCATCTCCGCCGCGAGCGGCGGCAGTATCTCCTGGGCGAGCACGGACGTCGAGACGGGGCCGATATGCCCGCCCGCCTCCATCCCCTCGATGACGAGCGCGTCGACGCCGGAGCGGGCGAGCTTCTTGGCGAGCGCCAGCGCGGGCGCGAAGCAGATCAGCTTGGCGCCGTTGCCCTTGATCCGGTCGATCGATCCCGGCGGCGGAAGCCCTCCGGCGAGGACGACATGACTGACTTCGTGCCTCGCGCAGACGTCGATCAGCTCCGAGAGCTGCGGGTGCATGGTGATGAGGTTCACCCCGAACGGCCGCTCCGTCCGCTTCCTGGTCTCGGCGATCTCCGTGTCGAGGAGGTCGGGAGTCATCGCTCCGGAGGCGATCACTCCGAAGGCGCCCGCGTTCGAAAGCGCGGAGACGAGGTTGCGCTCCGAGATCCAGCTCATCGCCCCGCCCAGGATCGCGACCTCGCAGCCGAGGAAGTCGGTCCCGCGCTTCATCAGCCGGGCGAGCCGGTCGTGGCCGATCGTTTCTGCGGAAAGGGCCGCGCTCTCGCTCATGACGTCATCCCCGCGGAAGCCGGGATCTCCGGGAGACCCGCCGAGACTTCTCGTCCTGAGGTTCCGGCTTTCGCCGGGATGACGACGAAGCTCATCCCGCGTTCCAACAAGGTCATTCCCCTTCCCCCGTGTCATCGAGCCCGAAGGCGGTGTGCAGCACCCTCACCGCAAGCTCGGTATAATCCTCCGGGATCAGCACCGAGACCTTTATCTCGCTGGTGGTGATGGCGAGGATGTCGATCTTGCGGTCGGCGAGAGTCGCGAACATGCGGGCCGCGATTTGCGGGTTGCTCCTCAGGCCGACCCCGACGATGCTGAGCTTGGTCACCTGGCTGTCGGTCAGCAGCTCGTCGAAGCCGATCTCCGCCTTGCGCTTCTCGAGGAGGTCGGCGGCGAGCGCAAGGGACGCGCGCGGGACCGTGAAGGTGAGGTCGGTGGATTGGCCCGCGCGCGGAACGCTCCTCACGATCAGGTCGTAATTGACGTTGGCCTCGGCCAGCGGGGAGAAGACCGACGCCGCCACCCCGGGCGAGTCGGGCAAGCCGGTGAGGATCATCCTCGCCTCGTTCTTGTCGTGGGCGATTCCGGTGATGAGCTGCCGTTCCATTCCATATTCCTCGATTTGGTCCTCGCGCACGATCAGCGTCCCGGGCCGGTCGGCGAAGGAGGAGAGGACCTTGACCGGGATCCCGTGCCGCATGGCGAGGCCGACGGAGCGGGTCTGGAGCACCTTGGCGCCGACCGAGGCGAGCTCCAGCATCTCCTCATAGGTGACGATCGGAAGCTTGCGCGCCCTCGGCACGATCCGCGGGTCGGTCGTGTAGACGCCCTCGACGTCGGTATAGATATCGCAGCGGTCGGCGTTCACGGCCGCCGCCAGGGCCACCGCCGAAGTATCGGATCCGCCGCGGCCCAGCGTCGCCAGGCTGCCGTCGGCGGCGACGCCCTGGAAGCCCGGGATGACGGCGATCCCCCCTTCCGCGAACACCCGCTCGAGCACTTCGGCGTCGATATCGTCGATGAGGGCCGAGGCATGGCCGGACGCCCTGATGGGAAGCTGCCAGCCCATGTAGGAGCGCGCCTTTAGCCCCATGCCCTGGAGGGTGATGGCGAGGAGCCCGCTCGTCACCTGCTCCCCGCTCGCCACCACCACGTCATATTCGCGCGGATCGTAGAGGGTCGAAGCCTCCCGGCAGAACTGGATCAGCCGGTCCGTCTCCCCGGCCATGGCGGAGACCACCACGGCCACCTGGTTGCCCGAGTCGACTTCCGCCTTCACCCGCTGCGCGACATGCCGGATGCGTTCGATGCCCGCCATCGAGGTGCCGCCGAATTTCATCACGATGCGGGCCATCGGGGGCTGATAGGTTGGCGGTGGCGGCGGTGCAATGCGCTTGGCTCCCAGGCGAAAGCCAGGGCCTCGCCGGGACCTCTGCCGTCACCCGGCGAAAGCCGGGGTCCCCTTTTCGCGTCGCCGCGTTATGTGCATGGAGGTCCCGGCTTCCGCCGGGACGACGGGATTTCTGACCGATGACGACCACGATCGACCCTCGCGAAGCCGCCCATTTCGGCGCCATGGCCGCCGACTGGTGGGACCCGAAGGGCTCGTCGGCCATGCTCCACCAGCTCAATCCGGTCAGGCTCGCCTACATTCGCGACCGGATCGACCAGCATTGGGGCATGGACGAATGCGATCTGAGGCCGCTCCGGGGGCGGCGGGCCGCCGACGTCGGCTGCGGGGCGGGGCTGCTCGCCGAGCCTCTCGCCCGGCTCGGAGGGCAAGTGACCGGAGTCGATCCGGCGCCCGAGAATATCGCCGCGGCGCGCGAGCATGCGCTCGGCCAGGGCCTCGAGATCGACTATCGGGTGGGCGGCGTCGAGGCGCTCGAAGGCCGGTTCGACCTCGTCACCTCGCTCGAGGTGGTCGAGCATGTCGCCGAGACGCGGACTTTCGTGCAGGGCCTTGCCGATGCCTTGTCGGACGGCGGCCTGCTCATCCTTTCCACCCCGAACCGGACGGCGATGTCGAGGCTGATGCTGATCCTGATCGGCGAAGGCACCGGCCGAATCCCGCGCGGCACCCACGATTGGGACAAGTTCCTGAGCCCGGAGGAGCTGTGCGCCCTGCTCCGCGACTGCGGCCTGGAGATAATCGACTGCCACGGCCTCGCCTGGGGCCCGGCGCGCGGCTTCCACCTCTCCGACAACAAGAGCCTCGATTATTTCGTGACCGCGCGGCGGGCCTGACCCGTCATCCCGGCGAAAGCCGGGACCTCGGGGAGGAAAAGGCGCTGCCAGACGGCCCGGGATCCCGGCTTCCGCCGGGACGACGCTCACTTCGTGAGCGTCAGAAATCCACCTTGTCGTAATGCGGGGGCGGCGAGATCACCTCCATCCGCTCGGCGAGCAGGGGCCGGAAGCTCGGCCGCGACTTCATCACGCCGTACCAGTCGGCCGTCTGCTTGTGGCCGCGCCAGTCGATCCCGCCCAGATAGTCGGCGACCGAAAGATGGGCGGCGGCGGTGAGGTCCGCCAGGCTCAGCACCGGCCCGGCGAGCCAGCGTCGGTGATCGAGCAGATAGTCGATATAGTCGATATGGTTGTTGGCCGTCTTCATCGCCTCGCGCAGGATCCGCGTGTCGGGCGCGTCGCGGCTGACGAGCCGCTTGGTCATCCGCTCCTCGATCAGCGGCGCCACCACCTCCCGGTAGAGGCCCTCGTCGAACCAGGAGACGAGCCGGCGCACCTCGGCGCGGTTGGGGGCGGTGCCCGGGATCATCGGCGAGCGGTCGACCGTCTCCTCGAAATATTCGCAGATCGCCTTGGAATCGATGAGCACGATCCCGCGCGCCTCCTCGACCAGCACCGGGGTCTGGCCGGCGGGATTGAGGTCGGTGAACTCGTCCCGCTTCAGCCAGGGCGATTCGCGCACCAGCTCATGCGCGACCCCTTTCTCGGCCAGCATCAGCCGGACCTTGCGCGAGAAGGGACAAAGCGGGAATTGGTAGAGCTGCCACATGGCCGCATGCCTTAGCGGCGCGGCGGAGGGGGGGATAGACCCCTCTCCCGTCCTTTACGGGAGAGGAGGGGCCCGCCGCGAAGCGGTGGGAGGAGAGGGACTTGCCGAGTCCGGAGTACAGACCCTCACCCTCCCGCTTCGCGGGCCCTCCCTCTCCCGCGAAGGCGGCAGAGGGGTTGGCTCAACGCGGCTCGTATTCGTCCCTCGGGTCGTAGTCCCGCTCGTCGTCGCGGCGATCCTCGTCGCGATAGTCCCGGTCGTACGGCCGGGCCGCCCGGCCGCGGGCGATCGCGTCCTGCATGCGGCGGGTGGCGTCCTCCAGGCTCCGGCGCAGGATCGGGGTCATCACCGCCATCTGCTCGACCGCGGCGCCGAGCCCGACGGTGACCGCTCCGATCTCGCCGCGGATCCGCTCGCGCGCATAGGGATCGCGGCGGCCGGCGAGGTCCCCAAGGGTCTCGGGGCCGCGGCGATACCGGCGGTGATAGGGATCGAGAGCGTCGACGACGGGCCCGATGTCGACGTCCATCAGCGCCTCGGTCGCGCGCCCGAGCGCGTCGCCCATCCGCTCGACCTCCTGCGGCGGCGGAAGCCGCCGGACGATATCCTCGTCGCGCGGGTCGTGGCGGGGCTGGGCGAAGGCGGGCGAAGCCGCGGCGAGCGCCGTCATGGCGATGATGAGCTTACGCAATTGAGGCCTCCTCGAACATGGGCGCACCGGCGAAACGCGCGGCGGCGCGACTCGGTTGCCCGCTCTGCCCGAGCCGGGATGAGTGGGCGCTGAACGGCCTCAGCGGCGCGATTTGCGCCGCTCCTTCTTCGGCTCCGGCGGCTGCGGCAGGTGGGCGGTGGCCTCCTGCAGCTTCTGCCCGATCCGGGGCATCTCCTTCACCACCTCGGGAATGGACCCGGCCATCGCGGTCATGATCTCCGGGTCCATCCAGAGCAGCATCGACTCGCGCGCGAAGGCCCCGCCGGCGGGCGTCGCGAAGAACCGGCGCATCTCGCCGAGCTGCTCGACGGTGAACTTGCGCGCATAGGCCCGGGACAGGCCGGCCTGGACCGCGGGCTCGACCCGGCTCAGGATCGGTCCCATCTCGTCCGCCATGACCCGGTTCGTGATCTTCATCCGCTCGTCGAAATGGGGGTCGCCCTTGGCTATCAGCTCGCGCAGCGTCATGTCGGCCTCGGCCGGCTTCTTGCCGTCTTCGCCCAGGCCCGGGGCGAAGTCGCTGAGCCGCATGTCGAACATCGAGGCCATCAGCTGGTCCATCGGGCCGCGCATGATCCGCTCGAACGTTCCGAGCGGCCACAGATATTCGACGACGGCGGTGGCGGCGGCGAGCCGCTGCGGATCCACCGGCTGGGCCGCCTGGGCCGCCTGGGCCGGTTGGGCCGCCTGCGCCGGGGCCGCGCTCGGAGCCGCCGGAGGACCGACCTGAGCGGCGGCCGGAGCCGCGGCCATCGCCGCGGCAAGCAGGAAAAACCTTTTCATATCGCCCCCCGATTCCCTTTGCGGAACGAGAGCTTAGCGCGCCCCTCCCGCCTTGGCTACCGCGCCAGCAGCCAGACCAGCGCCGCCGATCCGACCACGATCCGGTACCAGGCGAAGGGCGCGAAGCCGTAGCGGGTGACGATCCCGATGAAGGCCTTGATGACGACGATGGCGACGACGAAGGAGACGAGGAAGCCGACCGCGATGTCGCCCAGATCGCCCGCGCTGAGCTCGGCGCCCGACTTGAGCATTGCGTAGGCCGAAGCGCCGATCATCGTCGGCACCGCGACGAAGAAGCTGAACTCGGCCGCGGTCTTGCGCTCGACGCCCAGGGCGAGCGCTCCCATGATGGTCGCTCCCGAGCGGCTCACGCCCGGGATCATCGAAAGGCACTGGATGAGGCCGATTCCGAGCGCCGTCCTCCAGCCCATCTCCTCGACGCTTTGCGTCGTGACCCTCTTCGCCATCCGCTCGATGAGAAGGATCGCGATCCCCCCAACCACCAGCGCGACCGCGACGATCTCCGGGGTCTCGAGCATCCGCTGGATCCCCTCATAGGCGACGGCCCCGATCGCCATCGAGGGGAGGAAGCCGAGAAGCACGTTGCGGGTGAAGGCGACCGGCCCCGACGACCAGCGGAAGAGGCCGACCAGCACGTCCCAGAAGCGCCGCCAGTAGAGGACGATGACGGCCAGGATCGCGCCCAGCTGGATGACGATCTCGAACGTCCCCTCCGCCTCGCTGTCGAAGCCGAGCAGCTCCGCGGCGAGGACGAGGTGCCCGGTCGAGGAGACCGGGATGAACTCGGTCACGCCTTCGACGATCCCGAGCAGGATGATGGTGAGGAGCGCGGGGTCCATTGTTACTCCGGGGTGGGTCGAGCGAGGCCGCTTCGGTGTTCATGGGTGCCGGGTCAAGCCCCGCCGGCCATGAGCCCTCACCCGTCATCCCGGAGAAGCCCGGAAATCCACGAACACGGAAGTGCGAAACCCCGACCCGCCCTGTTCATGGATCCCGGCCTCCGCCGGGATGACGCTGCCCACCCGCCGCCGTCCCCGTCATCCCGGCGAAAGCCGGGACCTCGGGTCGGTAGGTCACGGCGGGTCTCCCCGAGATCCCGGCCTTCGCCGGGATGACGCTGGCGCGTCAGTAAGGCGATTTGGCGGCGAAGCGGCCGTGCCGGCGGTAGCTGGTCAGCCAGCCCTCCGACACCGCCGAAAGCGGAGTCTTGTTCAGCCCGAACGCCTCCAGCCCCTCGGCCCCCTCCGACACGACATTGTCGCTCCGAAGCATCAGCCACTGGTCCCAGGTGATCGGCGCCCCGGGCAGCCACCCGGTCGTCCGGGCGATCAGCCGGCCGACGGGATCGGGAATGTCGATGAGCGGGCGCCCGCGGCCGACGGTCTCGCACACCCATTGCATGAGCTCGCGCATCGTCAGCACCTGGGGTCCGCCGAGCTCGTAGGTCTTGCCGCCGTGGCGCGGGTCGAGCGCCGCGGCGGTCACGGCCCGGCCCACGTCCGCGGCATAGACCGGCTGGAACCTGGTCCCGCCGCTGATCACCGGAAGCGCCGGGGCGAGCCGGGCGAGCCCGGCGAAGCGGTTCACGAAATTGTCCTCGCGCCCGAACAGGATCGAGGGCCGAAGGAGGGTCGCGCCGGCAAAGGCGGCCCTGACCGCCTGCTCCCCTTCGCCCTTGCTCCGGCCATAGGCCGACTGGCTCTCGGGATCGGCTCCGATCGCCGAGACGTGGACCAGCGCCCTCGCTCCGACCTCGGCCGCCGCTTCGGCGACGTTCCTGGCTCCGGCGACGTGGATCCCGTGGAAATCGCCCTTGAGGACGCCGACCATGTTGACGACGCAGTCGCTGCCCTTGACCGCTTCGCGCACCGCCGCCGGATCGCGGATGTCGACGGCGACGAACTGCACCTGCCCGAGCGCGGCGAGCGGCTTGAGGAAGAAGGCGCGGCGCGAATCCCGCTGCGCGATCCGCACCCGGGCGCCGGTGCGGAACAGGGCCTGGGCGGTGTAGCGGCCGAGGAAGCCGCCGCCGCCGAACACAGTCACCACGCGGTCTCTCGCGTCCATCTGAATCCTCAATGGGGACAGTCACTAGTGACTGTCCCCTTCCTTGCGCCTGAATCTGCCGCGCCCCCATGCCCTTAAGGCCCCGCGTTGACAAGCGCGGGCACGCCCCCTAGTTCGCGCCCCCTACCCCGTGCCCAGGTGGCGGAATTGGTAGACGCACCAGCTTCAGGTGCTGGCGTTCGCAAGGACGTGGAGGTTCGAGTCCTCTCCTGGGCACCATTTTATCTTCTACCCTCATCCCGGCGAAGGCCGGGATCCATGAACATGGACGTTCGTAACTCGCACGGAGGTGTTTACCGATCCCCGCCTCGGCCGGATGAGGCGCCGCCCGGCTGCGCCGCGGACGCCCCAGCGGCGCAGCCCCTGCAGCCCAGATCGACTTCTCGCTAGAGGAGGAATCGCGAGCGGACGTGAGTTCGAATGAAGAGATGCATCTCGTCTTCGCTCATCCGCTCGAAGGCTCGAACGATCTCCAGCTTGCCCGAGGGGCTTTCCGCGTCGTCCATTGCTTTCAGCATCGACTTGATTCGGATCCGGTATTGCTCATAGCGCTCGACCTCCCGCTGCGGCGACAAGCCTCCTTCCAGCGCACGGATCCCCAGTGCCAGCAGCGCGATCCAGACTACCAGAAGCTGGGCGAACGCCACTTGCGAAGGCTTGAGATGAAGCCAGGGCTCCGCGAAATGCGCGACGTGCAGGAGGAGAATCGCACCGATGCAAAGCCAGCTGATCGCAGACAGCAGCCCCTCCTGCTGGCGTGGAGTTCGAAATCCTATGCTGCCGCGCTCGAGCTTCGAGTCGCAATAACCGAGCTGCCACTCCAACCGGAGCTTGCGCCAGACGGCGAACAGGTCCGCCGCCGCCTCCGGGGGGACCGGGCTTGCCGGCTCGGCAGCCACGACCCACTCCAGCGCCACCCGCTCCGGCGCTTCGAGAACGGGAGCCAGTGCCTCTTCGTCGGCGCTCAGGAAATCCGCTCGGAACTTGCGGAGCGCGTCGGCGCGTTCCTGCCGGTACGCCTCGCGCAGCCCCGGATCGCCGCGCGCCGCCACCACGCTTGGAAAGCGGGCGGCCAAATACCGGAAATGGAATAGCCGGAGCATCTCGGTCCGGTAGCGCGCGCCGATCCACCTTCTCCGATAGGCGGAGCGGCGAAGGCCCCACAATCCCATCGCCGTTCCCAAAGGCCCCGCAGCCGCCGCGAAATAGCGAAGGCCGTGGTGAAGGTTCGGGTCAAGGAAAGCCAGCATATGGTCTGCGGACGCCACCAGCAGAGCCAAAAAGACCAGAAGGATCGAAAGGAGGCCTGTCCACCGCGACAGGGCTCGGAACCGTCCCGCGGCGGCATCGTCACGTTCGAAGGCGGCGAGCAGGTCGGGAAATTCGAATGCGAAACGGAGCGAGTCGGTCCGGGCCTCCGGCACGGCCGCCCGAAGGTCGACGTTGGAGAGCGGATCCGATGGCTCAGCGGCGGCCGGAACGAGCCCGGTTCGAGCGGTGCCGCTGCCGCCGGGAAGCTGGTCGATCACCGCCTCACCGGCCGCCCCGGCGGAGATCACGGGCCAATCCAACGATGGTCATCACAACATCACTCCCCAACGATTGGTACCGGTACACCTGATGGGCGGGAAATTCGAGCGGCTCCCCGCCAAGGTCGATCAGGAACAGCGTCTTGCCGGGCGCGGAGTCGCGAAGCGTCCGCATTTCGAGCTGCGTGCTCCGCGACCCCCCGTAGGCGGGAGAATTGAGGACGACGACAACGCCCGTACCCCGATAGATGAACTCCATCACCTTATCTATTTCGAGGCCGCTCTGCTGCAGAAGGAAATTGCGATAGTTATAACAGGTTAGATCATAATAGCCGACAAAGTTCATCAGAGACTCGGCGATAGGCTCAGAATCCGAGGCGAAGCTTATTGCGATATCGAACAGCCCGGTGATGTCTTCAATGGCTTGAATTTCGCAACTCAATTGCAATTTCCTCAAGAGGAGATGCCAGCATGTTCTGGGTAATCAGCTGCTCCGCCGCGGCCATAGCCGTTCGCGCAACCGCCACCTCGACGTAATGCCCCTTGTCTCTTTCATCTATGACCTTATGACGCTTCATCAAGGCGAACAGCCTCTTGAAGGGGACAACACTGTTCGACTTCCCGTAAAAACGCTCCAGATTTAGCTTATTCACCGCCCTGAAGTGCGCCTGTCGGTAGAAGTCCTCGATAAATGATTTGATAGCCTCGATATTCTGGTCCTGAGTGCTACGAGTCTTAATGTGGCCGCGTGCGTAGGTCCGCTCGAAATCCTCATCGACCTGACAAGTTGCATCGATGGTGGCGTCCTGCATTCCGCTGCTCGGAGCGAAGCTGCCGGGGCAGTTCATGAACCGGCAGTAGGAAAAGACCGTTTCCTTGTTGTAGGTGCAGTTCCACACGTCGACGGCACGGAACAGCGAGTTCTCCACATGGACGTCGCGAAAGTCGATCCGGATCCGTTCGTCGTCCCGGACGAAGCCGTCGAGCAGCACGACTCCCTTCAACGAGCGGTCGCCGCCAAAGACTTGTTTCAGAGCTTCGGTGAACCGCTCCCGCTGCAAAGGCTGGTTTCGGGATTCATGTGCTGCCAAAAGCGATACGACGGCATAGGAGAATTTGGCCTTGGCGCTATCGGGGCGCAAGATATCGGCATCCTCCGCCGGAAAGCCTTCTGCGATCACCGCCGTCGCCTGCTCGTTCATTTGCATGAGCTTCAGGTAGAATTCCAGATCGTCGTAGTGGAGGCGCTCGACCAAGCCACAGCAGAAAGGCGTGTTGAACGCGCAGAACTTGGTGAAGATACGGATGTCTTCCTCGTCAATCGGCACATCAGCCCTGATGCGCGCCGTGGCGTCGAGCACCAGAAAATACTCGGGCATGAAGTCAAATCTGAACTGGACGAGCTGGCGTTGGGCATAATCCTCCTGGGAAATGAACGGGTGGCTGAGGAAATGCTCGGCGTAAGCGCCAACCTCCTTCTTGTTGAGGCAGGACTCGAGAATGGCCTCGAACGCGGCACGATGGATGCCGCCCTTCGCGGCCTCCATCTGCCGCGCCAGACGGCAGAAGACGCGAACCTGCTCGTCGACAGGGAGCGAACGGATCGGATCCGGGGTCTTGCCCGTCTCGCGCCTGCAGAATTGCCCGACGATCCGGTCGTTGAGGTTGTTGGAGGTAAGCAGGTCGGAATTGAATGGTTCTATGGCCTCCTGCTCATCCCCGTCCGCTTCCTTGCGTATGACGTCCTTGATCAGGTCGAGAACGAACGGAACGTACCGTCCGTCCGGGAGCGCCGCCAGACTTTCGCTGAGCGCGGTCGCCTTCTCGAGCTTGCGCGGAAGTCCTTCCAGGGCCTCCCTAAGAAACTCGTTGCGGCGCTCCGTGTCGAAGGCCAGCAGCTCGAGCACCTTGATCCCGGGGTACAGACGGAAATCCTCCTGGTCGAAGAACAGGGAGCGGCACGAGATCACCACCTTGCCGTCCGACTCGCCACTCAGCCGGGTGCTGAGATCGTTGAAAAAATGGATCGGATCGAATTGAGAGCGATACCGCGTCATCACCTCGTCGAGACCGTCGACGAACACGATCAGGCTGCCTAACTCCAGCGCGTTGTAGAACATCTCCTTGGGTAACGGAGACGCCGGGCTCCCGTCCCCGGACGCGGCCATCTGAGATGCATAATAGAGATCGTACAGAGTGATGCCCTGCTCTTCGAAAGCTCCTCGCCCGAGCCCGCGCGTGACATCGGTGGACGCGATGAAGGCGACGCTCCGATCGATCTGACGCGAGAAGCTCATCGCGCCCGAAGTAATCAGCTCGCGTAAGTTCAACATCGCCCAGGTCTTGCCGATGCCGCCCTGGCCGACGAGGATAAGGGCGCCCGATTGAGGACCGCTTAACCAGCTGGTCACGATAGAATAGTCGCTGGGGGGATGGTGCGGCCGCTCGCGGACCTGCGGCTTGACGAACGTGCGCGGCGCCGAGCGTCCGCCTGCCACGTGCGCTTCCACAGCGGCATTTCGAATAAGCTTTGAGACCAGGCTCTCGAGATATTCCACTGCCTCGCAGGCGAAGGCGGTCTTTACGTGTGCTACACGGTCGCCCGGCCTGACATGCCCCTTTTCGACGCTGAGCACGATCATCTTGCCCGGGGCCGCAGCGACCTCAGGATGCTGCGCCGCCAGATGCCTGGAGGTATTCGAGATCGTGATCCCACGATGGAGATGGATGTAGTACGCGACCTCATTGCGCACCCGATGGTCGCAGCGGAAAATCTCATATGAGACTCGCTCCGCGCTGACACTTTCCCGCGCCAACAGCCGGATCGTGGACGCAGGCTCGAGGTCGCCGATGATCGATGCGACGTTCTTGAACGCCGAGATTTCGCGCCACTGCGACGTTCCGTTGAACGGCTCTCGCAAGGAGGCCAGGATGTCCTCGCGGGTCTTGGGGCTGTCGCGCAGCCATTGCAGATCGTTCATCCATGTCGACTTCACCAGCGCCTCTGCCTCGTCGTCGATCACGATCAGGTAGAGCTTGAAGCCGTTGTTGGGAGAAAGAAGCCTGAGCGCCTTGCGCAGAGCATCGGCATCGCCATTTCCGCCGGATGCCTTCGCACCGCGAGGGAAATGATCGGCCGAGATAACAAAAATCAGGGCTCCGGTGTTCGCGTTAACGAGATGCTCAGGGTCATCCGTTTGGGAATAGCCTTCCATGCTTGGAAAATTGACGAGCAAAGGAAACCCCTGACCGTTGATAACGCGCGCATAGTCGAGAGCAACCTGATGCCCGCTGTTCCTGCACAGAATCGTTACGTTCCTAATCATCAGCCACCGTCCCCCATTCACATGACTATTATCCTGCCTCGGATGCCTTCCGAAAAGCAATTGCCTATCCATTTGCCGTGGCCGAACGCAGATCGACCTTGCCTCGTCCGTGGCCCCGCGGAATCTTCGAACGCCACATCCAAACCGCCCCTCCCCGGCATCCTTGTCGATGAACCACCGGGAGCAATCGCGTGAAACACCTGTCCCGCCGCCAGGGCCCGCTTCGCCTTTTCGAGGGCGACAAGGACCGGCTCGTCCTCCTCTTCCTCGCCAAGCACGCTCTGTCGGGCGGAGTGCCGCATCCCGAGGACGGCACTCACGCCGTCTATCATCACGAGATGCTGGAGACCCTGAAGACCGCAGGCTTCTGGGTCACCGCCGCGAACAGCTACGAAGCCCTTTGGGAGCGGCCCGACGCCGATTTCGTGGTTCCGCTGCTCAACCGCGGCGGCTTCCTCAACTCGGAGATGCTGGCGCCGCTCCTGCTCACCCGCCACGGCCTCCCCTTCCTCGGCGCCGCGCCGATGCTTCGCGGCCTTTCCGACGACAAGCATCTGATGAAGACCGCGGCCCGCCTTCGCGGCGTCGCGGTGACCGACTGGGCGATCCACCGCCGCGGCCAGGGCCCGGTCGAGCCGCCCTCCTTCCGCTGGGAGCGGCTGGTGGTGAAGCCCAACGCCAGCTCCGCCTCCTGGGGGGTCAGGATCCTCGATTCCTGGGCCGAGGCGAAAGCGCACGCCGAGCACATCCTCGCCTCGGGCCACGACGTGATCCTGGAGCCTTACGCGCCTCTCATCGACATCGCGGTGCCGGTCGTCGGCGCCGACGGGCCGTGGCTGCTTCCGCCGATGGGCTATTTCCCGGACGCTCCGGGGACTCTTCGAAGCTATGAGGAGAAGCGCGGCCTGGTCGAAACGGACGAGGAGGATCCGCTCCGGATCGTCGACGATCCGGCGCTGGCCGCGCGGCTGGACGAGGCGGTCCGCGCCCTTCTGTTGGAGCTTTGGCCGTTCGACTACGGCCGCTTCGAGTTCCGCTACGATCCGGCCACGGACGACATCCGCTTCATGGAGGTCAATCTCTCCTGCAACCTGTGGTCGAAGAAGACCATCTCCCGCTCCGCCCGCACCCTCGGCGTCGGCCACGCCCGCCTCGTCGAGACGATCCTCGCCCACAGCCTGCTGCGCCAGGGCGTGGTGAAGGACGTGGTGAGGCTCTATTGATGGGCGGGACCGCCAAAATCCTCCCCGGCGAAGGCGCCGATTCAAACTTCTCCCCGAGCTTGCTCGGGGAGGGGGACCGCGGCGCGAAGCGTCGTGGTGGAGGGGAAATTCGGAGTCGGGATTGCCCCTCCACCAGGCTTCGCCTGGTCCCCCTCCCCGAGCAAGGTCGGGGAGGAATCAGGCGCCCTCGCCCGAAAATTCGCTTCTCCCCGCCCGCCCCCTCATCCAAAACGCCTGCCGCCGGCATCTTCATCATTGCCGGGGAGCAACGGGGAGAGAGGGCAAGTGGATCAGGAACTGTTACTGGCGTTCATGGCGGCGGGCCTGTTCATCGTCGCCTTCCATTTCATGCGGCTTCGCCACGACAATCAGGACCAGAGGACGCTCCAGGAAGCGATCCGGGCGGATTCGCCCATCGCCGCCGAATTGTTCGAGCAGCTCCGCGACCGGCCGAGGCGGCGGAGCCAGACCACCGGTATAGTCCTCGTCGCGATCGCGATCGCCATCCTGGGCTCGGGGCTCATCCAGGGCGGCGATCAGAACATCCGAAGCGCCGCCTCGGCGGCCCTGTTCCCGGCCTTGATCGGAATCGTCATCTACTGGCGCTCGCTCCTGAAAAGGCCAGGTGGCTGAGCTTCCGGCCCAGGCGGACGAGACGCTCGCCCAAGCCGCCGCGCGCGGCGACGGCGCCGCGTTCGAGATCCTCGTTCGCCGCCACGAGCGCGTCGTGAGGGGCTTCCTCGCCCGGCTCGCCGGCTCCGACCGGGCCGACGATCTCGCCCAGGAGACCTTCCTCACCGCGTGGACCAAGGCTTCCGCCTTCACCGGCGAGGGCCGCTACAAGGGCTGGCTGCTCCGAATCGGCTGGCGGACGTTCCTGATGGACACGCGCGGCCGCGGCCGGCGCCTTCCCGCTTATTCCGGGACCGGCGAGGCGCCGGAGCAGGCCGCCCCGGGCGACGCCGAGCGCGACCTCATCGTCGAGGACGCGCTTTCCAGGCTCAAGGAGGCCGATCGGGCGGCGGTCGTCCTGTGCCTCGTGCTCGGCCATTCGCATCGCGAAGCCGCCGAGATACTGGACATGCCGCTCGGAACGCTCAAGACCCGGGTGGCGCGGGGGAGCGCCCGGCTGCTCGAGCTGCTTGGAGACGATTTGGGAGAAGACGATGGCCCCGACGCCTGAAAAGCTCGCCCGGCTGGCCCGCCGGCTCGCCTTGCCGGAGCGCGCTCCGGACGAGGCCTTCGTCGCCCGGGTGCGGCTGGCGAGGAGCGCCGACGCTCTGGCCCGGGACGCCGCCCGCAGCCGGAAGGAGCAACTGGTGGTCGAGATCGGCGGCGGCGGCGCCCTCCTCCTCGCGGTCCACCAGTTCGCTTCGGTCGGCGAGCAGGCCGCCGCACTGCTCGCCCCCCTCGCCACCAGCCTCGGCGGGCTGGCGCTGTTCGGCCTCGCCGCGGCCTTCATGGTCTCGACCCTGGGTGGAGAGAGGGAGGAGGCGGCCTGACGAACGGCCGGCCGCACCCATACCCGTCATCCCGGCGGAAGCCGGGCCCTCGGGACGAGAAGTCTCGGCGGGTCTTCCCGGGGTCCCGGCTTCCGCCGGGATGACGCCTACTCGCAGGGCAGCTCCACCGACTGGGCGTGGTTGAAGACGTCGAGCGGGTCCCAGGCCGCCTTGGCCTGCTGAAGCCGCCCGTAGCTCCCCTGGTAATAGAGATGCTGCCAGTCGATCAGGTCGACGTCCGGGTAATTGACGTAGCAGCCGTCCATCACCCCGTCCGGCACCGGCCCCGCCGGCCCATACATCTCCTCGTAGAAGGCGCGGATCCAGGCGAGGTTCGCCTCGCCGTCGGCGGGGTCGGTCCAATAGGCCTGATACTGGAGCTTCATGATCGAGCTTCGCTGCGGGATCGCGGTCGCGTCCGAAGCCACGGCGTTGACGGCGCCGCCGTAGGAATCGACCTGCAGAAGCGCCTGGCCGTTTTCGAGATCGTCGGTCAGGAAGCGCCACATGGTCGCGATCTGCGCTTCCGGGAAGGGCTCCTTCATATAAGCGGACTTGTACTTGCCGCGCCGGTTGGGGCCCGATCCGTCGATCGACTGGGTGGCGTAGAGCCAGGGCAGGGTCTGCGGAGCCTTGGTCGGGTGCGGGAAGAAGTTGAGGCCCACCGGCGCCCGCTGCGCCACCGGCGCCCGGACGCCTGTCGCCGTCATGAAATCGGTGAACTCGCCCAGCCGCCCGGGCTCGTCGCCGACATATTGGGCGGTGAGCACGATCTGCCCGGTCGCCACCGTCGGAAGCTCCGGAATGAAGGTCCGGTGGGTGAGGTGGAGAAGCGCGAACAGGCCGTCATAGGGCCCCCCCGGGGCGCTGTTCCGCTTGAGGAAGTCGCCGTAGCGGCGGACGATCTCGGCGAACTCCTCCTGCTCCATGTCCTCCCAGTCCCAGGCGATGTTGACGAGCAGCGCCTCGGCGGGGGCGGGGGGCAGGTCCCTGAACCAGAAGCGGGTGATGATCCCGTAATTGCCGCCGCCGCCGCCCTGGCAGGCCCAGAGCAGGTCGGCCGCCTCGCCGTGCTTCTCGGCGACCGTGATCCGCGCCTGGCCGTCGGCGTCCACGGTGACGATCTCCACGGCGTCGAGCCAGTCCACGATCAGCCCGTATTTGCGAGCCAGCAGCCCATAGCCGCCGCCGCTGATGTGGCCGCCGGCGCCGACCGAATAGCAGGAGCCGGTCGGAAGCGCCCGGTCGTACAATTTGTAGAGCGTCCAGATCACGTTCCACAAGGTCGTGCCAGCCTCGACGCAATAAGCGCCGCGCGCCGGATCGAAATAGGTGCCCGCCATCGCCGCCATGTCGACGATGACCCCGCCCTCGTTGCCGACCGCGAAATCCTCGTAGCAATGGCCGCCGCTGCGCACCGTCACCCGCCGTCCGCCGTCGACCGCCCGCTGCACGACGTCGCGGACCTGCTCCGCATTCCCCGGAACCGCGATCTCATCCGGATTGCCGACCCAGCGCAGGTTGAAGCCGCGCCGGAGCGTATCGAAGCGCGGATCGTCGCGGCCCACGGTGCCGCCCGGATAAGTGTTGTTCATATGATCGCCCCCTCGCCTCCACCTACCACGGACGCGGGCTGGAGCGCGAAAGAGAATGAACCGCTTTGGCCTCATACTCCCCTCCCTGGAAGGGAGGGGCTGGGGGTGGGTAGGCGAGCGCAGCGAGACTTTCCTGCTGGCCCGGTGTTTCGGCCGCCTTCGGCGGACCCACCCCTAGCCCCTCCCTTTCAGGGAGGGGAACTTGCGCCCCCCTCCCTCTCGCCCCTACATCGCACCGAACCTCAGGAGCCCCGCACCATGCCCGAAGCCTATATCGTCGCCGCCGCCCGCACCGCCGGCGGCCGCCGCGGCGGCGCCCTCAAGGACTGGCACCCGGCCGACATGGCCGCCGAGGTGCTCGACGCCCTGATCGCCCGCTCCGCCCTCGATCCCGCGCTCGTCGAGGACGTGATCATGGGCTGCGTCGGCCAGGCGGGCGAGCAGGCCTTCCACGTCGGCCGCAACGCCGTCCTCGCCTCGTCGCTTCCCACCTCCGTCCCCGCGGTCACCATCGACCGCCAGTGCGGCTCCTCGCAGCAGGCGGTCCAGTTCGCCGCCCAGGCGGTGATGAGCGGCACCCAGGACGTGGTCATCGCCGCCGGGGTCGAGTCGATGAGCCGGGTGCCGATGGGCCTCCCTTTCACCCTGCCCATGCAGCACGGGATCGGCACTGGGCCCTTCTCGAAGCGGATCCAGGACCGTTTCGGCGTCCCCATGTTCAGCCAGTTCGTCGGCGCCGAGATGATCGCCGAGAAATACCAGTTCCGAAAGGAGGAGCTGGATGCCTTCGCGCTCGAAAGCCACCGCAAGGCCGCCCGCGCGACCGAGGCCGGAGCGTTCGACGACGAGATCGTGCCGCTCAAGGTCGTCGACGCCGAGGGCGAGGAAAGCCTCCACACCAGGGACGAGGGCATCCGCGCCGACTCGACGCTGGAGAGCATCGCCTCGGTCAAGCTGCTCAAGGAAGGCGGCAAGATCAGCGCCGCCAACGCCTCCCAGATCTGCGACGGCGCCAGCGGCGTCGTCGTCGTCTCGGAGCGTGCGCTGAAGGAGCATAACCTCACCCCGCTGGCCCGCATCGTCAACCTCACCGTCACCGGCGGCGATCCCGTCATCATGCTCGAGGAAGTCATCCCCGCGACCCGAAGGGCGCTTCAGCGCAGCGGCATGAACATCGCCGACATCGACCTCTACGAGGTGAACGAGGCCTTCGCGCCCGTGCCCATGGCCTGGCTGAGGGAGGTCGGGGCGGACCCTTCGAAGCTCAACGTCAACGGCGGCGCCATCGCGCTCGGCCACCCTCTGGGCGCGTCGGGCACCAAGCTGATGACCACCCTCGTCCACGCCCTCAGGGCGAACGGCAAACGCTTCGGCCTCCAGACCATGTGCGAAGGCGGCGGCCTCGCCAACGTGACGATCGTGGAGGCGCTGTAGCCGGGACTCGACGCGCAAGATCCTCTCCCGTCCTTACGGGAGAGGGAAAAGGGCCGGCTTGCGCCGCCCCTGCCGCCTTGACTTTCCACCCCGTTTCCGCTTGAGGAGCCCACGCAGGCGGGGCCCACGGCTCCGCCTTCGCATTTGGGATCTGGGCGGTCTCCCATCACGACCGCCTGGCCGGGGATACCTCGCACGGTTCCCGGACGAACGAAGGATGAAGACATGCGTCACCGCAACGCCGGCCGCAAGCTGCAGCGCACCTCGAGCCACCGCGCCGCCCTGTTCCGCAACATGGCCGCCGCGCTCATCAAGCACGAGCAGATCACCACCACTCTCGCCAAGGCGAAGGAGCTTCGGCCCTATACGGAGAAGCTGATCACGCTCGCCAAGAAGGGCGGCCTCTCCAACCGCCGCCTCGCCCATTCGCGCCTCCTCGACGACAAGCAGCTCCAGAAGCTGTTCGACGTCCTCGCTCCGCGCTACGCCGCCCGCGACGGCGGCTACACCCGGGTCGTCAAGGCCGGCATCCGCGCCTCCGACGCCGCCTCGATGGCGATCATCGAGCTGGTCGATCGCGACGTCTCCGCCAAGGGCCAGGATTCGGGCCCCGTGATGAGCGACGAATACGAAGCCGAAGCCGCCTGAGCTTGGGGACAGTCACTTGTGACTGTCCCCCAATTTCGGAACCTCCTCGAATCCCGCGGATTCTTCTCCTGACGTAACAACGACAGGAGGCTCCCATGGCCGAACGCAAGCGCGAGCTGATCGATACCGGCAACGACAAACGCTATGTGCGCCGCGACGCCGAAGGCAAGTTCAAGGACGTCGTCGACGTCGGCAAGAGCCTCGCCGCCGACCGCCGCCAGCACGCCAAGACCAAGGTCAAGTCCGGCCAGGGCGACAAGGGCGACCGCTAGACCCGCGCGTCATCCCGGGCGAGCCCAAGCTCGTCATCCCGGCGAAAGCCGGGACTAGGCGAGCCCCACCCGTCATCCCG
This sequence comes from Allosphingosinicella sp., assembly GCA_036387555.1. Taxonomy (GTDB): domain Bacteria; phylum Pseudomonadota; class Alphaproteobacteria; order Sphingomonadales; family Sphingomonadaceae; genus Allosphingosinicella. Next base: position 7,587 of record DASVTN010000032.1, on the reverse strand, counting down.
GCGAAAGCCGGGACCTCAGGCCGCTAAAGTCACGGCGGGTCTCCCCGAGGTCCCGGCTTTCGCCGGGATGACGGGTTGCGCTTGCCAATCCGCACCGGCGGCGGCAGTTTCGCCCTCGCGACGGATGGGGAGGCGAGGCATGGCGACTTCTTTCACTCCGGGCCGCCCGCCCGGCTGGTATTGGGCGGCGGCGATCGCCGCTGTCCTGTGGAACGGCTTCGGCTGCTTCATGTATCTGAGCCAGGTCGGAATGGACCCGGCCGAGATGGCGAAGCTGCCGGCGGTTCAGCAGGAGGTGTGGAGGGCGATGCCCGCCTGGGCGGTGGGCGCCTATGCGATCGCCGTATGGGTCGGGCTGCTCGGCGCGGTGGGGCTTCTGCTGCGCCGCCGCTGGGCGAGCGCCGCCTTCGCGGTGTCGCTCGCCGCCGTCGTCGTCCAGTTCGGCTGGACCTTCCTCGGCACGCCGATCATCGCCAGGATGGGCCCTTCGGCGGCGGCTTTTCCGGCCTTCATCTTCCTCGTCGTGGCCTTGCTGCTGTGGTTCTCGAAAAGGGCGGCGATGCGGGGCTGGCTGCGCTAAGGGCGCGGCATGGAAATCGGAATATTGCGCACCGGCGCGCCGCCGCCGGACCTGGCGCCCCGCTTCGGGACCTATGACGACATGTTCGCCCGCCTGCTGGGGCCTGGCTTCACCGTCCGCGGCTACGACGTGCAGGGCGGCGAGCGCCTGCCGGCCGCCGACGCTCACCCCGCCTTCCTGATCACCGGCTCGGCGGCGGGCGTCTACGAGCCGCTGCCCTGGATCGAGCCGCTCTTCGCCTTCCTCCGCCAGGCGAAGGGTCGCACGAAGCTGGTCGGCATCTGCTTCGGCCACCAGGCGATGGCGGAAGCGCTCGGCGGCCGGGTCGAGAAGTCGGAGCGGGGCTGGGGGATCGGTCTCCAGGATTACGAATTATGGGAACGCTCCGGCTGGATGGGCGAAGCTCCGCCCGAGCGGATCGCCATCCCCGTCTCCCACCAGGACCAGATCGTCATCCCGCCGCCGGGCGTGCGGGTGCTCGCCGGCAACGCCTTCACCCCCTTCGGAATGCTCGAATGGGAGGACGGCTCGGCACTGTCGATGCAGTTCCACCCGGAGTTCGAGCCAGGCTACGCCGAGGCGCTGATCGAAAGCCGCCGGGGCCGAGTCCCGAACCCCGACGCGGCCATCGCCTCCCTCCAGCGCCCGAACGACCGGGCGGTGGTGGCGGAGTGGATCAGGGCGTTCCTGCAAACGTGAAATCCTCCCCGAGCTTGCTCGGGGAGGGGGACCAGGCGAAGCCTGGTGGAGGGGTTATTCTGACTAAGCCTGCCCCTCCACCACGACGCTTCGCGCCGCGGTCCCCCTCCCCGAGACGAGCTCGGGGAGGATTTACACCGCGCCGTTGAACGTATCGCAGACCGCCGGATCGCCGCTCTCCAGCCCGCGCCGGAGCCATTGCTGGCGCTGGGCGGCGCTGCCGTGGGTGAAGGCTTCCGGCACCACCCGTCCCTGGCTCTGCCGCTGGAGCGTATCGTCGCCGATCGCCTGCGCGGCGCGAAGCCCTTCCTCGACATCGCCCGGCTCCATCGCCGTCCGGCCCTGCTCGTCCTTGGCATGCGCGGCCCAGACGCCCGCATAGCAGTCCGCCTGGAGCTCGACGCGGACCTGGATCGCATTGCCCTCGCGGCTCGACGCCCGCCTCTGCCGCGCCGAAGCGTCGCTCAGTACTCCGGTCAGGTTCTGGATGTGGTGGCCGACCTCATGGGCGATCACATAGGCCTGGGCGAAGTCGCCGGCCGCTCCGAACTTGGTCTCCAGCTCGGTGAAGAAGCTCGTGTCGAGATAGATCTTGTTGTCGGTCGGGCAGTAGAAGGGGCCCATGGCCGATTGCGCCGCCCCGCAGCCCGATTTCCCGCCACCGCCATAAAAGTCCATTCCGGCGGGCTGGTAGCGCTGCCCCTTGCCGGCGAAGACCTTCGTCCAGGTGTCCTCGGTATTGGCGAGCACCTGGCAGGAAAAGCGCTTCGCCGGCTCGTCGGCGGCGCAGGCCTCGGCGGCGTCGTTGGTGGCGCCCGAGCCCTGCTGCTGCGGCGCCACCGCCGTTCCCGGCCCGCCCAGCCCCAGACCGCCGCCCCCGCCCATGTAGCTGAGCGCGCAATAGCCGAGCAGGAGGATCAGGACTCCGCCGATCCCGAAGCGGCTGAGCACCATCGGCAGAAGCGCGAAGAGACAGCCCCCGCCCCCGCCGCCGCCGCCGCCGCCGAAGCCGCCGAAGCCGCCGCCGCCGCCCTGCCCCTGGTCGCGGACATTGCCGCTGGTCCGATAGCCGCCAAGACGCATTGCCGCTCTCCCTGTTACGGCCCGACAATGTTTGCGCGCCCGTTATGGTTGCAAAGGGACCGCCGAGCTAGGAAAGGCGCGTCATCCCGGCGAAAGCCGGGACCTCAGGCCGAAAGGTCGCAGCCCTTCACCACGAGATCCCGGCCTTCGCCGGGACGACGGAGAAAACATGTTCCTCAATGGCAAGATCGCCCTCGTCACCGGCTCCACCTCCGGGATCGGCCTCGCCGTCGCCCGAGCCTTCGCCGCCGAGGGCGCGCGGGTCACTCTGAACGGCTTCGGCGATCCCGCGGAGATCGAGCGGCTCAAGCAGGAGCTCGGCGCCTCGTATAGCGACGCTGACCTGACCAGGCCCGAGGCGATCGAAGCGATGATGGAAGCGGCCGGCGCCGTCGACATCCTCGTCAACAATGCCGGAATGCAGCACGTCGCGCCGATCGACGAATTCCCGGTCGCCAAATGGGACCTGCTGATCGCGCTCAACCTCAGCGCCGCCTTCCACACCATCCGCCTCGCCCTTCCGGGGATGAAGTCGAAGGGCTGGGGCCGGATCATCAACACCGCGTCGGCCCACAGCCTCGTCGCAAGCCCCAACAAGGCGCCCTACGTCGCCTCGAAGCACGCCGTCGCCGGTCTCACCAAGGCGGTGGCGCTGGAGACGGCGACCGCGGGAGTGACCGTCAACTGCATCAGCCCCGGCTACGTCTGGACGCCGCTCGTCGAGAACCAGATTCCGGACACGATGAAGGCCCGGGGCCTCACCCGCGAGCAGGTGATGAACGACGTCCTCCTCGCCGCCCAGCCGACCAAGAAGTTCGTGACGGTGGACCAGGTGGCCGCTTTGGCCCTGTTCCTGTGCCGGGACGAGGCGGCGGCGATCACCGGCGCCAACCTGTCGATGGACGGGGGATGGACCGCGGCCTGAGCGGCCTGGTCAGTCGCTTTCCGTCCCATTCTCGATCCTCTCGGCGACCTCTTCCACCGAGGCTCGCCCCCGGGCCGCCAGAACGGAAACGGTGGCCGCCGCGGCCACGACCAGCTCGAAGCGCCGCTTCGTCCGGCCGAGGGCTTCGACGTAATGCGGTCGGTAGGTATGCTCCAGCAGCGCCTGGACGACGCCCCCGCCCTGAAGCCTCTCGAGCCCGAACGATCCCTCCCCGCGCTCCAGCGCCACCAGGGTGGCCAGCCGGGCCGGCCGATCCCATCGCCGCGCCCCAACCAGGAACTTGCCCGGCCAGTTCGGCACCGGGGCGAGCGACGCTGTCGCGATGCCGAACCGGCCGCAGGCGTCCTCCATCAGCCGGATCCGGTCCCGGCCGGGCCAGGCCACCGCCTTTCCCTCCTCGATCGTGATCCGCGTCAGATCGTCGCTGACGAGCGTCCAGCCGCGGCGGACGAGGGCATAAGCGGTGGTCGACTTGCCCGCGCCCGAATGGCCGGCGATCGCCACCGCCCGGCTTCCGTCGGGCGAGACGAGGGTCGTCGCGTGGAGCGGAAGGTCGCCGCGCTGGTGGAGCAGCGCGCCGAGCACCCCGCCCTGGAGCATGGCTTCCACCGCGGCCGGGTCCGCGCCCGGCTCCGCCCAATATTCGATCCGCTCCCCGCCGGTGACCAGGAACCGCCCGACCCCCGCGACCACCCGAAGCAGCTTGCCCGGCATCGCCGTCGAGTGCGGCCCGGCCCGCACCGCCCCTTCGAGCGCTTCCGGGACATGCCCGACCCGGCGAACCGTCACTCCCGGAATGTCGAGCCCCTGGCCGCTCATGGCCGGCTCGCCGTCGAAGGAATAGGAGTCCAGGATCCGCACGGCCGCTGTCTCCGGCCTTTTCCCCGAAGGTTCAAGCGCTCCGTCGAGGCGCGGCCGAAGTCCGCCGCGGCGCCCTCAGCGCGGAGCCATCCTGATCGCTCCGTCGAGCCTCACATATTCGCCGTTCAGGTAATTGTTCTCCGCCATGAACACGGCCAGCCGGGCATATTCCTCCGCCCGCCCGAGCCGCTTGGGGAAAGGCACCTGCGCCGCGAGCGCGTCCTTAACGTTCTGGGGCATCATCGCCACCATCGGGGTTTCGAACACGCCGGGAAGGATGGTGTTGACCCGGATCCCCTCGTTCATCAGGTCGCGGGCGATCGGAAGCGCCATCCCCAGCACTCCGGCCTTCGAGGCGCTGTAGGCCGCCTGGCCGATCTGCCCGTCCTGCGCCGCCACCGAGGCGGTGTTGATGATGAGGCCGCGCTCGCCATCCTCGAGGGGGTCGAGCGACACCATTCCGAGAGCGGATTGGGAGAGCACCCGGAAGGTGCCGATCAGGTTGATCTGGATGGCGAGCTCGAACTGCTGGATCGGATAGCCCCGAGCTTCCCCGGTCGCCTTGTCGCGGCCGACCGTCTTGGCGGCGTTGGCGACTCCGGCGCAATTGACGCAGATCCGTTCCTGGCCATGGGCTTCCCGCGCCTTCGCGAAGCCGGCCGCGACGGCCTCGTCGGAAGTGACGTCGACCTGGGCGAAGACCCCGCCGATCGAGGCTGCCACCGCCTCCCCCTTCTCCGAATCGCGATCGAACAGCGCCACCTTCACGCCGCGCGCCGCAAGCGCCCGGGCGGTCGCCTCGCCGAGGCCGGAAGCGGCGCCGGTGACGATTGCGGCGATATCGGGTCCAAGCTTCATGTTTCTGGCTCCTGCGGGTCGTGTGCCGCCGCTCCTAGGCAGTCGCGGGCCGGGCTTCAACAACAGGCTCCATTTTGTTCATTGTATGCACAGCATTGCATAATTATACTTCCTAACTTGAGTTAGAAAAGAATCGGTTTTCCAAAATGCTTATTTGTACCCCCGAACGCCCTTGGGGCATTCATTCCACGCTGCGCAGCGACGAGGATTGCCCGCGCTGCGGCTGGACGGCGCCAGGGCCTGTCGGCGACGCCTTCGCCGACGCCGCGGCGGCGGCGGCGGAAGCGGGGGCCTGGGCGGCGGAATTCGGGGTGACGGTCCGTGGCGGCGGCGGCGAAGCGCTCGCCGCCTGAGCGCTCAAATTGTGCGCCCCGCCATTGAACGGGCGCCCCGGCGGCGCCATTTCGTCCGGGCAGATGCAACTCACCATCGACAATGAAGCTTCGACGGCGATGAGCCGCCTGACCGCGATCCGCCTCGCACTCCTCACGTCGAGGGCGATGGAGAATTGGCGCGCCGACGTCGGCGACAACGAGTCGGCGATGATCCTGCTCGCCGTCGTCGCCATTTCGGGCGAGCGGCTGACCCGGATCGACCTTCCAGAGCCCTACCGGAACGTGACCACCCCGCTCCCCCCCGGGCTGGCGGCCGGCTGCAACATCAGCTCGATCGCGTCGGCGACCGGCCTCAACCGCGAAACCACGAGGCGCAAGGTGAGCTCGCTGATCGAGCGCGGTTATCTCGACCGCTCCGAGGGAGGCGAGATCTGCTTCCCGCCTTCCCGCCAGCAGGATCCGGCGACCCTCGAATTCGTCCGCAAGCAGCTGGAGGCGGTCGCCCGCTTCGCCAACGACGCCCTTCGCGACGGAGTTCTCAAGGCCGCCTAGCGGCACTTTCGCGGACCGGCCGGCGCACGGAATGTGCTTCGCCCGCATTTCGCCGGACGGCCCGAGGCTGGAGAAGGAACCCGGCGGGCGGCGCCCCCAAATCTTGGCCGCTCGCGGGCCCGCCGAGCGCTCCTGCCGCGCCGCGGCGGGCCCCTCCCCCCTCCCGAATGACCGGATCGGCCGGCCCGGGCCGTGGCCGCCGCCTGATTCGCGAGGGCTCCGCGGCGCGGGCGCGCCGGCGCGGGCCGGTTCTTCTCCCCAGGCGCGATTTACTGGAAGAATCATGCCGGGGCCGGGCCACCTCGCGCAAGGGCTTCGCTTTTTGGCCGGGGCTATTGTCAACCAACAGGATTGAGTTTCTGGTGGAGCGCAACCCGCCACCGGACGGTCGAGGAGAGATGAGCATGTTCGCGGGCGAGATAGGCTTGATGGACCTCCTCCCGTTCATCGCCGTGGGCTTCGCCGCGCAGCTGGTCGACGGAGCGCTCGGGATGGCCTTCGGAGTCATCTCCACCACGCTCCTGCTGAGCCTGGGAGTCCCGCCCGCGGCGGCGTCCGCGGGCGTCCACACGGTCGAGACCTTCACCACCGGAGTCTCGGGCGCGAGCCACATCTACCATCGCAACGTCGACTGGAAGCTGTTCGCCCGGCTCGCTATTCCGGGCGTGATCGGCGGAGTGCTGGGCGCCTATGTCCTCTCCAACCTCGACGCCGCGGTGGCGCGCCCCTTCGTCCTCGCCTATCTCGCAGCGATCGGCCTCTACCTGATCTGGCGCGGCTTCCATTACCCCCCCGCCCACAAGCCCCCGCGGGTGGTCGAGCCCCTCGGCCTCGCCGGCGGCTTCCTCGACGCGGCGGGCGGCGGCGGCTGGGGCCCGGTGGTGACCGGCAACCTGCTCGTCCAGGGCGGCGAGCCGCGCCGGACGATCGGCACCGTCAGCGCCTCCGAATTCGTCCTCACCCTCACCATCTCGGCCACCTTCATCGCGACCCTCGGCTGGGCGGCCTTCACCATCGCCACCCTCGGCCTGCTGATCGGCGGAGTGCTCGCAGCGCCGCTCGGCGCCCTGGTCGTCAAGAAGATCCCGGCCAAGCGCCTGCTCCTCCTGGTCGGCTGCCTGCTCACCCTCACCAGCCTCTACGGCGTCTACAAGGCTCTGGCCTGAGCCGGGGGCCGGGGTCCGGCGGCGCTTCCCCGCCGGATCCCGCGCCGGCGGCGGGAAGGGACGGTTTCGAGCCCCGAAGGCCAGCCGGCTCCGGCTATGCCCCGGTGCCCGGATCGCCCGGATCGCCCGGATCGCTCTCAACCGCCCAGATCGAGACGGATCGCCCATGATCGCCACTAATCGCCACTAATCGCCAATAATCGCTACGAATGTGGAGGTTAGTTGAGGAAAAGACAGCCGCCGCCGCCGCCCGAAAGCCGTGCCGTGGCCGCCAATCCGCCCGCCGCCCGGGCGATCGCAGCCTTGGGCCATGCATAATTATGCATGCGAGCCGCCGCGGCGGAGGGGCGGCGGACACCAGCCGCCGCGCCCTCAGCCCCCGGTCGACCAGGAATAGAGGAGGATCATGGCGGGAAGCGCGATCAGGAAGGTGGCGAGGACGAAGCTCAGCGACTTGGCGCGGCGGGGGCGGACGTCTTCCATGGTTCAGGCCGCCTTCGGCCGAAG
>DASVTN010000031.1:0-38873 GCA_036387555.1 Allosphingosinicella sp. | reverse complement strand
GGGTTGAAAATTTGAGATTCGTACCCATGTGGGGTAGGAGCGGCCCTGAGGGAAATTGCGATCTTCGGCGCGACGGTGGACCGGCTTACCGGCCCCGCGCTTGCCCTGGATCGGCGGCCGCACTAGAGCGCCCGTCCTTTTCCGGAGTGGTTGATGTCGTCTGACGAATTCGCCTTGCCTCGTCCGTTCCTGGCCCGGGTTCCGGAGCTTCGGCACTGGCTCGCCTCCGCCGTGCTGGCGACGACGGCGGGCCTGTACCTGATCGCAGGCCTCAGCGTCGCCTGGCTCGAGCCGGCGAGCGCTACTCCGAACGCACGGTCCGCCTCGAGCTCGCGCGCGATCCCGGGCCTTGGGATCCCGCCCCAGCCCGAGCCGCTGCAATTCCGCGAGATCGCGCCGCAGGACGCCGTCACGATCAATGCCGCGGTCCCGGTATCGGGCCTCCCGAACCCGGCGGCCCGGCCGTTCGGAGCGGCCTTCGCGACGCCCGCCGACCGGCTCCGCGCCCTCGAATGCCTGACCGCCGCCGTCTATTACGAGGCCGCGATCGAATCGACGGACGGCCAGCGCGCCGTCGCCCAGGTGGTCCTGAACCGCGCTCGCCACCCCGCCTATCCGCGAACCGTCTGCGGAGTGGTCTTCCAGGGGCAGGAGCGGGCGACCGGCTGCCAGTTCACCTTCACCTGCGACGGAGCGCTCCGCCGCACCCCGTCCGCCGCCGGCTGGGCCCGCGCCCGCCGGATCGCCGAGGAGGCGCTCGCCGGCCACGTCTACGCGCCGGTCGGCTGGGCGACTCACTATCACACGAATTGGGTGGTGCCTTACTGGAGCTCCAGCCTGGTCAAGCTCGGCAATGTCGGCACCCACATCTTCTACCGCTGGGAAGGCGGATGGGGCCGGCCGGCCGCGTTCCGGTCAAGCACCGCGTCGATCGAGCCGCAGATGGCGAAGATGCGCAGCCTGACGTCCGATCCCACCAGCCTCGCCAATGCTCCGACGGTGGACGAAGCCGCGGCCCTCGCCGCCGCCGAAGCCGCCGCCGCCGCCGCCGCCGCGGCCGAGGTCGGAACCGGCCAGCAGGCTCCGGGAAGCATCGACAGCTTCGCCCGCGCCGTCCTTCGCCGCTACGAGCCGCCGACGGCGGAGGCTTCGACCAAGGCGGTGCAGGTGCGCTCCGGCAAACCGATGTCGGCGAGCACCCACTGGGCGCTGTCTGGCCTGCCGCAGCAGCCGGAGACGGGCGCCGCCGACAAGCCCGCCGCGGCGGCCCCGGCCAAGCCCAAGACGGCCGCTCCCGCGGACGCCGCGGCGGCGCCGAAATGCCTGGAAGGCGTGCGGCGGGTGCTGAGCGGCAAGGCGACCTCGGAAAAGGCGCCGGGCTGCTGACGACCGTCATCCCGGTTGGGACCCGATCAAAGTAGTAGTTTGATGGGACCCGAAAGCCGCGAACGCAGGACAAGATATCTCGGTCGGTCTTCCCGAGGTCCCGGCTTTCGCCGGGATGACGGGTGCTCATCGCCTTAATGCGAACCTCTGCAGCTTGCCGGTGGCGGTCTTCGGCAGGGCTTCCACGAACTCTATGTCGCGCGGGTATTTGTAGGGGGCGATCGTCGCCTTCACATGGTCCTGCAGCTCGCGGGCCAGCGCCGGGTCCGCCGCCCGGCCCGCCGCCGCGACGACGAAGGCCTTCACCCTCTGCCCCCGTTCCTCGCAGGGGATGCCGATGACGGCGCACTCCTGGACGGCGGGATGGGCGTAGAGGGCGTTTTCCACCTCCGGCGCGGCGATATTGTAGCCGGCGGACACGATCATGTCGTCGGAGCGGGCGACGTACCAGAAATAGCCGTCCTCGTCCGCGCGGTAGGTGTCGCCCGTGACGTTCCAGCCGCCCCGGACATAGTCGGCCTGGCGCGAGTCGTCGAAATAGCGGCAGCCGGTCGGCCCGCGGACGGCGAGCCGGCCGGTGCCGTGAGGGATCGGCCGACCGTCCTCGCCCAGCACGCAGGCGCGGTAGCCCGGGACCGCCTTTCCGGTGGCCCCGGGCCGGATGTCCTCCCCTGAGGCGGAGATGAAGATGTGCATCATCTCCGTCGCCCCGATCCCATCGACGATGCCGAGGCCGGTCGCCTCGCGCCATGCCCGCCAGGTCGCCGCCGGGAGGTGCTCCCCCGCCGACACGCAGGTGACGAGGGAGGAGATGTCATGCTCCTCCAGCATCGCCAGCATCGCCTTGTAGGCGGTGGGGGCGGTGGCGAGGGTCGTTACCTCGAACCTTGCGATCGCCTCGAGCAGCGGCCTTGGCCCCGGCTGCTCGATCGTCACCGCGGCTCCGCCGAAGCGCCAGGGGAAGACGAGCAGCATCCCGAGCCCGAAGGTGAAGGCGATCGGCGCGGAGCAGGCCCAGCGGCCTCCCGGCTCGGGCTTGAGGACGTTGCGGGCGAAGGTGTCCGCCGGCGCGAGCACGTCCCGGTGATAGTGGACGCAGCCCTTCGGGCGTCCCGTCGTCCCGGACGTGAAGGCGATCAGCGCCACGTCGTCGCTTTGGGTCGCGACCGGCTCGAAGCCCGGCGCCACCGCCTGCAACCGCCGCTCGAGCGCGCCGCCGCCCGAATCGCCCTCATAGGTGAGGAGCGAGCGGATCAGTCCGGTCTCGTCCGCCGCCTTCAGGAAATCGCCGAGGCAGCGTTCGTCGACGATGGCGTGGTGGATCCGCGCCCGCTCGACGATCGTCGCGACCTCGCCCGCGCGGAGCACCGGCATCGTGGCGACGGCGATGCCACCGGCCTTGAGCACGCCCAGCCAGCAGGCGAACAGCATCGCCCCGTTCGGCCCGCGGAGCAGGACGCGGTTGCCCGGGACGAGATCCTCTTCTTCCGTGAGCAGGCGGGCGATGCGATCGCTGAGGTCGCGCATCTCCCCGTAGGTCCAGCGGCCGGAATCGTTGATAACCGCGAGTGCCTGCGGATCGCCCTTGTCGATCAGCTCGACGGCGGCATTCAGGCGCTCGGGATATTGGAGCTCCGGCAGGTCGAAGAGGAATTCCGGCTGCGCCTGCGGCGGCGGGAGGCGGTCGCGGACGAAAGTGTCGATGTGGGCCGTCACCGTCCTCACCATTCCGGCACCACCGCCGTCGTTTCGATCTCGATGCGGGCCCGGGGCTCGACGAGAGCGCCCACCTCGACCACCGCCATCGCCGGGAAGTGCCGCCCGATCATCTCCTTGTAAGCGGCGCCGATGTCGGCGAGGCCGAGGCGATATTCGTCGATGTCGACGACATACCAGGTCATCCTCACGATATGCTCTGGCCCCGCGCCGTCCTCGGCGAGGATGCAGAGCGTGTTGTACAGGATCTGCCGGAGCTGGCCGGCGAGGTCGGGCGCCACGATCGCGCCGGTCTCGTCCCAGCCGATGATCCCGGCGGTGAAGATCGTCCGGCCCTTGGCGGAGATTCCGTTGGAAAAGCCGCTCGGCCGCGGCCAGCCGGGTGGAAGAAGGGTCTTCAAGCCTCGTACTCCGCGAGATGGGCGCGGGCGATCACCACCTTCTGCACTTCGGAGGCTCCCTCGTAGATCCTGAGCGCCCTGATCTCCCGGTAGAGGCGCTCGACCGGCACGCCTCTGGTCACGCCGAGGCCGCCGAACATCTGCACCGCCTTGTCGATGACGCTCTGGGCGCTGTCGGTGGCGTGGAGCTTGGCGAGCGCCGCCTCGCGGCTGTTGCGCCCGCCCTTGACGTCGCGAAGCCAGGCGGCGCGGTAGACGAGCAGGGCGGAAGTCTCGATGTCGAGGACCATCTCGGCCAGCTTCGACTGGGTGACCGGATTGTCCGCCAGCGTTCCCGCCCCCAGCCGCCGGGTCAGCGCCCGACCCGTCGCCTCGTCGATCGCCCGCCGTGCGAAGCCGAGCGCGGCGGCGCCGACCGTGGTGCGGAAGACGTCCAGCGTCGCCATCGCCTGCGGGAAGCCGCGGCCGCGCTCGCCGAGCAGGGCGCAGGCGGGGAGGCGGGCGTCGGTGAAGCGGAGGGTGGCGAGCGGGTGCGGTGCGATAACCTCGATCCGCTCGCTGTCGTCGAGCCCGGGCGTGTCCCGGTCGACGATGAAGGCGGAGATCCCCTTCGCGCCCGGCGCTTCGCCGGTGCGGGCGAACAGCACGTAGTAATCGGCGATACCGCCGTTCGATATGTAGGTCTTGGCGCCGTTCAGCACCCAGCCGCCGCTCGTCTCCGAAGCCGTCGTCTCCATCGAAGCGACGTCGGAGCCGGACTCCGGCTCGGTGAGGGCGAAGGCGGCGATCTTCTCGCCGCGGGCCACGGCGGGGAGGTAGGCCGCCTTCTGCTCCTCGCTTCCGAACAGGCTGATCGTGCCGGAGCCGAGACCCTGCATCGCGAAGGCGAAGTCGGCGAGCCCGTTATGACGCGCCAGGGTTTCCCGGATGAGGGCGAGGGTCCGAACGTCGAGCCGGCCCGCCTCGTCGGGGATGCAATGGCGCAGCCAGCCGCCTTCGCCGAGCTTTCGCACCAGGTCCCGGCAGGCCTGGTCGAGGTCTTCGGGCTCGCCGTCGTCCAGCTCCGCCTCGCACCAGCCCTCCAGCCGCTCCGCGAGTTGGCGGTGCCGGTCTTCAAAGAACGGCCAGTCGAGGAAGGTACGGTCGCTCATTCTATTCCCCTCCCTGAAAGGGAGGGGCCAGGGGTGGGTAGGCGAGCGAAGCGAGACTCTTGTTGAGTCGGAGTTTCGGCCGCCTTCGGCGGACCCGCCCCCGGCCCCTCCCTTCCAGGGAGGGGAGGCAGCGGCGACTAATCACCCCTGAACTCCGGAATCCTCTTCTCCGCGAAGGCCTCGAAGGCGCGCCGGAAGTCGTTGGTCGCCATGCAGATCGCCTGGGCCTGGGCCTCCATCTCGATCGCGGTCTCCAGGCTGACGTTCCATTCCTGGTTGAGCTGGGTCTTCGTCATCCCGTGCGCGAAGGTCGGGCCGCCGGCGAGCTCCGATGCGAGCGCCGTCGCGTCGTCGATCAGATCTTCAGGCTCGGACAGGCGGTTGTAAAAGCCCCACCGCTCTCCCTCCTGGGCGGTCATGAACCGTCCCGTGAAGAGCAGTTCGGATGCCCGGCCCTGCCCGATGATGCGCGGCAGAATGGCGCAGGCGCCCATGTCGCAGCCCGCCAGCCCCACGCGGGTGAACAGGAATCCGGTTTTCGTGCGGGACGTTGCGAGCCGGAGGTCAGAGGCCATCGCCACGATCGCGCCGGCCCCCGCGCACACTCCGTCCACGGCGGCGACGATGGGCTGGGGACAGGCCCGCATCGCCTTGACGAGGTCGCCCGTCATCCGGGTGAACTTCAGGAGGCCCGGCATGTCCATGCCGGTCAGCGGACCGATGATCTCGTGGACGTCTCCGCCGGAGCTGAAATTGCCGCCCGCGCCGGTGACGACCACCACCTTCACCTCGGGAACGTAGACGAGATCGCGGAAAGTATCGCGAAGCTCCGCGTAGCTTTCGAAGGTGAGCGGGTTCTTCCGCTCCGGGCGGTTCAGGGTCACGACCGCCACTCCTTGCGCGAAGCTCCATCGAAAATGCGCCGGTGCAAAGCTTTCAGGGTTCATGCGATCTCCACCGCCTCACCGTTCCTTTCCGAAAGGACGAGGTCAAGTACGGCCGCCGCGACCTCTTCGGGCGAGATGAGACGTCCCGCCGGGTTCAGCCGGGCAAGCTCCGCCCGGGCGTGCTCCTCGCTTCGCCCGGTCTTGGCCGTGATGTTGGAGACGGACTGGACGGTCATCTCCGTATCGACGAAGCCGGGGCAAACCGCGTTCACGCGCAATGTCTTTTGCGCATATTCGGCGGCCAGCGCCCGGGTAAGCCCGACGGCGCCGTGCTTTGCGGCGATGTAGGGCGAGGCATAGGCGAAGCCGTGAAGACCGGCCATCGAGGCGATCGTGACGATCCGCCCGGCCGGCGCGGCGAGCAGGTCGGGCAGCGCCGCCTGGCAACAGTGGAACATGCCGTCGAGATTGACGGCGAGCAGGTCGCGCCAGATTTCGGGCGTCACCCTGGCGAAGGGAATACCTGCCGCCGCGCCGGCATTGTTGACGAGGATGGTGATCGGCCCCCGCGCTTCGCGGGCGAGTGAGAAGGCGCGCTCGACCTCGCCGCGAACGGTGACGTCGGCGGGCGCGACGAAGGCATCGGCAAGCCGCGACGCCACTTCCTCCAGCGGCTCGCGGCGGCGGCCCACCAGGGTGAGCTTCGCGCCTTCCGAGCCGAGCGCGCGGGCGATGGCGGCGCCGATGCCGGTCCCGCCGCCGGTGACGAGGGCGTGGTGGCCTTTCAGACGAGTCACCTGCCCTCACCCTGGCGCTTCGCGCCTGTCCCTCTCGCCTGCAGGGAGAGGGGTTTTCTGGCCTCTGCCCCTCTCCCTGCAGGGGAGAGGGAGGGGCCCGCCGCGAAGCGGTGGGAGGGTGAGGGCAGGGCATTCGCGATGACTGTCAGCACCCCGTCCAGATTTTCGTTGATCTCATTGTTCCAGAAACGGAGGGTGCGCCAGCCCAGGCGGGCGAAAGCGCGTTCGCGGGCAAGGTCATATTCGGCATTGTCGGCATGCTGGCTTCCGTCCGCCTCCACAACCAGCCGAGCTTCAGGGCAAGCGAAGTCGGCGATGTACCCGTCCAGCCACATCTGCTTGCGAAACTTGGCGCCTTTCAGCCGGCGGTCGCGGAGGTGGCCCCAGAGAATGCGCTCCTGCGGAGTCATTTCGCGGCGCAATGTGCGGGCGCGGGTGAGCATGTCGTAGCCCGGGGGCCGTCTCACGTGCCCTCACCCTGGCGCTTCCCGCCTGTCCCTCTCCCCTGCAGGGAGAGGGGTTTTCTCGCCTCTGCCCCTCTCCCTGCAGGGGAGAGGGAGGGGCCCGCCGGGAAGCGGTGGGAGGGTGAGGGCGTAGCGGGCCTCACGCCTTCAATTCCGCTTCCCGGGCCAAATTCCGCGCCAGCTGGGTCATTCCACTGAGATATTGCGGCGGCACCCGGACTCCCCTGTAGTCCGCGGCGGCCGCGGCGCGCAGCGTCCACATCGGGTCGATCAGGTGCGGCCTCGCCAGCGCGACGAGATCCGCCCGCCCGGCGGCGAGGATCGAATTGACGTGGTCGGTTTCGTATATGTTGCCGACCGCCAGGGTCGCGACCCCGCCTTCGTTGCGGATCTGGTCGGCGAACGGGGTCTGGAACATCCGGCCGTAGACCGGCGAGCAATCCGACCAGGTCTGGCCGGCCGAGACGTCGATCAGGTCGGCTCCGGCCTCGGCGAAGGCGCGGCCGATGAGGACCGCTTCGTCCGGAGTGACGCCCTCATCGCCCATCCAGTCGTTCGCGGAGATGCGCACCGACATCGGCTTTTCCGCGGGCCATGCCGCCCTCATCGCCTGGAAGACCTCGAGCGGGAAGCGAAGGCGGTTCTGCAGGCTTCCGCCATATTCGTCCGTTCGCCTGTTGGTGAGCGGGGTGATGAAGCTGGACAGCAGATAGCCGTGGGCGGCGTGGAGCTCGATCATGTCGAACCCGGCTTCCGCGCCCATCAGCACCGAGCGGACGAACTGCTCGCGCACCTCGTCCATGTCGGCGCGGCTCATCGGCCGGGGTGTCTGGTTCCGGGCCGACCAGGGGACGTCCGACGCCGCCATTATCGGCCAGTTGCCGCTGTCGAGAGGGACGTCATAGCCTTCCCAGCCCACCTTGGTGCTGCCCTTGGGGCCTGAGTGTCCAAGCTGCAGGCAGAATTTCGCCCGGGTGCTGGAATGGACGAAATCCACGATCCGCCTCCACGCCGTCACATGCTCGGCCGAATAGAGCCCTGCGCAGCCGGGGGTGATTCGGCCGTCGGCGGAGACGCAGGTCATCTCCGTGTAGACGAGGCCGGCGCCGCCCTGGGCCCGGGTGCCGTAATGGACGAGGTGGAAGTCGTTCGGAGTCCCCTCCTCGGCCGAATACATGGCCATGGGCGAGACGACGATCCGGTTGTCGAGACTGAGCTCGCGGAGGCGGTAGGGCGCGAACATGGGCGGCGCGGGATCGTTGACCGCCACGCCCAGCGCCCTGGACTGGAACCAGCGCTCCACCCCCTCGAGCCAGGGCCTGTCGCGAAGCCGCAGGTTCTCATGGCTGACGCGCTGGGATCGGGTGAGAAGCGAGTAGGCGAACTGGATCGGCTCGAAGTGGAGGTAGCGCTCCAGGGTCTCGAACCATTCGGTCGAGTTGCGGGCGCTGTTCTGAAGCTTGAGAACCTCGATCTGGCGCTCCTCGCGATATTCGGCGAGGGCCTCGTCGCGGCTGAGGCCCGGCCGGTTGAGCACCTCGGCGAGCTTGATCGAATCCTCGATGGCGAGCTTCGTCCCGGAGCCGATCGAGAAATGCGCGGTGTGGGCCGCGTCGCCGAGCAGGATCAGATTCTCGTGCGACCAGCGCTCGCAGATGATGCGCCGGAACTGGAGCCACGCTTCCGGGCCTTTGAGATGCGCCGCGTTGGACATGAGCGCCTTGCCGCTCAGATGGCGGGCGAAGATCCGCTCGCACAGCTCGATCGCCTCGCGCTGGTCCATCCGGTCGAGGCCCAGGCGCCGCCAGGTGTCCGGCGCCATTTCCACGATGAACGTCGAAAGGCCGTCGCCGAAGCGATAGGCGTGGGCCCACACCCAGCCGGCCTCGGTTTCCTCGAAGGCGAAGGTGAAGGCTTCGAACACCTTCTCCGTCCCGAACCAGAAGAATTTGTTCTTCCTGACCTGGACCTCGACTCCGAAATGCTCCGCATAGGCGGTGCGGATCCGGCTGTTCGCTCCGTCCGCGGCGATGACCAGGTCGTAATCGGCATAGGCCGGCAGATCGGCCGCGGCCTCATGTTCGAAATGGAGCCGCACGCCCAGCTCGCGCGCCCGATCCTGAAGGATGCCCAGAAGCCGCCTCCGGCCGATGCCGATGAAGCCGTGCCCCGAGGAGCGGATCGTCTCGCCATGGATGTGGACTTCGATGTCGTCCCAATGCGCGAATTCGTCGCGGACGGCGGCGCCGGAGACCGGGTCGTTGGCCATCAAATTCTCGACCGTCTGGTCGGAGAAGACCACGCCCCAGCCGAACGTGTCGTCCGGCCGGTTGCGCTCATAGAGGTCGATGTCGTGCGCGGGATCGCGCAGCTTCATCGAGATCGCGAAATAAAGCCCGGCCGGTCCCCCGCCCAGGCATGCGATGCGCATCGCCTCTCCTCCTGGCGGGAAGGGGTAAAGCGGCCGGAGGGGGGAGGCAAGGGCGGCGGGACGCGGCTCTGTCGCGAAGGGGGGACAGGATCGGCACCGTCTCGGCAACCGTCATCCCGGGCTTGATCCGGGGTCCATGAACACCGCCGCAGAACATCGGCACGGCCGTGTTCATGGATTTCCGGCTTTCGCCGGAATGACGGAAGCCCTGGGAGGCAAGGGTGCTCAGGCCTTCCCGCCGAAGCCCTGGACGAGAAGCACGACGCCGTCGGAAGCCGCCAGCCTGTCGGCCGCGATCGCCCGATATTCCTCCGACTCCATCCAGCGGCGGGCGGCCGGTTCATCCGGGAAGCCGATGATGTTGAGCTTCTGCCCCGCCCATCGACCTTCCAGGACCGCCGGCGCCTCGTCCGCGGCCAGCAGGCGTCCGCCATATTGGATGAGCACCGGCATGAACGCGGCGGCGTAGGCGTCGTAGCGGACCCGGTCGAGGATCCTGATCTGGGCGACGACATAGACGGTCATGCTCGGACTTCCATTGCCGCATGTGGCCGATGGCCGGGGCGGGAGGGATGGGGTAGCCTTGCGGACCTAATCGATCGGGAGGCGCCGTGGCAGGGCTGTTTAGATGGAGTCTCGCCGGCATCGGGCTAGTGGCGATGATCCTCGTTCCGTTCCTCCTGTTCGAAGCCGACATACTGGGGCTTGCCCAGCGGCTCTTCGCGCCCGGCCGGGTGGCCGGACCCCTGCTTGCGCTGGTGATCCTCGGCTTGTTCGCGGGCGACGTCTTCCTGCCCGTGCCCTCGAGCCTGGTCAGCGTCGCGGCGGTGGCGCTCTACGGCTGGGCGGGCGGCGTCCTGATCTGGCTTGGAATGTCCATGGGCTGCGGCGTCGGCTATTGGCTCGGCAGCCGGGCGGGCCGGCCGCTGGCGCTTCGCTTCCTTGGGCGGAGCGAGCTCGAGCGGGCGCAGCGGATCGCGGCCGGCCTCGGCGCGCCGACGCTCGTCCTCACTCGGGCGGTGCCGGTGTTCGCGGAGGCCGCGACGGTGGCGGCCGGCCTGGCCGCAATGCCGCTCCGGCGGTTCGCCGCCGCCACCGGCCTCGCGAATGCGGGCATCGCCCTCCTCTATGCGGCGGCCGGCGAGGCGGCCGCGGGCTCGGGCCGCTCGTTCCTGATGCTCTTCGCCGCGGCGGTCGTCCTGCCCGCGCTCGCATGGCTCGCGCTTCGCGCCGCCGCGCCGATCCGCTCCGCCTGAAGCGGGCAAAGAAAAAGCGCCCCGGCCGAAGCCGGAGCGCTTTCCTTCGAGCGGCCGAAGCCGCTCGACTTAGAAGATGAAGTCGCTGCTGTTGAGGCTCGGCGAGTTCATGATGACGAGCGCGAAGTCCGCTCCGCCGCCGTCGACATCGCCGAAGATCACCGACACCGGCCCGGAGAAGGGGCTGACGCCGTCGACGCCGTCCAGCTCCATGCCCAGGGCCGCTTCGGCCGCGTTCATGTTGCCGAAGTGGCGGATCGAAAGCTCGCCCGCATTCTTCGGGTTGGCGCTGTTGACCAGAGTGAAGGCCTGGTTGCCCGCGAGGCCGGCGTTGGCGTCGATTCCGCTGAGGTCGATGATGTCGCCCTTGGTGAAATCGAGGATCACGTCGAGCGAGATCGGGCCGGACTTGCTGCCCACCTTGGTCGCGTTGATCTCACCGACGAAGACGTCGTTGCCGGCGCCGCCCGTCAGGAAGTCGACGCCGTCGCCGCCGATCAGCCGGTCGTTGCCCGCGCCGCCGTTGAGGCGGTTGGAGCCGGCGTTGCCGGTGAGGACGTTGTCGCCCGCATTGCCGGCGCCGTCGGCTCCCGATCCGGTGAGGATCAGGTTCTCGACGTTGTCGCTCAGCGTGTAGCTGACCGAGCTCGACACCGTGTCGTTGCCGCCGCCGGCCAGCTCCGCAACCACATCGCCGCTATTGTCGACGAAGTAGAAGTCGTTGCCGGCGCCGCCGATCATCGAATCCGCGCCGAGCCCGCCGTCGAGGACGTTGTCGGAAGCGTTGCCGGTGATCGTGTTGGCCAGCCCGTTGCCGGTGCCGTTGGCGGCGGTTCCGGTCAGGGTCAGGTTCTCGAGGTTGGCGCCGAGCGTGTAGCTGATCGAGCTGTTCACGGTGTCGGTGCCCTCGTCGAGCGCCTCGGTGACGGAGTCGCCGGACTGGTCGACCGCGTAGCTGTCGTTGCCGACGCCGCCCGCCATCGAGTCCGCACCGACGCCGCCGTCGAGCGTGTCGTTGCCGGCCGCTCCGGTGAGGGTGTCGTTACCCGCATTGCCGGAGAGGACGTTGTCGACTTCGTTGCCGATGATCGTGTCGGCGCCGCTGCCGCCGATCGCGTTCTCGATGGTGACGCCGTAGGCGATTCCGAAATTGTCCATCAGGCGACCGACGGTCGGGTTCGCGGCCAGCGCGGCCATGTTGGCGTTGTAGGTGGCGAGAGCGACCGGGGCCATGCCCTGGAGAGCGCGGTTGGCGTTGACCTGGGCCAGCGTCGGAGCGGTGTCGAAGGTGACTCCGCCGATGCTGGAGAGCGAACCGGCCCGAAGGTCGATCAGCTGGGTCGTCGCGAAGCCCGAAGTGTCGAGCGTGTCGATTCCGCCGGCATCCCAGATGGCGCCGATCGGGGCCGGGGTCTTGGCGAAGTCGAAAGTGTCACGGCCGACGATGGTGGAGTTGAAGCCGTAGACGTCGTTGCCGGTCCGGGTGGTCATGTCGGCGCCGTAGATGCGCTGGGCCGCCAGGATGTCGTGGATCAGCGGAACGCCGGCATAGGCCGTCGTCGACATGTGGAAGTCGAAGTGACGGGCGCCCGGGATCACGTTGGCCTCGAAATAGGACATGATCGTGTAGGCGCGGGTGTCCTGATAATATTCGGCGTTCACCGGGTAGGTGATCGAGAGGCCCGGAGCGGCGTTATAGCCACCCGGATGCGAGATGCCGATCGCGTGGCCGATCTCGTGGGCCAGGGTCTGCAGGCCGTAGCGACCTTCGTCGAGCTGGAGGTTGCTGGGCTGGCTCAGCGAGACCCAGACGTCGCCGCCGCGGTCGAGGACCTGCGCGTTGATGATCGGGTTGGCGCTGATGCGGGCGTTCGGCAGCGAGGCATAGGCCTGGGTGGTCGGAGCGCTGGCGAGATTGCCGAAAGCGATGTCGGCGTCGTTGATGTTGCTCTCCTGGAAGGTGACGGCGACCACGTCATCCCAGCCCTGCATCGCCTCGCGCGCCGCATCTTTCTGGGCGTCGTTGAACTGCGCGAAGTTGAAATATTCGGAATAGGCGAAGCCCTGGCCGTTCAAGAAGTAGACGTAGCCGTTGTCGACCAGGCTCTGCTGGCTGGTGTGGAATCCGAACTTGATCACCGACAAGTCGGCGTCGCTCTGCGGGCCGTGGGTAGGCAG
This sequence comes from Allosphingosinicella sp., assembly GCA_036387555.1. Classification (GTDB taxonomy): domain Bacteria; phylum Pseudomonadota; class Alphaproteobacteria; order Sphingomonadales; family Sphingomonadaceae; genus Allosphingosinicella. The sequence goes on along the minus strand of DASVTN010000031.1, from coordinate 26,206 downwards.
GCCGGCGAAGCCGCTGCCGCTGCGGTTGAGATAGATCGCGATCTGCTCGGGCGTCCAGATCGGCTTGCCGTTGGCGCCGACGCCGGTCTGGCCGTCTACGGAAACTCCAAGGGTGACCGAATCGACTTCGGAAACGCCTCCGCCGAGACAGGCGGCGCACTGACAACCGGCGTCAGTGGAGTGCGTGATCGTTGCTTCAGACATTATTTGCCCCTCCTAAAGGCTTTCGTGAATTAGCGAATGGGTCGTGCGACGGCCGGGCGGCTCAGCCACGGCAGCGTTTCGGACAAGGCGGCGCCGAGCGCGGCCTCGAGTTCGGAAGCCCGTCCAGCAGGACCGGCCAGAGACACCGCCCGCGGCGGCGACGTGAAGAGCATCGGCTCGTTCGAGGTGCGGAACGGGCGGATCGAGAAGGCGAGCAGGCCCTTGCCAGGCTGGCCCTGGACAGAGGCGTGGACGAGCAGGGTGACGCTGTCGGGGGCGAGAACGGCGGGGTCGCCCGGGGCGATGATCCTCACCGGGGCCGGAGCTCCCGACGCCGCGGAATCGCGAACGCTGCCGCAAATGCGCTGGTAAAGGGCGCCCTGGTCCACTCCGGCTTCGGTCTGCACGAGGCAAAGGACGTTCACCTGCGCGACGTCGCGCCAGATCATGGGGGCGGTCGAAGCCTCGGCGGCGGCGGTCATCGGCCCGGCCGCCAAGGCCGAGAGCAGGATGATCGCCGCGCGGGCGCGCACTAATGATCTGACGAATATCATTTTGTGATGCCCCACGGCCCCGCTGGAAGGCAATCCCTTTGCCACGGGAGACCCCTTCGCTAAGTAGTTCGCCTAGTTAGAAAATTTTGATTCGTCAATTCCCGATAACCCATGTCTTAATTTATATCCTCCATTGAACCGGGAAATGGGTCAACCCGTCGCATCGCTGGTTCGTACGATTTCGGGACTGCGGCGGGGCTCGGAGCCATTCTGAGGAATGGCTTGCGCGGCGGCCTTGATCGGCGCTAGTCCGCGCGGCCATGGGCCTTCTGAAAAAGCTCTTCACCTGGTGGGACGGGGCGACCTTGACCACCTTGCTGCACCTGCGCCGCCATGGCCGCCAGGTCGGCAGCGATTCCGAAGGCAATCTCTATTACGCCTCGAAGAAGGGCGATCGCCGCTTCGTCTCCTACAAGGGCGCGAACGATCCCAGCCGGATCCCGCCCGAATGGTATAGCTGGCTTCACCACCAGATAGACAAGGTGCCGGACGAGGCGTTTGGACCGCCGCCCAAGTTCCTTCGCGAGCCGGAGCCCAACCGCACCGGCACGCCTCTCGCCTATCGCCCGTCCGGCGCGCTCGAGCGCGGCGCCCAGCGCCCCGCCGCGAGCGGCGACTATGAGGCGTGGACTCCGGACCGGGCATGAAGCATCCGATCGGCGCCGTCCTCGTCGGTCTGTTGGCGCTGGCGGGCTGCGACCGGGCCCCGGAACAGGCAGCGGGCGGCAACCGCCAGGCCGCCGGTGAGCCGAAGACCGTCGACATCCCGCAGACCGTGACCGCGGTCGCCGAGGGTACCACTCCGATGGCGGAGCGGGTCGCCGTGCTCGGCTTCATGAACAAGCGCAACGGGATCTCCCGCCGGCTGACCCTCAAGCCCGGCCAGGCGGTGAGGGTGGGAGACGCGATCGTCCGCCTTCGCGCCTGCGAGACTACGGCGCCGTGGGAGGTCCAGGCGCTCACCGGCGCCTTCGTCCAGCTCGACGTCCGCAACCCCCAGGGGCGCTGGCAGCGCGTCTTCTCCGGCTGGCTCTACGGGGAAAGTCCCTCGCTCAACGTCGTCGAACATCCGATCTACGACGTCTGGCCCAAAAGCTGTGCGATGACGCATCCCGAGGCGGGAGAATCGACGGTTCGGGCGGGGTCCGCCGCAAGCAGCCGGTCCAGCGCCGCGAATTCGGCGCCCGCGCCGCGCGGCGGCACGTCCACACCGCCGGCGCCCGCGCCGGAGCCGTCGGGCGCCCCGGCCGACAGGGCCGAATCCAACAGCGCCAGATAATCTTCCTGGGTGACCTCGACGGCGCCGAGGCTGCGCAGATGCTCGGTCATGAACTGGCAGTCGAGCAGACGGTAGCCGCCCACCTTCAGCCGCGCGACCAGCCAGGCGAGCGCCACCTTGGAGGCGTCCCGGCGGGTCGAGAACATGCTTTCCCCGAAGAAGGCCGCACCCAGGCTCACTCCGTAGAGGCCGCCGGCCAGCTCCCCCTCATGCCAGCATTCGATCGAATGGGCCTGGCCGCGCTGGTGGAGGGCGCGATAGCTCTCCTCGATATCGCCGTTGATCCAGGTCTCGTCGCGCTGGGCGCAGCGCCGGACGACCTCGGCGAAGGCGGTGTCGCGGGTCACCCGATATTCGCCCGAGCGGATCGTCTTGCGCAAGGAGCGCGACATGCGGAAGCTTCCGACGGGAAGGATCGCCCGCCGGCGCGGCTCGACCCAGAAGACCTCGTCGGCGTCGCGGCTGTCCGACATCGGGAACACTCCGATGGCATAGGCGCGCAGCAGAAGGTCCGGATCGATCGGGGCCATCGCGGCGCTCTACCCGCGCTCGGTGCCCGACAGAAGGTGCCTTATGCGCGGGTCACAGAATGTCCCGAACCCTTTCCTGCGGCCTGCACAGCCGGGCGCCTTTCTCGGTCTCCACCAAGGGCCGCTCGATAAGGGCGGGATTGGCGGCCATCGCCTCGAGCACCGCCTCGTCGCCCGCTCCCGCGAGGGCGGCCGCGCCTTCCTCCTTGCGCCTCAGGCCCTCCGCCGGAGAGAGGCCCGCGCGCTCGTAAAGGCGCCGAAGCTCGTCGCGCGTGGGCGGCGTCTCGAGATATTCGACGACGGTCACCTCGGCGCCGCTCTCCCGAAGGATCTCCAGGGTCTTGCGCGACGTGCCGCAAGCGGGGTTGTGCCAGATCGTCGCCTTCATCCCCCCTCGCCCAGGCCACGCTCGCGCTGCTTGATCTTCCGGACCTCGGCGAGCTGGCCCTTGAGGATGGCGAGCGCGTCCGCCTCTTCCCGGCTGAGCCCCTCCAGCGGCACATGATCGATCAGCACCTCGAGCGCGTCGCCGATCCGGCCGAGCTGCCGGCCGTAGCTGCCGACCTCGTCCAGCACCTTCTGCTCGATGTCGGGCCTCGGCGTCTGGCCGAGGTTGACGTTGACCAGGCCGAACTGGGCGCCCTGGTTCATGAACGTCCAGGGGTTGATCGCCTGCCAGAGCTTCTCCGGCGCGACCGAGAATTGGAACTTCCCGTCAGCCATGATCAGGGCCTTGCCGGATCGATCCGAAGAACCGGCCGAAGCCGCGCCATCACTTCGTCGACCTCGAGCGTGAAGCACTGGGTGGGCTGCTTTTCCCGGCAGTCGGTCGGCGGCGCGGGATCGTTCACGCCCCGCACCGTCAAAGTCAGGAATTCGCCGGCGGAGCTGCCGTTGATGGTCTGGGCTTTGCCCTTCTGGGCGATGATCTGCATGTGGCTGAAGCCCGCCGCCTTGACGACTTCGGCGGCCCGGTAGGCCGCCATGTTGCGGCCGAAGCCCGGTTCGGCGACTCCGTTCGAGCGGCCGGTGACCTTCCAGACGCCCGGCTCGACGATCTTGTCGCTATACCCGCCGAGAAGGTAGCTGGAGCGGTACTTCGTCGCCAATCCGGAGGGGGTCGAGCAGCCGGAAAGCAGCGCAGCGGCCGCCAGTGCGAGGATCGGATGTCGGGTCATCAGGCCTTCTCCCCTGCCAGCCACGCCTCCAGCCACTTGATCGTGTAGTCGCCGGCCAGGAAGTCCGGCTCGTTGATCAGCTTCTGGTGGAGCGGGATGGTCGTCTTGACGCCGTCTATCACCATCTCCTCGAGCGCCCGCCTGAGGCGCATGATGCACCGTTCGCGGCTGGAGCCGTAGACGATAAGCTTGGCGATCATGGAATCGTAATAAGGCGGCACCTTGTAGCCGACATAGAGGCCGCTATCGACGCGAACGTGCATTCCGCCGGGCGCGTGGAAGCCCGTGACGGTGCCCGGCGACGGGGCGAAGGTCTCCGGGTCCTCGGCGTTGATCCGGCATTCGATGGCGTGGCCGCGGAACGTCACCTGCTCCTGGGTGCAGGACAAAGGCTCGCCGGCGGCGATCCGGATCTGCTCGCGGACCAGATCGATGCCGGTGATATATTCTGTCACCGGATGCTCGACCTGGAGTCGGGTGTTCATCTCGATGAAGAAGAACTCGCCATTCTCGTAGAGGAACTCGATCGTTCCCGCGCCCCGATAGCCCATATCGGCCATCGCCCTGGCGACGATGCCGCCCATCCGGTCGCGCTCTTCCGCGGTGATGACCGGCGATCCCGCTTCCTCCAGGACCTTCTGGTGCCGGCGCTGGAGCGAGCAGTCGCGCTCGCCGAGATGGACGGCGTGGCCCTTGCCGTCGCCGAACACCTGGAACTCGATATGGCGCGGGTCGCCCAGATATTTCTCGATGTAGACGGTGTCGTCGCCGAACGCGTTCTTCGCCTCCGAACGGGCCTGGCTGAGCTGGCTGTCGAGCTCCTCCTCGTTGCGGACGATCTTCATGCCGCGGCCGCCGCCGCCGGAGGCGGCCTTGACCAGCAGCGGATAGCCGGTTGCGGCCGCGACCTCGCGCGCCTCCTCCGGGCCCTCGACGGGACCGTCCGAGCCGGGAACGAGCGGCAGGCCGAGCTTGGCGGCGGTGCGCTTGGCCTCCACCTTGTCGCCCATCACCCGGATATGTTCAGGCTTCGGGCCGATCCAGATGATGTTGTGGAGCTCCACGATCTCGGCGAAGCGCGCGTTCTCCGAAAGGAAGCCGTAGCCGGGATGGATGGCGTCGGCGTGGCTGATCTCGGCGGCCGAGATGATCGCGGGGATGTTGAGATACGAATCCGCCGCCGCGGGCGGGCCTATGCAGATCGCCTCGTCGGCGAGGCGCACGTGCATCGCGTCGGTATCCGCCGTCGAATGCACCGCCACCGTCTTTATGCCCATTTCGTGGCAGGCGCGGTGGATGCGCAGGGCGATCTCGCCCCGGTTCGCGATCAGGACCTTCTTGATCATGAGCGCGCCGCCATCCCGGCGAAAGCCGGGACCTCGGGATCAGAAGTCTCGGCGGGTCTCCCCGAGGTCCCGGCTTTCGCCGGGAAGACGGAGATGGCCCTCATTCGATGATCACCAGCGGCTGGTCGTATTCGACCGGCTGGGCGTCGAGGACGAGCACCTGGCTGACCGTGCCGGCGCGCGGCGCGACGATCGGGTTCATCACCTTCATCGCCTCGATGATCAGCAGGGTGTCGCCTTCCTTCACCGTTTCGCCGGGCAGGACGAAGGGCCTCGCCCCCGGCTCGCCGGCGAGGAAGACGGTGCCGACCATCGGCGACTTGACCGTCCCGGGATGGTTGGCCGGCGAGACGGCCGTCTGAGGCGCCGGGGCCGCCGCCGCGGGCGCCGCCGCCGGAGCGGCGGGCGCCGGCGCCGGCGCCGGAGCGGCCGCGGCAACGACCAGGTTGCGCTTCACCACGATCTTGCGATCGCCGTCTTCGACTTCGATTTCGGTCAGATCGTTCTGGTTGAGGAGCTCGGCCAGCTGGCGCACGAGATCGGCTTCGATCCGCATGCCGCCCTCAAAGGCGCGTTCTTCATCGCTCATTGAAAGTCTCTTTCCCTGTTCCGGAGCCGCGGCCCCGAAGCGCGGCTTCCTGTCAGAGACGGGCCGCCGCGTCCAGAGCCAGCAAATAGGAGAGGGGGCCGAAACCCGCGATCGTCCCCCTCGCCGCGGTTGCGACCAGGCTCCTCCGGCGGAAGCTTTCCCGCGCCTGCGGGTTCGAGAGGTGCACTTCGATGACGGGAGTCGAGATCGCCTTCACCGCGTCGAGCAGGGCCACCGAGCTGTGGGTGAAGCCGGCGGCGTTGAGGATGACGGCCCGGGCGCCCTCGGCCTGCGCCTCGTGCAGCCAGTCGATCAGATGCCCCTCATGGTTCGACTGGCGGATGTCGACCTCCACTTCGAGCTCGCGGGCGCGATCCTCGAGCCGGCCGGCGATCTCGTCGAGCGTGTCGGCGCCGTAGATTTCCGGCTCACGGGTGCCGAGGAGGTTGAGATTCGGGCCGTTCAGGACATAGATGACGGGTGGCTTGGCCATGGCGGGTCCTATAGGGCCGCGGCCAAAGGAGCGCAAAGGTGGAAGAGACGGCGTCGATCACGGTCAACGGTCAGCACCGGCGGGTGCCGAAGGGGATCAGCGTGGCGGATCTCGCGCTCGAGCTGGGGCTGGAGCCGGCCCGGGTCGCGGTGGAGCGCAACCTCGAGATCGTGCCCCGCTCGACGCTCGGCGCGGTGCTGGTCGAAGACGGCGACGATTACGAGATCGTGACGTTCGTCGGCGGCGGATGACGGTGGCTCGGCTCCTCCCCCAGCTTGCCTGGGGGAGGGGGACCGCGGCGCGAAGCGTCGTGGTGGAGGGGCAATGCTAAGTCGGAATGTCCCCTCCACCCCGCTCCGCGCGGTCCCCCTCCCCGAGACAAGCTCGCGGAGGAATTCCGGAGGGTGCCGCCGCGCGACGCCTTCCGCCGCGCCGGATCGCGACTATATCCGAAGTCGTCCATCCCACTGAGCGGAACCCCCCACGTGAACGCAGAAAGCCGAATTGCGACGACGCCGGACGACACATGGACCGTCGCCGGCCGCACCTTCACGTCGCGGCTGATCGTCGGCACCGGCAAATATAAGGATTTCGCCCAGAACGCCGCCGCGGTCGAGGCTTCCGGGGCGCAGATCGTCACCGTCGCCGTCCGCCGGGTCAACATCTCCGATCCGAAGCAGCCGATGCTGATGGATTTCATCGACCCCCGGAAGGTCGCCTATCTGCCCAACACCGCCGGCTGCTTCACCGCCGACGAAGCGGTGCGCACCCTTCGGCTGGCGCGCGAGGCGGGCGGCTGGACGCTGGTGAAGCTCGAAGTGCTCGGCGAGGCCAAGACGCTGTATCCTGACATGCGCGAGACCCTGAAGGCGACCGAGACGCTCGCCGCGGAAGGGTTCGAGCCGATGGTCTATTGCGTCGACGATCCCATCGCCGCACGGCAGCTCGAGGAAGCGGGCGCGGTCGCAATCATGCCGCTTGGGGCGCCGATCGGTTCCGGCCTTGGGATCCAGAACCGGGTGACGATCCGGCTGATCGTCGAAGGCGCGAAGGTGCCGGTGCTGGTCGACGCGGGCGTCGGCACCGCCTCCGATGCGGCGGTGGCGATGGAGCTGGGCTGCGATGGAGTGCTCATGAATACGGCCATCGCCGAGGCGAAGGATCCGGTCGCGATGGCGCGGGCGATGAAGCTGGCGGTCGAGGCCGGCCGCCTCGCCTACAAAGCGGGCCGGATGGGGCAGCGGCGCTACGCCGATCCGTCCAGCCCGTTGGCGGGACTGATCTAGCCCCGTCATCCCGGCGAAAAGCCGGGATGCAGCGAAAATCACCTCGTCCGTCATCCCGGCGAAAGCCGGGATTCCAGGACAAGAAGTCTCGGCGGGTCTCCCCGAGGCCCCGGCTTTCGCCGGGATGACGGGGGGCGCCCGGAACTTAACCCAGATCATCACGTTTCCGATTCCGGTTGAGCCTCCACCGGTCACGCGGGGCTCCCATGGACGCCTCAGCCCAATGTCGCTGGGGCGTCCTTTTGTAAGGGACCGACAAAAGGGGACGCAAATGAAGTTCACGTTGAAAGCCGCGCTCGGCGCGGGCCTGCTCTCGCTCGCCGCCTGCGGCGGCCAGGGCGACGACAGCCTCGGCGACAATGTCGCGGACAACGCTGAAGCGGTTGCCGAGAATATCGAAGCGGTGACCGAGAATAGCGGCAACGAGGCCGTCGAAGAGGCCGGCGAGGAAAAGGCCGAGGCCGTCCGCGACATGGGCCAAGCCCAGGAAGAGGCCATTGACGACGCCGACGTGAACGCCGCCGCCGTCAATTCCCAGTAGGATCGCGACTTCTCCTTTCGGCGCGATCTGGCGCCCCGGGGCGTATTTCCCGGGGCGCTTTTTTAGTGCCAGTCATCCCGTTTTAGTGCCCGTCATCCCGGCGAAAGCCGGGACCAGGACAAGAAGTATTCGTGGGTCTCCCCGCGGTCCCGGCTTCCGCCGGGATGACGGAGGCTATTTCAGCCGCTCGATCCTTTGCGCCGCCTCGTCGAGGATCGCCGCGATCTCATGCAGGCGCTCCTCGCTGGCATCGTCGGCGGTGACCCGGTGCCAGAGCGCCGAAAGGAGATTGCGCACCGCCCGCTGGATCGGCCGGCCGCCGGCCCGCCGCTTGCCTTCGCCGGCGCCGGTGAGCCGCTCGAACAGCGCTTCCACCTCTTCGGAACGCTCGGCGAGATGGGCCTCGCCTTCGGGCGTGACCGCGAAGGCCTTGCGAGTGCCGTCCGCCGCGGCCTCCTGGATCAGGCCCATGTCCTGGAGCATGGTCAAAGTGGGATAGACGACGCCCGGGCTGGGCGCGTAGCTGCCGTGGGTCAGCTCCTCGATCGCCCGGATGAGGTCGTAGCCGTGGCGCGGCTGGTCCGAGATCAGCTTCAGCAGGACCAGGCGAAGCTCGCCCGATTCGAACATCCGCCTCCTGCCCCGGCCGCCGCGGCTCCCGTCGAACTCCGCGCTCCAGTCGCCGCCCTCCCAGCCGCCTCCGCCGCCCCAGCCGCGCGGGCCGAAGCCCATCGCGATCAGGCCGGGAGGGATGTCGCGGAAGGTGAATCGAGGTCCACAGCCGATGCGCATGTCATGTCTCCATCCTATCTGGAGCGGTCTGAGATATATCTTAGAACGATCTGAGTCAAATGCGCTGCCGTCATCCCGGCGCAAGCCGGGACCTCGGGGAGACCCACCGAGACTTCTTGTCCCGAGGTCCCGGCTTTCGCCGGGATGACGGGCCCCCCATCGCCATCGGACTTAGCGGTTCAACTCAACACGATACCGCTCTAGAAGCGGCGCCATGGCCGATCTGTTCGCCGGCGATCCGCCGCCTCCTTCGCCGCCCGCCGCGGCGCCCGACAGCGCGCCGCTGGCCGACCGTTTGCGGCCCCAGGCCCTCGACGAGGTGGTGGGACAGGACCATCTCACCGGCCCGGAAGGCGCGATCGGCCGAATGGTGGCGGCCGGAAAGCTCGCCTCGATGGTCCTTTGGGGCCCGCCCGGCACCGGCAAGACGACGATCGCGCGGCTGCTCGCCGACGCGGTGGGAATGCGCTTCGTCGCCATCTCGGCGGTCTTCTCCGGAGTTGCGGACCTGAAGAAGGTGTTCGCCGAAGCGCGCGAGCATGTGAAGCTCGGGCGGCAGACGCTGCTGTTCGTGGACGAGATCCACCGCTTCAACCGCGCCCAGCAGGACGGCTTCCTTCCCTATGTGGAGGACGGCACCGTCGTGCTGGTCGGCGCCACCACCGAGAACCCGTCGTTCGAGCTCAACGCCGCCTTGCTGTCGCGCGCTCAAGTGCTGATCCTCAACCGGCTCGACCACAAGGCCCTGTGCAAGCTGCTCGACCGGGCCGAGGCGATCATGGGGCAACCGCTGCCGCTCACCCCGCAAGCCCGGGACGCGCTCGTCGCGACCGCCGACGGCGACGGCCGCTTCCTCCTCAACCAGGCCGAGACCCTCTTCTCCGTCGAGCTGCCCGAGCCGCTCGATCCCGCCGCGCTCTCGGCGCTCCTCCATCGCCGGGTCGCCGTCTACGACAAGGACCGGGAGGGCCATTACAACCTCATCTCCGCCCTCCACAAAGCGATCCGGGGGTCGGACCCGCAGGCGGCGCTCTATTATCTGGCGCGGATGCTGACCGCGGGCGAGGAGCCGCTGTTCCTTCTGCGGCGGCTGATCCGAGCGGCGGTGGAGGATATCGGCCTCGCCGATCCCCAGGCCCTCGTCCAGTGCCTCGCCGCCAAGGACAGCTACGACTTCCTCGGCTCTCCCGAGGGCGAGCTGGCGATCGCGCAGGCCTGCCTCTATCTCGCCACCGCGCCCAAATCGAACGCGGTCTACGTCGCTCAGAAGGCCGCCTGGCGCTCGGCCCGCGACACCGGCTCGCTGATGCCGCCCAAGAACATCCTCAACGCTCCGACCAAGCTGATGAAGGAGGTCGGCTACGGCAGGAACTACCAGTACGACCATGATTCCGAAGGCGGCTTTTCCGGGGACAATTACTGGCCCGAGGAGATGGAGCCGCAGACCTTCTATACGCCCACCGACCGGGGCTTCGAGAAAAGGATCGCGGAGCGGATCGCCTGGTGGGACGAGCAGCGCAAGGCGTTGCGCGATGACTGAGGCGATCGGGAGCTGGGAGGAGGCCGTCGCGTTCGCGCTTTCGCTCCCGGGAACGGAGCTCTCGACCAGCTACGGCAAGCCGGCGGTGAAAGTGAACGGCCGGGCCTTCCTCTACACCGGGCGCGAGGCGGAGACCTCGTTCGGCCTGGCCGTCGATCTCGACACGGTGGAAATGCTGAAGGAAACCGATCCCGGCACCTTCTGGCAGACGCCCCATTACGAGGGCTGGCCCGCCGTGCTCGTCCGCTTCGGCAGCGACGATCCCGAGCGGGTCCGGGGCGCCATCATTCGCTCGCACGCCTGGACGGCCGCCAAGCCCAGGCCGAGGCCGCGGAAAGGAAAGTGACCATGGCACGCATCGTCCTGCCGGCGAAGGCCCTGCTCGCCGCCCTCCTCCTCGCGGCGCCCGCCTCCGCCCAGGTCGATCGGCCCGAATATGTCCGCGCCCTCGCCGCCGGCTACAAGGCCTCCTTCCTGTGCAGCGGCCTGTTCAACGCCGGGCAGAGCGAGGAGCAGGTCGCCAAGGACGATCTGAAGCGCATCTACCCCGAGCTGGAGCCGCTCATCGCGGGTCTGGAAGCGACGGTCGACCGCGGCTCGAAGACGGTCAGCGTCGCCTTCAGCGACAGGCTGCCGCCCCGCATCGCCGCCTGGAGGCCGCATCTCGGCTGCGCCCAGCTGCCGATCGGAGCCGGATCGGATTCGGTGCGGCTGTTGCCGCGGCTGGGCGTCGATCCCGCCGTGGCCAGGGCCGACCGGCTGCCCTGGCCCGACGGCGATCGCGGCGCGACGGCCCGGCCGAAGGGCGACGCCCGGGCCCTCGCCGGCGCCGTGGCCGCGGCCTTCGACCGCCGCACCTACGGCCAGGGGAGCGAGACCACGGCGGTGCTGATCGTCCAGGACGGGAAGATCGTCGCCGAACGCTATCGCGCCGATTTCGACATGCACATGTCGCAGCGCACCTGGTCGGTGGCGAAGAGCCTGGCCGGCACTCTGGTCGGCGCGGCGGTGCAACGAGGCCTCATCGACGGGAACGCTCCGGCTCCGGTTCCGGAATGGCGGCGGCCCGGGGACCCGCGCTCGGCGATCACCACCGACCAGCTGCTGCGAATGGCGAGCGGCCTCCACGGCGATTCCGCCGGCAACCGCACCGACGCCACCTATTTCGGCGGCAGCTCGGTGACAGAGAACGCCGCGCAATGGCCTCTCGAAACCGCCCCCGGCGCCCGCTTCCGCTACGCCAACAACGACATCCTCCTCGCCGTCCGGGGCCTTCGCTTCCGGCTCGGCGACGGCGGGAAGGCGCTCGCCTTCCCATTCGAGTCGCTGCTCTGGAAGATCGGCATGAACCGGACCATCCCGGAAACGGACTGGCAGGGCAATTTCATCCTCTCCAGCCAGGTATGGACCACCGCCCGGGATCTCGGCCGCCTCGGCCTCCTCTACCTGAACGACGGAATGTGGAACGGCGAGCGCGTCCTGCCGCCGGGCTGGGGCGCCTACGTCTCCCGCCACGGTCCGGCCCAGCCGGCTTCGGGCCACGGCTACGGCGCCACCTTCTGGACCTTTCCCGCCGCCGCCGGCCTCCCGGCGGACGGCTTCATAGCGCAGGGCAATCGCGGCCAGTATCTCGCGATCATCCCCTCCCGCCGGATCGTGATCGTCCGGCGCGGCTATGACGGGCCGGGGACGGCCTTCGATTCGACCCCCTTCGTCCGGGACGTGCTCGCGGCGCTTCGCTGATCGACTCGTCACCCCGGACTTGATCCGGGTCCTTGAACACGGTCGTTCCCGGCTTTCACCGGAATGACGGCATTGGCCCCATCGCCGCTTCAGGCCGTTAGTGGATCCATGGCCCACCCCCATTTCACCCGCTTCGCCGCGATCGACTGGTCGGGCGCGAAGGGAAAACGCCACAAGGGCATCGCGATCGCCCTCGCCGAAGCAGGCCAAGCGGCGCCGAGGCTGGTCCGGCCGGATCATGTCTGGTCGCGCGGCGAGGCGCTCGAGTGGCTGCTCGACGCTGCCGGAGAGGCGCCGACGCTGTTCGGCTTCGACTTCAGCTTCGCCCCGCCGATCGCGGAGCGCGGCGAATATCTGCCGGGAGAGCCGGGCATCCCTTCCACGGCGCGGGAATTCTGGTCCTATGTCGACGCCCGGTGCGAGGACGAGGATCTGGGTGCGGCGAGCTTTCTCGAGCAGGTCCACCGCCGCCATTTCTATTTCGGGATCGCGGACGGCGAGAAGGCCCGCTTCGTCCGCTTCCGGCAGTGCGACGCCCGGCTGAACCTGCAGGGCGGCCGGAAGACGGCGAGCGCCTACGACGCGATCGGCGCCGCCCAGGTCGCCAAGGCGAGCTTTTCGGGCATGCGGCTCCTCCATCGCCTGGACGGAAGGGTGGCGATCTGGCCGATGGACCCGCTGCCGGAGCAGGGCAGCGCCGTCGTCGAAATCTACACCCGCATCTACCTGCGCCGGGCCGGCCTCAGCGGCACCAAGCTCCGCTCCAGGGCCGACCTCAATGCGGCCCTCACCGGCCTCGGCAGCCGGCCGGCGCGGCTCCGCTTCGAGCCGAACGACCACCAGACCGACGCCCTCGTCACGGCGGCGGGCATGCGCGCGCTCGCGGCTTCTGAACCGCGAGCCTTCCGTCCGGAAGGGCTGACGCCGGAGCTTGCGCGCACCGAAGGCTGGACGTTCGGGATATTGTAGGCGCAATTCCTCCCCTGCATTTGCAGGGGAGGGGGACCAGGCGAAGCCTGGTGGAGGGGCCTACCGCCTCGAAGAACCCCTCCACCAGGCTTCGCCTGGTCCCCCTCCCCCGCGAAAGCGGGGAGGATTGGGTACGTCCTATTCCCCCGCCGACGGCTTCCCCACCGGCTGGGTCGCGCTTTTCGGCATCCGCGCCTCCAGCGGCTTCAGCCAGGCGCCGACCCGGCTGCCGATGCTCGCCTGCGGGTAGGAAGGCTCGACGCTCTTGCCCATCTCCCATTGCCCCACCAGCGCGATCGCCTCGGAAGAGGCGACCTCCAGCGGCAGCGGCTTGCGCAGGGCACGGTTGATCAAGGCGTCGCCGAAGAAGGTCCAGTCGTTCTCCGCCGAGCAGCCGAACGAGGTGCGGTCGGCGGCGGCGGCGGTGAGCAGGGCGGTGCTGTCGCTCCGCAGCGCCGGGATGAAGACCCCCGAATAGCAGGCGGAGAGGATCAGGAGCCGGTTGCGCAGGCGCAGCTCGTCGAGCAGGCCCGCCAGACGTGCCGGGGTGAGCACCCCGTAGCCCTCGTCGCCGTCATGATAGGTTATCCCGTAGGGCAGGCCGTGACTGGTCGAATAGAGGACCAGCACGTCCTCGTCCGGATCCATCAGCTCCGCGACCCGGGCGAGCGCGAGGCTGAGCGCATGGAGCGACCCCATCGGAAGCGCCGCTCCGCCCCGGCCGTCGCCGCCGGCGAGCACGAGCGTGCGGCCCCCGGCGTCGAACCGGCGCGAGAGCACCTTTCCGGCCTCGCGCGCCTCCCGGCCGAAGACCGGATCGCTGTCCAGCCCGACGACCACCACATAAGCGTCCACCACGCCGCGGCGCTGTGCCGCAAGCCCGGCGAGGGCATCGCTCAGCAGGCGATGGCGGGCCAGCTCGGCGCGGGCCGGCCGGCCGCGCTCCAGATTGGGGCCCAGATCCAGGCTCGCGCCGATCTCGCGCGCGGTCGTGCCGGAAGCGAGCCCCGGCCAGGGACTCTCGTGCTTCGGCGGCGGGCCGGACGGCCGGGCCGGCGCCGGCGCGATCATGGCGGCGGCGGCCACGGCTCCCAACAAGCGAATCGAGAAATTCACGCGCGCCCCGCCTCAACCGGTCGGCGCACTCTCGCCCGCCCGGACCGCCAGGGTCAACCGCACTCGCACAGGGCTGGACCTTCGCCCGCGAATGACCCATTTGGGGGCCCGGGCCGGGTTAGCTCAGCTGGTAGAGCAACCGCCTTGTAAGCGGTAGGTCGTCCGTTCGAGTCGGACACTCGGCACCATAATCTCCGCGCTCGGCCGGGACCAATTTCAGCCGAAATGGACATCCCGCGTCGGCCGTCGGCGCCATGGTATAGCCTATGGTTTGACTGCCATACCTCTTCATCCTATCCAATCGACGGCGTGGCCGATCCGAAATGGAGTGTGATTTTTCCGGTGTCCATCGTCAACGACCTGAGAGCGGCGAGCCGGCAGAACGGCCTGGGAGTCGTTCAGGACTTCGTGACCCAGGCCGCGGCGATCAAGGAAATGGCCGGCCTGCGCGAGCTGATAGAGAAGGCCTGCCACGATCTCGGCTTCGATTTTTTCGCGCTCGTCAACCACATAAGGTTCGGCCACCCGTCCGCCGGCCATGTGCGGCTTTCCAATTATCCTCTGGAGTGGCTGGCGGTCGTCCGGGAAAGGGACCAGCGGCTGGATCCCGTCCTTCGGGCGGCGGAGCGCGCTTCGAGCGGCTTCACCTGGGACCGGATGGAGTCGATGATGAAGCTGACCGCCGAAGACAAGGCGCTGCTCCAGGAGGCGCGCGACTTCGGCATCGGCGACGGCTTCACGGTGCCCAATCACATTCCGGGCGAGATCTTCGGCTCCTCCCACTTCGCGGTAAGCGTGGATCGGCCGTTTCCGGGCGAGAGCGTGCCGGCGGCCCAGGCGCTCGGCAATTTCGCTTTCGAAGCGGCCCGGCGGCTGCTCGCCGAGCGCACCATAAGAAGCGAGGAATATGTCATCCCGGCGCCGCTGTCCGAGCGTCAGCGCGAGTGCCTGCTGTTCGTCGCGCGCGGGAAGAGCGACAGCGTCATCGCCCAGTTGCTCGACATCCGCCCGAAGACGGTGAACGAGCATATCGAAGCCGCCAAGCGGCGCTATGCCGTCGCCTCGCGCTCGCAATTGCTGGTCAGGGCGCTGTTCCGGAGCGAGATCTGCTTCTGCGAAGTGATCGACTGAATTTTAGGGTGTAATTTTCGCCATGCTCTTCCTCTCCCGTAAAGGACGGGAGAGGGGCTCCCTCTCAACGTCTCCGAAGCTCCAGCCGCAGCGTGCCGCGCGGGCGGCAATTCGGCCAGCGGTGCCAGCGGGGAGGCCTCGGGTCGGCAAGAACGAGAGAGTGATCCTCCAGCAGCGATCGAAGCAGCGCCCGCACCTGCAGGTAGGCGAAGTTCGCGCCGAGGCAGCCATGGGCGCCGCCGCCGAACGGGACGAAGGCGTAGCGGTGCCGGCCCTGCGACCGTTCGGCCGAGAAGCGCCCCGGATCGAAGCTGTCCGGCGACTCCCAGATTTCCGGCATCAGGTGGGTCAGCATCGGGTTGACGCCCGTGATCGTTCCGGACGGAAAGGCATAGCCGCCGAACCGGAAGGGCCGGACCGCGCGGCGCCACAGGACCGGCGCCGCCGAATTGAGGCGCAACGCCTCCTTCACCGCCCATTCGGCCCGTTCGCACCTGGCGAGGTCGGCGAGGCCGATCGAATCGCGGCGCGCGACCTGCGCGCATGTTTCGTCGCGTATCGGCGCCTGCCAGGCCGGATTCGCGGCCAGATAGTAAAGGGTGGAGAGGGTCGCGGACGACAAGGCGTCGAAGGACGCGGCGATGACGAACGTCAGATGCGCCACGATCTCGTCTTCGTCGAGCAGCCCCGCGTCGCGCATCCGGCACAAGGTCGCGAGCAGGTCGCTGCGGTCGCGATCGACCGCCTCCGCCAGCATCGGCCGGATCAGGCGCTCGACATGGCGCCTGGCCCAGCATGCCCGTCCCTCCGCGGTTCCCGGAAGCGGAACCGTCAGCAGCGCCGTGGTCGATCGCATCAGATAGCGGAAGGCGAGCATGTCGCGGCGGGTGGCGAGCGCCGGGTCGCGGCCGAGGAAAGCCGCGTAGCCGTTGGCGAAGGTCAGTTGCTGGGCGAGCTCGTACAGGTCCAGCGCCTTCCCGGACCAGCGCTGGAGCAGGCGCTCGTTGTTGCAGACGAAGATGTCGAGATAGGATTGAAGCTGCTGCTGCTTGAAGGCGCCGGCGATCAGCTTGCGGTGCCATTGATGGTCGGCGCCGTCGCGAAGCAGCAGGCCGCCGTCGAAATGGCGGCCGAGCACCGGCCTCCAGCCACCTTCGGCGGAAAAGTTTCCGGCCGGGTCGGACAGCACGAACTCGTTCGCCTCCGGCCCGATCAGCTGGACGTTCCAGCTGCCGCAGGCGTAGAAACGGTGCACGGGCCCGAAGCGCTCGTGCATCCGCCGCGCGAAGGCGAGCGGATCGAGCACCGCCTCCGGCAGGATCCCCAGAAGCGGCAGTCCCGCCTTGCCGGGCACGCGGGCGAGATCGCGGCCGCTCACCCGTTGGAAACGGTGCCGAAGGGAGGGCGGTTTCTCCCGGTGGGCGATGGGCGGCAGGAAGTGGGCGGTCAAATCGGCTCCTCTGGTTCGGAAGCCTACACGGGCACGCGCGGACGCGCCCACCCGGTAGTTACCGGGGTGGGAATTTTGGGCCCGCCGGGCGAATTGATGGGCCGTGGAGGCTGATGAATGATTGACCTGGTTCTTCCTGAGACCCGCTTCGGTTTCGCGGCGGCGCTCATGGAGATGCACCATGATCGCAAGCAGGTTTTCGTGGATCGTTTTGGGTGGCGCCTGCCGGCGAAGGGTAGCTGGCTGGAGGTCGACCAATTCGACGACGATTACGCTATCTATCTGCTCGCCAGGTCACCTGAAGGCCGCCATCGGGGGTCTGTGAGGCTTCTCCCGTCCTCACGCCCCCACATGCTCGACACTCTCTTCAGTCAACTCTGCCCGGCCGGGGTTCCGAGCGGCGACGACTGTTGGGAGATTTCCCGGCTGGTGACCAACCCGGCCGACGCTTCGGGCAACACGGTGCTAAAGGTGCACCGCTTGCTCGCCCTGGCGCTGGTCGAGTTCGCCCTCGACAACGGCATCGCCCGCTACACGCTGGTGGCCGAGGCGCACCGGGTTCCGGCCCTGCTGTCGGTCGGGTGGCTGGTCACTCCGCTCGGGCTTCCGACCATGGTCGAGGGCGATCAGCTCCAGGCCCTGCAGATCCACCTCGAGCCCGCCACCTTGCACGAGATGCGCCGGCGGCTGCGCATCGAGCGGCCGGTGCTGCGCGTGCTCGGGGGGCAGCGCAGGGCCGCCTGATGCAGGCGTGCCTCGCCCGCTCGGGCCACGACGCTTCCGGCTGGGCCTCCGAGCTCCGCGCCGACGGCTATTGCGTCGTCGGGGGCCTGCTGCCGGCTCGCCAGGTCGAGGATCTCGATTCCGAGCTGTCTCCCCGCTTCGCCCGCACCCCCTTCGCGCAGGGGCCGTTCAGCGGCCCGCGCAGCAAGCGCTTCCACGGCCTTCTGAAGCGAAGCCGCGGGGCCGCCGCGCTGGTCGCCCACCCACTGATCGTGGCGATCGCGGAGCAGATACTGCTCCCTTTTTGCGACTCGCTTCAGCTGAACCTGACCCAGGCCATCGAGCTTCATCCCGGTGCGGGCGCCCAGGTCCCCCACCGGGACCAGGACATGTGGGCCGGCGAGAAGGGGCGCACCGAATATCTTCTCAACATCATGTGGCCGCTGACTCCCTTCACCCCCGAGAACGGCGGAACCATCGTCTGGCCGGGAAGCCACAGGGGCCTGGGCGAGCGGCTCTTGCCGGTGGCGGATTCGGTGTCTCCCCAGATCGGGCCCGGCGACGCCCTGCTGTTCCTCGGCTCCACGCTCCACGGCGGCGGCGCGAATCGAACCTTCGCTTCGCGCCGCGGAATCATCGTCAGCTACTGCCTCGGCTGGCTCAAGCCGTATGAGAACATGTGGCTGACCTATCCTCCCGAAGTGGCGCGCGCTTTCCCGCCGGAGCTGCGGGATCTGGTCGGCTACCGCCGCCACCGGCCCAATTTGGGCAATTATGACGGCCAGTGCCCGTCGGTCCTCTTCGAAGACGATGTGCCCGATTTCCTGGCGGTTACTGACGCTCTTGTGCCGGAGCAGCAGCAGCGCGTAGAACAGTTCGTAAGCCGACAGGAGGCCGCTTCGCCGTGGCTCGGCAAGTAGGAGGGGAGCGAATGGTCGCACAGCCGACAAGCCGTCAAGGGGCGGAAGAGGCCAACGGCCTGGCCACCGAGACCGAGCGGATCATTCTCGAGATCGAGTCGCGCCTGCACCGGCTGATCGAGACCTCCCGCCGCGAATCGGGCCCGGCCGCGCAATCCTCGGTGCTCGCGGCGGCAGCGGAGGCCTGCGCCGCCCGCCGCAGGCTTTACGCCCTGTTCGGCCGCCGGCTGTTCTGCGATCCTTCCTGGGACATCCTTCTGGAGCTTTTCGTCAGCACGCTCGAAGGCCGCAAGGTCACCGTCTCCACGGCCTGCATGGCCGCCTGCGCGCCGACCACGACGGCGCTGCGCCACATCGCCTATCTGGTCCAGGAAGGGCTGGTCGTCCGCCGGCCGCACCCTGCCGATGCGCGCAGCACCTATCTGGAGCTCACTTCCCAGGCCATCACCCGGCTCACGCAATATTTCAGCGAGTCGCGTTGAGCCTGGGATAGTCGCGATGGATCGAATCGAGGGCCATTGAGACATAGGCGGCGGCGCCGTGCAGCTCCGCCTCGTCGAGGGAGCCGAGCAGGGCGACCAGCCGCGCGTGAAGGTCCTCGACCTGCTGCTGCGACTCGCTCGCTTCCGATAGGGTGGTGTTCATCCGTGGGCCTCCCCTGAGGTGAGCCGCCCCCATGGCGAAGCCTGGGGGAGCATCACTCTTCGCCCGATCCGCGTCCCAGCGCGTCCCGGGCCAGAAAGCCCCTGCCACCTCCTTACGCGAACGTAAGCCGGGCGTGAAGGGGGGTGCGGCGTTTAGTCGATCCGATTCGGACGAAAGCTCCTAGGCCGCTGCGGCCCCGGCGGAAGCGGCGTCGAGCCTCGCCAGCTGCGCCCCTGTCAGCTCCAGCTCCATTGCGCCGATCAGCTCCTCGAGCTGATCCAGAGTCCGGGCGCTCGCGATCGGAGCCGCCACCGCGGGCTGGGCGGCCACCCAGGCGAGGGCGATCTGCGCCTGGGTCGCGCCGCTTTCGGCCGCGACCTCGTCCAGCGCCTCGAGCACGGCCGGGCCGCGCCCCTCGACATATTTGGCCATCCGGTCGCCGCGCACGCTTTTGCCGTAATCGGCCTCGCTTCGATATTTGCCCGTCAGGTAGCCCGAGGCGAGGCCGTAATAAGGAAGCGCTCCGACCTCCCGGGCAAGGCAGAGCGGCTGCAGCTCCCCCTCGAACTCCGGCCGCGCGAGCAGATGATATTCGGGCTGCATCACGTCATAGCGGGCAAGGCCGAGCCGGTCCGAAAGCGCCAGCGCTTCCTCCAGCCGCGCCGCCGTGAAGTTGGAGGCGCCGAGCGCCCGCACCTTGCCCTCCCTCACCAGCCTGTCGAACGCTTGGAGCGTCTCCTCCATCGGAGTCCCCGGATCGTCGCGATGGGCGTAGTAGAGGTCGATGGCCTCGACTCCGAGCCGCTTCAGGGAGGCTTCCGCCGCCTTGGCGATCCGCCATCCCTCGAGCTTGCCGCCGCCGTGGCGGTGGAGCATCCCCACCTTGCTCGCGATCTGCACCCCGCCGGCCGATCCGCGCCGCTTCAGCCACTGGCCGAGCAGCGTCTCCGATTCGCCGCCCTCGTGCCCCGGAGCCCAGGCCGAATAGACGTCCGCCGTGTCGATCATCGTCCCGCCGGCCTCGACGAACCGGTCGAGGATCCGGAAGGCCTCCTCGCCGCTCGCGGTCCAGCCGAAGACGTTGCCGCCGAGCACCAGGCGCGGGGTCTGGAGGCCGCTCCTGCCGAGAGTGCGCCGCCCGGTCATGCTTTCGCTCCTCCGTCCGTCCCCGGCCGGGTCCGCCGCGCCTCCAGCGCTTCGATCGCCTCCCGCACCCGCTGAGTCTCCCCGCGCGGGACGACCAGCACCGCCCGCTCGGTCGCGACGATGACGAGGTCCTCCACCCCGAGCGCCACCACCACCGGCCCGTCCGAGCGCACGAGGCAGTTGCGGCTGTCCGGAGCGACCACGTCGCCGGTGAGCAGATTGCCCTGAGCGTCGAGCGGGCCGAGCGCGTGGAGCGCCTCCCAGCTGCCGATGTCCGTCCAGCCCATCGCCGCCGGCACCACCGCCACCTTGTCCGCTTTCTCCATCACCGCCGTGTCGATCGAGGCGGACGGCGCCGACTCGAAATCGCCCTCGACAGCCGACAGCACCGCCGGCGCGTGCGCCCGAAGCGCGTCCAGCAGGGCCTCGCGGCCGAACAGGAAGATTCCGGAATTCCACTCCCAGCCGCCTTCGGCGAGCCAGCTTTCCGCCGTCGACCGGTCGGGCTTCTCCGCGAACCGGGCGGCGCGCCAGGCGCCCGGCGCGAGCGCCTCGCCGCGCCGGATGTAGCCGTAACCCGTCTCGGCCCGGTCGGGGATGATCCCGAAGGTGACGAGCCATCCCTCCGCCGCGAGCGGCGCCGCCGCCGCCACCGCCGCCAGGAACGCGGCCTCGTCCTCGATATGATGATCGCTGGGCATGACCAGGAGCAGCTCGCCGCTTCCCGCCGCGAGCGCCGCGAGCGCCACCGCCGCCGCCGTCCCCCGGGCGCAGGGCTCGAGCACCAGCCGCGCGTCGGGAACCTCGGCGCGCACCGCCAGCGCCTGCTCGCGCGCCGCCACCACGATCGGAGCCCCCCAGGCTGCGGCGCGCCGCGCCGTCGCCTTCAGAAGGCTCTCCTCGCCGGCGAGCGCCAGGAACTGCTTCGGGCGGCCCGCCCTCGAAAGCGGCCAAAGCCGGGTCCCCGCGCCCCCCGAAAGGATGACCGGCCTGATGGTGGGGGCGTTCATGCAGAGCCCTGTAGCAGAGCCCACAGGCGGTGCCACCTTCTCCGTCATCCGCTGCGGCATGCAGACCCGGCCACCTTCACCGTCATTCCGGCGAAGGCCGGAATCCATGAACACGGCCGTTCGAAACCGGATGGAGCGGTCTCATTGGTTCCCGGGTCGAGCCCGGGATCACAAGGCAAGATAGAAATCGGTGCCTGGCACCAATTCCGGCGGCAGTCGGACCTGGGCTTCAGGTGCGGACGATCGCCTCGCCCATCTCCAGCGTCTTGCCGCGGGTGACGATGACGACGTCGCCGAGCTTCGCCGCCCCGAACAGCTTCCTGGCGAAGGCGGTGGGAACGGCGACGCAGCCGTGGGTGGCGAAGCCGGGGGCGACGCTGTCGCTGCCGTGGATGGAGATGCCGTCGTTGGTCATCCGCATCATGTAGGGCATTGGCGAGCCGTAGAGGTTGGAGACGTGCTGCGCCTTCTTCTGGGTGATCGGGAAGGCGCCGAGCGGGGTCGGCTTGTCGTCGCGGCCGTAGAGGATTGCGGCGGCGCCGATCTCATAGCCGCCCCGGAAGATGGAAAGCACTCCGGCCTCGAGGTCGACGGTGATCACGACGGGCCCGTCGGCGGGCGCTCCGC
Source organism: Allosphingosinicella sp. (assembly GCA_036387555.1). Taxonomy (GTDB): domain Bacteria; phylum Pseudomonadota; class Alphaproteobacteria; order Sphingomonadales; family Sphingomonadaceae; genus Allosphingosinicella. Next base: position 4,394 of record DASVTN010000031.1, on the reverse strand, counting down.
TCTCGTCCCAATGATGATCGCCCATCTTGAGCGGGCCGGGAATGTCGAGGATCCGCCGAACGACGAAACCGGAATCCGCCTGAGCGGGGGCGGGGGCGGGGGCGGGGGCGGAAGCGGAAGCGGCGATGACCGTCGCTTCGCCGGAGCCGGAGCCGAAGCCGGCGGCGGGCGCCACGGCGGCGGCCGGAGCCCGCGCCGGCTCGTCGGTCACCTCGAAGCCGACCACGAGCAGCGCCGCGCCGGCCAGAAGCGCCGTTCCCATCTTCGCCGCCAGGGTCTTGCCCGTCATGTCCGTTCCTCCGTCTGGCCTGTCCAGGGCCGTCGAAGCGCTCCAATGTCCCAACCGATCCCGCCCCGCCACCCCTCCATCCCGCCCGTCCCGCCGCGGGACGCGCGGGCGGCGATTGCTAAGGCTCCGCTGCCTGATCCTTCCCCGGATTTCCGGGGGAGGGGGACCGCGCGAAGCGCGGTGGAGGGGTTCTTCGGAAGGATAGCTTCGGCTGAAGGTCGATATGGCCAAAGGCTCCGCTCAGCGATTCCCCCGCGGGCGGTCGTGCCATTTGAGGAGTCACATTGTTCGTCGGCGTCGAAGTCGGAAGCTGCGGTGACAGTCACCAGTGACAGTCACTGGTGACTGTCACCAGGACCCGGTGAGGTCGCTCGGGGCCGCCGCCGGTGAACGCCGCACCCTTAGCGCTCGCTTCCCCGCTTGCGCTTCACCGCCCGCACCAGGCGCTCGATCTTCTTGGTCACCGCCTCGATGTCGGGAGGCTTCGCCCGCCTCGGCGAATGCTTCCCCCGCCGCCGGTTCTCGCGAAAGCTGAGGGTGCGCATCGCCTGCTCCGCCGGCGTCTGCTCCAGAGGGACGGTCGCTTGCGACTGCCCCGGGCCGCCGTCCCCCGCCCCATGATCGTCGCCCCGGCCGCGCTGCGCCTTCACGGCCAGCTGGAACTGGAGCTCCAGGTCGGCATCCTCGCGCGCCTCGTCCATGGCGAGGGCGAAGCCGGGCATCCTCGCGCGCCGGTTCCAGGCCGATTTGGGCGTGAACCCCGCGGCCCGGGCCGAAGCGGCCACGCTTCCGGTCGCCCGCAGATAAGCGAGGAAGGCCGAGTCGTGCCGCTCCGTCCACCAATGCCGCCCCGCCGCCATCACCCGAAGCCGCCCGCCGATCCCCCTGCGGATCACCAGCGCCTGCTGTTGGGGACAGTCACTAGTGACTGTCCCAAGTGACTGTCCCTCCTCCCGAGCCTCGAGCCTCCGGTTCGCCCTCTCGACGGCCGCGATCATCCTGCCCGTGAACCCCGCCTCCACCCGCCTCAGCCGGTAGATGCACGCCAGCGAAACCCCCGCCGCCGCCGCCGCCATCTGCACATGCCCCGTCTCCTCCAGAACCCGAAAGAAATGCGCCCGCCGCCAGCGGGTAAAGCGCACGTAGCGGCGGCGGGGGGAGGCGGGCTTGCGGGGCATGGTTCTCGCCGAAAGTATAGAACATCAGCGGAACATACGTCTCCAACATTCCAGATCCGACAACAGTCACCAATTCCTCCCCGAGCTCGCTCGGGGAGGGGGACCGCGCCGCGAAGCGGCGTGGTGGAGGGGCAATCCGGATTTAATTCGGGGTGCCCGGCACCTGGATCAAGGGTAGGGCCGCACGCGACTGCCTCCAGGTTTCTAACGCCTTGACATAAGATCGGAAATTGGGCGGGTGCCGATGAAGTTAGAGGTTCTCCATTATGCTTGAGCGAGTTCGGATCGAAGGGTTCCGAGGTTTTGCCACAGAGGCTGTGCTCGAACTGGCTCAGCCGAATGGCCGTATTGGCAGCGGCCTAACGATCGTGGTCGGCCCTAACAATAGCGGTAAATCATCGCTTTTGGAGGTGTTCAAGTACCGCAGAGGATACCAGTCGCCTAGCTTCAACGTAGGGATGAGGAATCGAGCAAGCGATTCTGTACGTATACAATTCGAGTTTTCAGACCGAACCGAAACTGTTCGCAGTATACGTCCTGGCAGCAGTGAGTCGGTTTTAGAGAATCTCCAGCCTGACAGAGACGCCTTTTTCTACGTGCCCTCCAGAAGATATTTCCAGCCAAGCTTTGGCCGGGGGAGTCCCATGGGCCGAGGGGATTTCATGACATCGTATTCTAGTAGCACGCAGTCACGATCTCCAACTATCTCCTCTTTCGAGAATCGATTAATCGGGATTGAAAGGGATCAAGACCGATTCAATCCGCTTCTTCGGAGAGTGATGCCGGATGTCCTCAACTGGTCGATTGATGCACACGAAACCGGACAGCACTTTCTTAAATTTACATCCAAAGAGAGAGCTCACTCAAGTGAGGGTGTTGGCGAGGGCGTCATTAGTCTTTTCGTGATCATATCTGCATTGTATGATTCTAGTCCAGGCGAAACGATAATCATCGATGAGCCAGAACTCTCTCTGCACCCCCAAATTCAGCGCCGGGTAGCAGATCTTCTTGCAGAGTTTGCTGCTGATCGGCAGATAGTGATTGCTACTCATTCTCCCTTCTTCATTTCTACTGAGGGCTTGCGGCAGGGTGCCCGTATTGCAAGAACTTGGGACCGAGAAGATACAATCAAGATATTTCAGTCCGATGCGGATGCCGCAGCAGGGGCACTCCGAAAACTACTCACTGTGAATGTGAACAACCCTCACGTTTTTGGACTAGATGCTAAGGAGGCATTCTTTCTCGAAGACCGGGTCCTGATTTTCGAGGGTCAAGAAGATGTCGTGCTTTGGCCCAATGTTGTCGAGGATTTCGATGGCCAGAATTACAACACTTACGGGTGGGGCGCTGGGGGTGCGGCAAACATCACCAATCTATGCGCAGTTCTCTCCTCATTGGGGTATAAGCGCGTGGGTGCCGTGCTCGACAATGATCGCCCCGAGGACTTGGAAAGTCTTGGAAAGGCGTTTCCGGAGTACCTATTTTTGAGCCTTCCTGCTGGGGACATTCGAACCAAACCCGCAGTCAAACCCCGGCCGGCGAAGAAAGGGGTTTTGGACGAGGCGATGAGGGTGCGGGAGGAATACCGCCGTGCTTTGGAGGAAATTCACAGAAACTTGAATTCATACATGGATCCCGTCTCCCCCCGGGGATGACTTCTCGAGGTAGGCACGACTGCCCGCAGGCCCTCTCAATCAGCCGGGTGGATCGCTTCGGAGCGGGACGGTCTGCAATTGGAAAAGCCGGTGAATCTAGGCGGTGATCTTCGCCTTCATCTCGACGGATGTGCGGACGCCCTCCCTCGGGGACTGCCGGTCCTCAGGCGACCGCGGGTCTTTTTTCGAGATCGGCTATCGGTTTGCCGGTCATCTTGAACCCGTTTCAGGATCAAGTTCTCCGCCTCCGGGGAGCATGATCAGCTGGACCTCGGATTCCGGCTCTTTCCGTCGCCCCGCAAGCCTAGATCCCGGGGAGACCCGCTCCGAGCCCTTCTCCCTGGGATCCCGGCTTTCGCCCGGATGACGAGTGGGGCCCGGCCCTCTCCTGCCCGCGGGGAGCCAAGGCCGTCCACCGCCTGGCCGCTGCCGCCGCCGGATTCGGCTCGCACAAAGAACAGCAAGGGCACCGACAGCCGGGCCGACGCTGCCGCGCCGCAAGGCAATTCCATCGACAGCGCAATCGTCGGCCCAGGTTGGAAGAAGCGCTCCGCGCTCACCCCCACCGCAGCCCCTTCGTTCTCTTCGTGCGCTTTGTGCGAACCGAAAGCAGCCTCTCCGCGCCGGCGGAGCAAGCCGAATAGTCACCGAGCGCCTGAGCCACATCGGCACAAAACCGCGCGCCGTCGAAGCGCGCTGGAAGGAGGCTTATTTCCTCGCACGTTATCCAGGACTTGATCCCGGAGCCATGAACTCCGCCGTTGGTGAACCCGATGCCGCCGTGTTCATGGAATCCGGCCTTCGCCGGAATGACGAGGGAGGCCCAAGGCCGCCTCCGGAGAACGGTCGGCCTCGCCCCGCCACGGTCCCTTCGTGCCTTTGTGTCTTCGTGTGAAACAAAAGCAGCCTCCCAGCCCGGCCGGAGCAGGGCGATCCGCTCCGGCGCCGGCCGCGGCGCGTCGCCCTGATGCGGGGCGACTGTCGCCCGTTGGGCGACCCCCGTCGTCCAACGCGCTTCGTTTTCGCGTCCTTTCAGGTCACTGCGCGACCGTCGTTTCGTATTCGCGCCACCAGCCGCGGCAGGGGCGCCGGGACCGATCCGACGGTTTTCACGCTTTCTTTGTCAATTTGAGCGACACTAAGGGCCTGTCGGACGATTTTACACTCCGCGAGGCGCGCGCCCTTTGATCAGGCTTTTCAAGCATTACGTCCCCCACAGCGTCCTCCTCCTGGGCGTGATCGACTTCCTGCTGCTGCTCGGCGCGGGGGAGG
>DASVTN010000030.1:0-39836 GCA_036387555.1 Allosphingosinicella sp. | reverse complement strand
GGATGCCGGATCAAGTCCGGCATGACGAGGTCGGCCGCTTCCGTGCGAACAGGACGACTCTACAGCGCCGGACGTTGAATTTGCATCGTCATCCCGGGCTTGACCCGGGATCCACCTTCTTGCTGGCCGTCGCGGCAAGGTAAGGTGGATGCCGGATCAAGTCCGGCATGACGAGGTGGGCCGCTTCCGTGCGAAGCGGACGACTCTACAGCGCCGGACGTTGAATTTGAATCGTCATCCCGGGCTTGACCCGGGATCTACCTTCTTCCTGGCCGTCGCGGCAAGGTAAGGTGGATGCCGGATCAAGTCCGGCATGACGAGGTGGGCCGCTTCCGTGCGAACAGGACGACTCTACAGCGCCGGACGTTGAATCCGCGTCGTCGTCCCGGGCTTGACCCGGGATCCGCCTTCTTCCTGGCCGTCGCGGCAAGGCAAGGTGGATGCCGGATCAAGTCCGGCATGACGAGGCGGGCCGCTTCCGTGCGAACAGGACGACTCTACAGCGCCGGACGTTGAATTTGCATCGTCATCCCGGGCTTGACCTGGGATCCACCTTCTTCCTGGCCGTCGCGGCAAGGTAAGGTGGATGCCGGATCAAGTCCGGCATGACGAGGCGGTGCGGATTTAGCGCACGAATGCTCTAGGCCCGTTCTCCCAGCAGAAGCGCGCGCATGTCGGCGGCGCGGAACGTCGCCAGCAGCAGATAGGGCAGGGTGAACAGGGCGCCCAGCAGCAAGACCGCGACGCCGGCGATCAGTCCGCCCGGCCGCCACCGGTGCCGCCAGCCGATCCAGGCCGCGACCAGCAGCAGATGCGCCTCCAGATCGGAATCGAGCTGCGCCCGCCAGGGATGGCTCAGGTCCGCCTCTAGCGTTCCGAAAAGCTCCCGAAGGCCGAGCGTCGCCATGGCCCAGGCGGTCACCGCCGCGACCACGATCCAGGCGGCGACGAGATATAAACGCAGCGCCGTCATGCGGTCCTCCTCGACAGCATGTCTAGGTGGGGGGCTCCACCGGTTCCCGGACCTGGGTGAACTTGTCGGTCGTCACCGTCGGCGCTCCGCATATGTCCGAAGGCGGGGGCGGCAGGTCGCCCCGGTTGAGCATGTGGCCCAGGCACATTTCGAGGACGAACTTGGCGCGGTAGAGCGCGTCCTCCTCGTCACGGCCCTCGGCCACCGCCTGGGGAACGTCGGGAAAGACGGCGCGCACGTTCCCGTCCTTGGTCGGGACGAGGCGGACCGGATAAGCCAGCATATTCAGTTCTCCGCCAGGTTGAGCGGCAGCGCCAGCACCGGCCGCATCTCTTCATCGTCCACCTCGATCACCGCGTCCAGGGGCAGGGCGCCCGAGATCAGGGCCGATTCGACAAGTTCCGCGGCCAGCCGCTCCGCCTCGGCGCGCGCCGCCGCGGGATCCTCCAGCGTCTTTCCGGCGAGGTCAGGAAGCTCGAAATCCGCGCCCCGCAGGTTGAAATAGTAAGTCCGCGCCATGGCCGCAAAGCGCATAACATGGATCAGGGTTGCGGTGGAAACGCGTTCGTAACGAGATTTACGCCGGGCCGCCCCCCGGACCGGGGCCAAAGATCGGCGGGCCGTCCGGAACCCTGCGCCCGCGGCGCTCGTTACGCCTGCGCAATTCACCCCGAAGAACGGAGCGTACCATGTCGAACATTCCCAGCAGCGCCATGCCCCATGCCAAGGCAAGCGAGGGATCTGACTCGCAGCAGCAGAACCAGCAGGGGCAGCAGGGGCAGCAGGAGCAGGGCGGCGGCGCCAGCCTTTCCGAGCGCGCCGGCAAGCTTCGCGAGCAGGCGGGCGATTACGCCCGCGAAAATCCGAAGACCGCGATCGCGGCCGGCGCCGCGCTCGCCGCGGGCGTGATCGCCGCGGCCGTCGTTCCGCTGGTCCGCGGCCGTTCCTCCGGCAAGAGCGGCGAGTCGAAGAGCGGCGGCGCCAAGAGCGGCACGACCAAGAGCGGCGGCGCCGGCAGCGGCGGCGGCGCGAAGAAGTCGACGACGACCGCCAAGAAGAGCTGACCGGCCCTCCCGCCGGCATATGGACGATTCAGGCCGCGACGAGAGGCTGCGGGAAGCCGCGGCCAATCGCGGCCTGAAGCTCGTCAGATCGCGAATCCGCACCCCCGGCAAGGGGGATTACGGGCGCTTCGGACTCACCGACGCCGCGGGCGCGAAGCTGCTCGGCTTCGGCCCGTCCGGCCTCACGGCCAGCGCCGAGGAGATAGAGGAATATCTCCACAAGGGCGCACTCGCCGACTGGAAGACCTCGCTGCGCTCCGCCGGCGCGGCGCCGCCGCCCCGGCGCAAGAAGCGTTCGGCCGCCGAACCGGCGCCGGACGGGCGGGCGGCGCGGGCGGGAAAAGCCCCGACCGGCCCTGAGCCTGAGCCCCAGCCCGAGCCCGAGCCGGAGCCGGAGCCTCCGCCGCTTGCCGTCCGCCCCGCGCGCCCGGCGGATTCGCAGGCGATCGCCGCGCTCGTCACCGGCCTCGGCTTCGAGGCCGACGCGCAGGACATCGCCGCCCGGCTGCCGCTTCTGAAGAAAGCCGGCGAAACCCCCCTGGTCGCCGAGCAGGGGGAAGTGATCGGGATCCTCGCCTGGCATGTCACCCCGGTCCTCCACCGGCCCCACCCGGTCGGGCGGATAACGATGATGGTGGTCGATCAGCGCGAGCGCCGCCGCGGCGTCGGCCGGGCCCTGGTCGAGGCCGCCCTGGAACGGTTGCGGGCCAAAGGCTGCGGCCTGGTCGAAGTCACCAGCAACGTCGATCTTTCGGGCGCCCACGGCTTCTACCGCAAGCTCGGCTTCGAGCGGACGAGCTACCGGTTCGCCAAGGGGCTCTGACGTTCAGCCGCGCCGGTAGGCGAGGCGGCGGCGGCCCTGCGGGGGCGGCGCGTCGCAGGCCTTGAAATAGAGGTGGCAGACGAGGAGGAAGAGCGAGACGCTGTAAAAGGCGCTGGAAAGCGCGTCGATCCGGGCGAGGCTGACGGGCAGCGAGAGCAGCAGGACGACCCGGAACAGCCATTCGCGCATCCGCGCGGTCTGCACTCCGATCGAGGATCCGGCCTGTCGGCAGGCGACGCGGCGGGCGCCCTCCATCAGCAGCAGCCAGGCGAGCGCCACAAGCACGTCGGCGAAGATGCCGTCGTTCATCCCCTTGCCGCCGATCGAGAGGGCGAGCCCGCCGAGGTAGAAGGCGAGGTGGCCGTTCAGGCATTCCAGCGAGACCCGCCACTGGCTGAGGCCGAGGCGGTGCTCCGCCCAGCCCGCGACGGGGGAGAAGGCTTTGCCGAGGGCGAGGTCGTCGATCCGAGTCATGGCCGATGTTTATCAAGCCAAGAAGTTGAGAAACGGCAAAAAATGGCATGATGGTTAAAATTCCCGTCCGGCTGTGGCGCCGCCGCAACCCTATCCGCGCCGCCACGTTGAGCGCGTGCCGTTCACCAAGGAGCCGACCCGATGAAGAAACTGGCCTTCGCCCTGGCCGCTCCCCTGATCCTCGCCGGCTGCGGCCAAAGCGGCGCCGCCGGCAACAATGCCGATGCGCTCGAGCAGGCGGCGGAGCAGAGCACGCCGGAGGCGGCCGAAGTCCTGCGCAACGCCGCCGATCAGGGCGCCAACGTCCAGGACGCGATGCAGGCGGCCGGCAACGCCCAGGCGGCGGCCGGCCGGCCCCAGGCGCCGCCGCCCCACCAGGGCGCCAAGCCGCACGCTCCCGGCGATCCGGTGCCGCCGCCGCAAATCCCCGCCGACGGCGGCAACGGGCAGTAGCGGAAAAATCCTCCCCCGCGTTCACGGAGGATTTCAGGCCAGCAGCCGCTCGATGTAGCCGCGTACGTCCTCCGGCCACTGCGCGACCAGGGCGCCGAAGCGCTCGTCCTCGCCCCGGTAGAGAGCGCGCAGCGCCTCCTCGAAGCCCGGACGGTCACCGCACATGTCGGACATGAACCGGTAGGCGCAGTCCCGTTTCTCGCCCGTCCGGTCGTCCCCGCGCCGGGCGTCCTCGACCAGCCGCCGGATCGCCGCGGACGCTCCGCCCGGCTGGCGCGCAAGCCATTCCCAATGGCGCGGAAGCAAGGTCACCTCGCGCGCCGCGACTCCCAGGCTCGGCCTGCCGCGGGGACGCGGCGGGGGCGCCGGCGCCGGCTCGGCGGTTTCGCGGAAATCCAGATCGACGACCCGGCCGCTGCCGTCCTCGAAAGCCCGCAGCGCGGCGAGATCGGCGGCATGAAGCTGCCGCAGCTCCCCGATCGCCGCCGAGCGCTCGCCGCGGGCGACGATTCGGTCGCCAAGAAACACAGTCACCTGATCCATCGTCCCGCTCCTCTGCCGCGCATTTAACCCGGATGAAAAGGGGAGTCAATATTACCCGGATAATATCCTCCACGGGGGTCCCTTGCCGACCGGCGCGGCGCGGGGTACGAAGGTGCCAAGTCACCGGCGGCTTCGGGCCTGCTGGAACGAGAAAAAGAGTGTCACCGCAATGGCGCAGCAGGTTGCTACGGCTCCGCTCCCGCCGGTACCAGGCCCGGCTGAACTCGCGACTCACGCGCTCGCGCAGGCGCCCGGACAGCGGCCCTTCCGCTCCTCGCGGCATACCTACGGCGCGCTGGACCTTGGAACCAACAATTGCCGGCTGCTGATCGCCCGGCCCGCGGACAACGGGTTCGTCGTCATCGACGCCTTTTCCCGCGTCGTCCGGCTCGGCGAGGGCCTGGCGGGAAGCGGCCGGATCTGCGACTCGGCGATGGACCGGGCGGTTGCCGCGCTCTCCGTCTGCGCCGAGAAGCTGAAGCGCCGGCACGTCTCCATCGCCCGCTCGGTCGCGACCGAGGCCTGCCGCCGCGCCGTCAACGGCCGCCATTTCGTCGAGCGGGTCCGGCGGGAAACCGGGATCTGCCTCGAGATCATCGCTCCGGAGGAGGAGGCGCGGCTGGCGATGCTCGGCTGCCACCGCCTGCTCGAGCCCGGCGACGCGCCCGCCTTGATCTTCGACATCGGCGGCGGCTCGACCGAGCTCATCCTCATAGACACCGACCCGGAGGGCACTCCGAAGATCAAATGCTGGTGGAGCGCCCCCTGGGGCGTCGTGTCCCTGACCGAAAGCGAGGGCCGGGATTTCGCCGACGCCGACGAGCGGCTCGCCGCCTACGGCCGGATGAAGGAGCGGGTCCGCCACGCCTTCCGGCGCTTCTCCGAATTGCTGCCGCCGCGCGAAGGCAATATCCGGCTTCTTGGAACGAGCGGGACGGTGACGACCCTCGCCAGCGTCCACCTCGCGCTTCCCAGCTACGACCGCCGGGCGGTGGACGGGCTGATGATGCCCGTGGATTCGATGCGCGCCGTCAACCAGATGCTGTCGCGGATGAGCTTCGCCGAGCGGGCGGAGCTGCCCTGCATCGGCGCCGAGCGCGCCGACCTCGTCGTCGCGGGCTGCGCCATCCTGGAGGCGATCATGGATATCTGGCCCGCGCAGACGCTCGGAGTCGCGGATCGGGGGATACGTGAAGGGATATTGCGCTCGCTCATGGCCAAGGACGGGCACCAGCTGTGAGGGGAATTGCCTCCCCATGCCCCCGGCATGGGGAGGGGGACCATGCGAAGCATGGTGGAGGGGCAGCTGACGAGGCTTCTGCCAATTACCCCTCCACCACGCTTCGCGTGGTCCCCCTCCCCATCTTCGATGGGGAGGCAAGTTCGTGGTGACCCGCGTAAAGACTGCTCGGGGCCGCAAGGTGGGCTCGACCAAATGGCTCGAGCGGCAATTGAACGATCCCTACGTCAAGCGCGCCAAGGCCGAAGGCTACCGCTCGCGCGCCGCCTACAAGCTCCTCGAGCTGGACGACCGCTTCGGCTTCCTCAAGGGCGTCGAGCGGGTCGTCGATCTGGGAGTGGCGCCGGGGGGCTGGACCCAGGTCGTGCGCAAGCGAGTCCCCAAGGCCGCGGTGGTCGGCATCGACCTGCTGCCGACAGACCCGATTGAGGGCGCGGCCCTGCTGCAGATGGATTTCCTCGCCGAAGAGGCCCCGGAGCGGCTTCGCGAGGCGCTCGGCGGCCCCGCCGATCTCGTCCTCTCCGACATGGCGGCCAATACGGTCGGCCATCCGCAGACCGACCATCTGAGGACCATGGCGCTGGTCGAGGCCGGGCTGGAATTCGCCGGCGAGGTGCTGAGGCCCGGCGGCGCCTTCGTCGCCAAGGTGCTCGCCGGCGGCGCGGACAACCATCTGGTGGCGGAGCTGAAGAGGCGGTTCACGGCGGTCAAGCACGCCAAGCCGCCCGCGAGCCGGAAGGGCTCGTCGGAATGGTATGTCGTTGCGCAGGGGTTCAAGGGCTAGAGCGCCGGACGTTGAATTTGCATCGTCATCCCGGGCTTGACCCGGGATCCACCTTCTTCCGGGCCGTCGCGGCAAGGTTAGGTGGATGCCGGATCAAGTCCGGCATGACGAGGCGGCGCGGATTTAGCGCACGATGCTCTATAGAGCGCCGGACGTTGAATTTGCATCGTCATCCCGGGCTTGACCCGGGATCCACCTTCTTCCTGGCCGTCGCGGCAAGGTAAGGTGGATGCCGGATCAAGTCCGGCATGACGAGGTGGCGCGGATTTAGCGCACGATGCTCTAGCCGTCATCCCGCCGGGGCGGGGCAGACGGGGATGTCCTTGGGCTCGGGCCGAGGGCCGGACGGCTCGAACTGGGCGAAATAGGATTCGGATTCGGGGAGGCGCTCGAAGCGGGTGAGCTGGTAGCCGACGGCGGCGAACTCGCAGATGAGCAGCCGCGGCGGCGTGCCGTGCCGGTCCGTCGGCCGGTCCGCATCCACCACGACGACCCGGCCGCGCGGCTTGAGATCGGGCCGCAGGTTCCACAGGAATTCGCTGGGCTGCTCGATTTCATGATACATGTGGATCATGAACACCCGGTCGAACGAGGCGTCGGGAAGAAGCGGATCGCTGGGCTTGCCGAGCTTGACCGCGACGTTGTGGAGGTCTTCGCGGGTGACCCGGTTGGCAAGCGCGGTGCGGGTCTCGGGAACGATGTCCTGGGCCAGCACACGGCCCTTGCGACCGACCAGCGGCGCCAGCCGGACCGTATAATAGCCTTCGCCGGCGCCGATGTCGGCGACGAACATGCCCTCCTCGATGTCGGCGAGATCCATCACCGTCTGCGCCTCGCGGACGCTGTCGCGGGCGTCCTCGTTCGAATAGCTCGCGGAGACGATCGGCGACACCGGCCGCTGGGGCTTGGGAAAAGGCGAATCCTGGGTTTTCTCCTGGCAGGCGGCGAGGAGGAGGAGCCCGGCCAAAATGCCGCAATTCCTCCCCGAGCTTGCTCGGGGAGGGGGACCGCGCCGCGCAGCGGCGTGGTGGAGGGGAGATCCGGAATCGGCATTTCCCCTCCACCAGGCTTCGCCTGGTCCCCCTCCCCGAGGCAAGCTCGGGAAGGATTCGAGCCGGCTAGTCCACATCTTCGACTTCGACCTTCTCGCCCGTCACCCGCTGCGACAAGGCGGCGGCCATGAAGCGGTCGAGATCGCCGTCGAGCACGTCGGAAGGAGCGGTGGAGGTCACTCCGGTACGCAAATCCTTCACCAGCTGGTAGGGCTGGAGGACGTAGGAGCGGATCTGGTGGCCCCAGCCGATGTCGGTCTTGGCGGCATGCTCGGCGCTGGCCTGGGCTTCCCGGCGCTGGAGCTCGGCCTCGTAGAGCCGGGCCTTGAGCATCTTCATCGCCTCGGCCTTGTTCTTGTGCTGCGAGCGCTGGTTCTGGCAGGCGACGATGATCCCCGACGGAACGTGGGTGATCCTGACCGCGCTGTCGGTGGTGTTGACGTGCTGGCCGCCGGCGCCGGACGCCCGGTAGGTGTCGATCTTGAGGTCGCTCTCGTTGACCTCGACGTCGATATCGTCGTCGACGACCGGATAGACCCAGACGCTCGAGAAGCTGGTGTGCCGGCGGGCGTTGGAATCATAGGGGCTGATCCGGACCAGCCGGTGAACTCCGCTCTCGGTCTTTGCGTAGCCGTAGGCGTTCTCGCCCTTGATCATCAGGGTCGCCGATTTGATCCCGGCCTGCTCACCGCTATGGTGATCGACGAGCTCGACCTTGTAGCCGCGGCGCTCGGCCCAGCGGCTGTACATGCGCTGGAGCATCTCGGCCCAGTCCTGGCTCTCGGTGCCGCCGGCCCCGGCATTGACCTCGATATAGGTGTCGTTGGCGTCGGCCTCGCCGGCGAGCAAGGCGGCGACCTTGTCGCGCTCGGACCGCGCGGCGAGCTGGGCCAGGGACGAGACGGCATCGGCCTCCATCGATTCGTCGCCTTCGGCCTCGGCCATCTCGAGCAGCTCGACCGTGTCGTCCAGCTCCTGCTGGATGGCGCGGGTGGCGCCGATCGCCTCTTCGAGCCGCCGCCGCTCGCGCATCACCTCCTGCGCGGCCTTGGGATCGTTCCACAACGCCTGGTCCTCGACCTTCGCATTGAGCTCGTCGAGGCGCTTCACCGCCCGGTCCCAGTCGAGGAACCGGCGGAGCAGGGCGAGGGCCGACCTGATCTGGTCGACATGGGCTTGCGCTTCGGCGCGCATCTATCCGTTACCTTTCGTCATCCCGGCGAAAGCCGGGAATGGGGACAGTCGCTTTTCCGCTCGGCAGTGCCGGATTTGCCCTGCCGAGCGGAAAAGTGACTGTCCCCGCTTGCGCCGGACTAGTAGATTCCGCCCTGATTTTGCAAGAAGTCGCTGTCGCCGCGCTGCTGAGCCTGGGCCCGCTGCACCCGAACCTTGCGAACCGCCTTTTCGGGCGGACGGTTGGCCATCTCGTCGCGGCGGATCGAGCGGCGGGGCTCGCTTTCGGGCTTGAACGCCTCCCAGATCACAGCCGCCTTGGGCTCGTCGGTCGGCCAGGCGCCGAACACCTTCTTGCCCGAGCGGCGGTCGATCCGGACCATTCGGATCCCGGACGGCGCCCGGAAGGGGAGGACGGGCATGTCCTTGAAGGCGGTCTGGGCGAACTGCTTGAAGATCGGCGCCGCCAGAGTGCCGCCCTGGGCGTAGCCACCCATCGGCCGGGGCTGGTCGAAGCCCATGTAGATCCCGGCGACGATCTGGGCGCTTCCGCCGATGAACCAGACGTTGGTCGGGCCCGAGGTGGTTCCGGTCTTCCCGAACAGGGGCCGGCCGAGATCGCGAAGCACCTGGGCGGTGCCGCGCTGGACAACGCCTTCGAGGATGTGGACCATCTGATAGGCCGTGAGCGGGTCGAGCACCTGCTTGGTGCGCAGAGGGGGCCTGGGCATCGGCTTGCCGTCCCAGTCGCGCGCGTTGCAGCCGTCGCACGGCCTGGTGTCGGCCCGGTAGATGACCTTGCCGTTGCGGTCCTGGACATAGTCGATGAGGGTCGGCTTCACCTGCCGGCCCTGGTTGGCGAGGATGGCGAAGGCGTTGGTCATCTTGAGAACGGTGGTGTCGCCGGCGCCGAGCGAGATGGCGAGATAATTGGGATAGTCGCCGACTCCCATCAGCCTGGCGAGGCGGGTGACCTTGTCCATCCCGGTCTGGTTGGCGGCGCGGACCGTCATCAGGTTGCGCGACTGCTCGATTCCCCAGCGCATCGTCTGCGGCCCGGCATTGCCGCCGGAGAAGTTGCGGAAGCATTTGTTGCCGAGGCCGGCGCCCTGCCACACGCAGAAGGAACCGTCGACGATGATCGAGGCCGGGGTCATGCCGTTGTCGAGCGCGGCGGAATAGACGATCGGCTTGAAGGTGGAGCCGGGCTGCCGCTGGGCCTGGACGGCGCGGTTGAAATCGTCGCCGCGCGCGTCGAAGCCGCCCTGCATGGCGAGCACCCGGCCGGTCGCCACTTCCTCCACGACCATTCCGCCCTTCACCTCGGGAACGGAGCGGAGCGACCAGGCCCCGCCCTCGCGCTTGACCGCGATCACCATTCCGGGGCGAAGGAAGTTGAAGGCGGCGGTGCCGGTGCCGCGCTTCGGCATCGCCGCCGCGTAGGAGGGAAGATCGCCGGTGGAGCCGTCGGTGAAGCCGATCGTCGCGCTCTGGCCCTCGCGCGACAGGACCACCGCCGGCCGCCAATCCTCATAGCCTACTCCGAAGGGCGCGCGCGCCAGTTGCCCGCGCCAGTCGCCGGACACGTCGATCTTGAGCCCGGGATCGCGCCAGCCCTTGCCTCGGTCGTAGCGCATCAGGCCGTCGCGAAGCGCCATTTCGGCGGCTTTCTGCTTGGGCACGTCGAGCGAGGTTCGAACCCACAGGCCGCCGGTATAGACCCCGTTGGGGCCCTTCTCGGTCTGCTCTCCCCAGCGGACCATGAGCTGACGCCGCACTTCCTCGACGAAATAGCCGCCGAGGTTGCGCACGCTGGTGTTGGCGAAGCGGACGGCGCCGAGCGGCTCCGCCTGGGCCGCGGCGCGCTGGACGGCGCTGATCTTGCCGTTGCGCTCCATCTCGGCGAGCACCCAGTTGCGCCGGTCGAGCGCGCGCTGGGTGCGGCGGTCCGGATCGTAATTGCTGGGGGCCTTCGGGAGGATCGCGAGATAGGCGACCTCGTGGAGCTCGAGCTGCTCGACGTCCTTGTCGAAATAGGCGCGCGCCGCCGCCTGCACGCCATAGGCGTTCCGCCCGAGGAAGATCTGGTTGAGGTACAAGGCGAGGATCTGCTGCTTGGTCAGGACGCTCTCGATGCGCCGGGCCAGGAAGGCTTCCTTGATCTTGCGGGTGACCGAATATTCGTCGCCGAGCAGCAGGTTCTTCGCCACCTGCTGGGTAATGGTCGAGCCGCCGCGGGCGCGCTCGCCGCTTCCCACCTTGGAGATATAGTCGCCGACGGCGCCGACCAGGCCGGGATAGTCGATCCCGCCATGGGTGAAGAAGGTCTTATCCTCGGCCGAGGTGAAGGCGTCGACCAGGGTTTGCGGGAATTCGTCGAACGACAGCTCGACCCGCCGCTCGCGGGCGAAGGTCTGCACGGGCTCGCCGTCGATCCCGCGCACGTTCGTCGGGAGCGGCGGCTGGTAGGTGAGCAGGGTCTCCGCCGAGGGCAGGTTGCGGGCGAAGAGCAGCCAGAGGAGGAAGTAGAGGACGATGGGGATCGCGGCGAGATAGGCGAGCATGCGGACCCAGCGCCGGCCCCACGCCCGCCGCAACGCGCCGCCGAAGCGGCTTCCGGCGTCACGGTACAGGGTAAGTCGGGTGGGGGCGGCGTCGGCGGACATTCGGCCAAGCTCTAGCCGATGATCGAGGCGCGGTGAAGCGCCTCAAGCTTGACTTTTCCGATTTATCGTATATACAATAATTATGTGAAAATCGAATTCGATCCGGCGAAGCGCGAATGGACGTTGCGGGAGCGAAGTTTGGATTTTGCCCGAGCCGGAGATATCTTCGATCAGTTCGTATTGACGGAGGAGGACAAGCGGGAAGATTATGGCGAGTACAGACCCTGAAGGCGGTTTCGATCACGACGACGCACCCCCGCTCACATGGGAAATGGCCGCTCGGGCGGAACTCGCCATCGGTGACAGAGTCATCCGCGAAGCCGATCCGCCGCTCGGCATCCGGCGCGGACGGCCGCCCAAGCCCGAGGCCGAACGCAAGGAGCTGGTGTCGATTCGGCTCTCGCCTGAGGTCGTCCAGTGGCTGCGGGCAAGCGGGCCGGGTTGGCAGACCCGGATCGAGGATCTGCTCCGGCGCGAAATGGGCACAGCCGCCGAATGATCGGCTAGCGCGCCGCCACCCTCACCAGCCGCCGCGCGAAATGCGTCTCGATCGCGCTCTTCATCCCGAGCGCGATCTGCTGGCGTCCCTGCGCGGACGAGATGTACGCCGTGTCGGTGGCGTTGGTGAGGTAGCCGGTCTCGAACAGGATCGAGGGCACGTCGGGCGCCTTCAGCACCACCAGCGAGGCGAAGCGGTGATATTCGGGGCGGAAGGGGAAATAAGCGGAGGCCTCGCGCTTCAGCAGGGCCGCGAATTCCGCCGAGACGGTCATGCTCTCGCGCTGCGCCAGATCGATCAGGATCCGGTCGACTCCGGTCTCCCCGCTGAGAGCCGCGCCGGCGATCCGGTCGGACCGGTTCTGCTGCTCCGCGAGCAGGGCCGCCTCCCTGTCCGAAGCGACTTCCGACAGGGTGTAGAGGGTCGCTCCGCGGGCGCCGTCGTTGGACGGAGCCGCGTCCGCGTGGATCGAGATGAACAGGGAAGCCCGCATCCTGCGCGCGATCTCGTACCGGTCCTTGAGCACGAGATAGCGGTCGTTCTCGCGGGTCATCGCCACCCGCACCCGGCCGGACGCGGCGAGGGCGTCGCGGATGGCGGTGGCGATGGCGAGGGTCACGTCCTTCTCGCGGCGGCCGCCGAAGGGGGAGACCGCGCCCGGATCATGGCCGCCATGGCCGGCGTCGAGAACGACGAGCGGCCGGCTCGGGTCGCCGACGATCCGCGGCAGCCCGGCCGCCGGGCCGCCGGGGCCGGCGACCGCGATCGCGACGCCTTCGTCCCGCTGGGCCAGCGGGCCCGCCGGAACGAACGCGGCGGCGAGCGCGACCAGAAGTGCGAGCAGCACCTCCATCCTATTGCTGGAGCCCCGGCCTCATGACGCCACTATCCGGCGCGGCCGCGCGCTTGGCAAGCGGACTGCGCCGACGGCCGCTCGGAGGGAGGAATATCAGGCGGGGACGGTGAGGGTGAGAAAGGGAACCGGCGCGCTCGGCTTGAGCACGATCGGCCGGCCGCAGTCCGCCTGGAACAGCTCTCCGTCGAGCAGCACGTTCGAATGATCGCCCTCGATCCGGATCTCGTCTCCGCGCTCCAGGTGGACCCCGTTGAGCCGCTTTCGGCCGAGGCGGCCGCGGATGGCCGCGACGAAGGCGCCGAGCAGCGATCCGAGGTTGCGGTCGATGACCAGCATCTGCATCGAGCCGATCCGGGCGCCGGCGCCCGGCATCGAGCCCTTGAAGAGCAGGCGCTGGAGCGTCGTGACCATCAAAAAGGCGAACTTCCCGTTCAGTTCGCCGCCCTTCATCCCGGTCACCCGAAGGTCCGAAGGCGGCGGCGGAAGGAAGCTGGCCCGGCGGCCGAGCGCCACTCCGAGCAGGCCGAGCAGCAGCGCCAGCCCATGGGCGAGCCAGTTGGGCAGGCCGAGCGGGTAGAGCTTGTTGCGGCAATAAAGCATCGTGTCGGCGAGATAGGCTCCGCCGAGGAACATGCCGAGCACCGGCTTGCCGTGCCCCGCTCCTCCGGAAAGCGTGATCAGCTCGCGCTGGACGATGTGGGGCGCGAGGTCGGTGCGGGCGATCGCGAGCACCCGCTCCAGGGTCTCCAGCGCGTCGGCGCCGGCGCCCAGGTCGTAAGCGATGAGGTTGGTCTTGCCGTTGGGCAGGACCGCCACCGGCGGCGGATCGTCGCCGAAATGGCGGCCGTTGTAGATTTCGGTGAGCGCCGCCTGGACGGTGCCGTCGCCGCCGTTGATCACCAGCACGCGCGGCTCGATCAGTGCGATCGTCCTGAGCGCGGTTCCGATCTGGTCGACGTCCTCCACCTCGTAATGGAAGATGTCCTTATGGTCGGCGCAAAAGCTGCGCACCTGCGGGAGCAGCGCCCGGTTTCCGGTCGAGCGGGGGTTGGAAAGGAGCGCGACCCGGGCCATTCCTAGCGCCCCACCGGTCCGATGGAGAGGCCGCTTCGGTAGTTGAGCACCACCGGCACCGTCCTGACTCCGCGCCCGACGGTCACCGCGGTCGCCCGATGCGACGGCTTGAGCTTCAGCAGCGACAGCTTCGGGTTGTTCGAGAAGCCGCCGCCGTCGTTCCAGTTGCTCTTGCCGTTATTGTCGGCGTCGTGGCGCACGGCGATGGCGTAGGTGCCGGCGGCCGGCACCGCCACGCAGACGTTCATCGCGCCGGCGCGGGTGACCGGAAGGTCGATCCGCTTCAGCTTCTTGCCGCGCTCCAGGAAGTCGGCCGGGTTGCCGCCGTAAAGCTGGATGCGCAGCTTGCCGACCCGGTTCTTGAAGCCGTTGATGCTGACGAGCACGGCCGGCCGGTTGGCGCCGGGGCTGCAGGCCGCGGCGTCGGGGCCGAGCGCGGCCTGGGCGGGGGCGGCCGTCCCGGTCAGCGCGGCCGCGCAGGCGGCGGCGGAAAAGAACAGTCTCGACATCGCCACTCGAACTCCTGGGCGCTTGCGCCGTCTCCGCCGAAGCGGAAATCGCGCGTGAAGGTTGGGCCCCCATGGGCTCCCAATCGCTCATGCTTGCGGCCAAATTATGGTCATGGCGGGTCTAAATGCGTTCTCTACCCCCTTGAATCGTCTCGATTGTGGCCGGGCGGAGCGGAACCTGCCCGCCGCGCATTCTGTTTTGGCCGGCACCGAAGCCCGGCTGGAGCCGCGCCCGCTTTCACGGTCGTGCGCCGCCCACCGAAGCGCATCAGCCTTTTTTCGGGCCGATCCTGTTCCAGGCTATTTATCCATGTTAGCATCGCTGCGGGCTCCGAGGTCACGCCGGAGTCCAGGACGCTTCGGCCGCCTCGCGGCCGAAGCGTCTCTTTTCATAGCCGTGAAGGGGGAAGCTCATGAGAATGATCGTTAAAGGGGCGATGGTCGCCGGCCTGATGGCGCTCGGCGCCTGCAACAATTCGGCCTCCGAAAAGGCGGCCGACAATGTCGAAGCCGCGGCCGACAATGCGTCCGACGTGCTCGAGGAAGCGGCCGACAACGCCGCCACCGACAACGCCTCGGCCGCGCTCGAGAACAAGGCGGACGCCGTCGAGGCCGCCGGCGAGAACAAGGCCGACGCGATCGAGGCCAACGGCCACTAAGCGATCGGGGAACGGCGGCCGCGGAAAAGGCCGCCGGCGGGAATCGTCACCCCGGACTTGATCCGGGGTCCACCTTCTTCCCGCCGCTGCCCTGGAAGGGAAAGGTGGATGCCGGATCAAGTCCGGCATGACGAATTCATGCCGGATCAAGTCCGGCATGACGAAGCTCGGCGGGAATCGTCACCCCGGACTTGATCCGGGGTCCACCTTCTTCGCCGCTGCCCTGGAAGGAAAGGTGGATGCCGGATCAAGTCCGGCATGACGAATTCATGCCGGATCAGGTCCGGCATGACGAAGCTCGGCGGGAATCGTCACCCCGGACTTGATCCGGGGTCCACCTTCTTCGCCGCTGCCCTGGAAGGGAAGGTGGATGCCGGATCAAGTCCGGCATGACGAATTTATGCCCGACCAGGTCCGGCATGACGCGAAGCTCGGCGGGAATCGTCACCCCGGACTTGATCCGGGGTCCACCTTCTTCGTCGCTGCCCTGGAAGGGAAAGGTGGATGCCGGATCAAGTCCGGCATGACGAATTTATGCCGGATCAAGTCCGGCATGACGAATTTATGCCGGATCAAGTCCGGCATGGCGAAGCCGGCCGCTTCCATTCAAGCATGATCATGCCCTAGAGGGCCCGGATCCGCGGTTCGGGCCGCGGGGAGAGCAGCAATTCCCTCAGCGCCCAGACGCAGGCGTCGGCCCGATCCGGAGACCGGGTCGGTCCGAAATAGGCGCCGCCGGCGGTCAGCCCGGCCAGTTCGTCCTCGAGATCCGGGAAGGTCCCCGCGAACTTCGCTTCTCCCGCTTCGAACCGGGCCGCCACCGGCTCGGCCCGGACGCTTTTCCCGCCCACGGCGTGGATCAGCTTCAGCGGCAGCCGGCGCTCGGCGTTCCGAAGGACGCTCCCGACCATCTCCCCGCCATTGTTCTTCTCCGCCACCACCCGGTCCGCGCACCAGGTCTCGGCGGCTCCTGCGACCACCTGCGCCCAGCCCTCCGGCGAAAGCCCGGCGACGCTGAAGTCGGCCAGCACATAGGCGATGCCGTCGCGCCCGAGCCCGCAGGCCACGATCCCGCACGAATCCCCGGTGGACGAAGCCGGCGGGTCGACGCCGATGACGACCCGCCGCCAGAATCCGTCCTCCGGTCCGGCCGGAAGCGGGGTTCGGCACTTCTCGATCAGCGCCCGCGGCCACAGGCTTCCCTCCACCTCCTCGATCAGCTCGCCCTCCAGCTCCTGGCGCCCGAGCCGGGTGCCCGCATAGGCCTCCCGAACCGCCGCCTTGAACGCCTCGGAGGAATGGGGATTGTCGAAGGTCGAGCCTCGAGTCTCCGTGAATCCTTCCAGCGACATGATCCGCCGCAACAGCGGCACCGGCCGCGGAGTCGTCGTCACCAGGGTTCGCGGAGCTTCGCCCAGCCGGAGGCCGAGCATGAGATTGTCCCAGGTCGGATCGCCCCGCCGCCACTTGGCGAGCTCGTCGCACCAGGCGTGATGATGCTCCGGCCCGCGCAGCGCCTCGGGCTGCTCGCCCGAATAGAGGAAGGCGCGGCCCCCTCGGCCCATGAGCACCATGCGCTTGCTCGGGAGATATTTCACCGCTTCACCGGTGCGCGCCGTCGCGATCAGGCCGCTGGGCCCGGTCACCATCACCCGCTCGGCCTCGCCCAGGGTAGCCCCGACCAGCGCCACTCGAACCCCCTCGGTCTCGCGGATCCGGGCCCAGACCCATTCCGCGCCGGCCCGGGTCTTGCCGAAGCCGCGGCCGCTCCTCAGCAGCCACACCCGCCAGGGCAGGGGCGGCTCGTCCTGGCCGCTGTGCGTCCCCCACGACCATTCCTCCACGAGCGAGCGCAAGGCCGCCGGCGGCAGGGTCGCCAGCATCCGCGCCCGCTCCGCCGGCGCCATCGAGCGCAGCGCCTTGAGCAAGGCCCGAGTTCGGGAAGGAAGCCAGGGCGCGCTCATTCGTCATCCCGGCGAAAGCCGGGACCTCGGGGAGACCCGCCGGGACTTCCCGGCCCGAGCTCCCCGCCTTCGCCGGGATGGCGCTCCTCGCCTGCCTGATCCGCGTCCTCTTCCTGCTCCACCCGCACCCCGAACGCTCTCAGCTTCTTCTCCAGCGCGTCGAGCGCCTTGTCGAAGTCCCAACGGGCCCGGGCCACGCCTTCGCCGCCCCGCCCGGCCAGCGTCTTGCGGTGCTCGCGAAGCAGCTGCAGGGCGCGGTCGAACTCCTCCTCCGCCAGCTCGGGCGGATCGTCGCCGCCGCGCCGCCGCATCCGCTCGAGCGCCTCGAGCCTCAGCCGCACCAGCTCCGCCTCGAGATGCTCGTAGCTCTCCGCCTTGGCCCTGCGGCACTCCGCCGCGAAATCCGCATCCGCTCGGCGGTGATGGTAGACGGTCGACACATGGACCCCGGCCGCCGCCGCCGCCGCCTTCGAATCGCAGGTAGTCGCGAAATGGCTCAGGTAGAGGGCCTTGCGCTCGGCCGTGAAGCGATGCCTGCGCCCGCTGCGCTGAAGCTGGTATTTGGCGGCTCCGCCGCGCGGCGTCACCAATTTCGGCTGGTCGCTCTCGGCGACGGCCGCCGCGCAGGCTTCGTCGAAAGCGGGCGACGCGCGCCGCCACCGGTGAAGCGTCTCCCTGGCCACGCGGGCGCAGGCTGCCGCCTCGGCGAAGCTGGCCCCGCCGCGCAGCGCCTGCACCGCCTTCGCCATCAGCCGCGCCCGAAGAATCTCCGATTTCGCCCCCGGCCGCCGCAATTGCGCCGCAAGCCTCGCCCCGATGATCTTCTCGTCCACGCCCCCACTCCCCCGCTCGGGTGAATCGCGGTCGGCCAAAGCCTCGTCCGCGGCGGGAGTCGCGCTCCTCGAACGACCTCCAGGGGCCGCCTCGACGGCCCGAAGAGCCGCCTCGACTACACCGGAGCAAGCCCCGGCCAGTGAACCCCTATATGCACCTCCCCCAAGCCACAGTCAAGAACAAAAAAAGAACATGCCCGTCATCCCGGCGAAAGCCGGGACCTCCGGGAGACCCGCCGAGCCCTGATTCCTCCCCCGGATTTCCGGGGGAGGGGGACCGCGCGAAGCGCGGTGGAGGGGTTCTTCAGACTCAGCAAGGCCCCTCCACCAGGCTTCGCCTGACGGCTGCTGCGCAGCCGGTTCCGGCTCTCGGCATGCCCCCGGCATGCCGACCCGCCTACACCCCCCTCCCCTGCAAAAGCAGGGGAGGATTTGAAAACCGGAAAACGGGGACAGTATACATTTACCCCTGCGGCCGCGCCTTGCCGCAGCCGTAAATGTATACTGTCCCTGTTTATCTGGGTGGGATGACTAGGCTGAATCGACATCCAGCGGTCTGCTTTCGTCTCCTCTCCCGCTTTTCGCGGGAGAGGAGGGGCCCACAGCGAAGCGGTGGGAGGTGAGGGTCTTGCCGGGTCGGTGCTGCAGACCCTCACCTCCCAAGCTTCGCTTGGGCCCCTCCTCTCCCGTGAAGGACGGGAGAGGGGCTGTGCGCCTCCAGCATCCGCTGAACGTCGATTCAGCCTAGCGGTCGTCTTTCCCGCCGAGGTGCCCCTCGCGCCTTCGCGCCTCTCTCGAAGACGGCTCGCACCGACCACGGGAAACGCACCGGACGCGCTGTGGCCGGTTTGCCGAAGAGAAGACGCGAAGGCACAAGAGGAGAGAAGCGTTCGCGAGCCGCCCATCGTCTTGTCCCTTCGCGCCTTCCCTTGAAAGTAAACGTAAGACGGCGGCCGGAAGCCCGCCCCCGGATCGCGCCGCCCTCGGCCCTCGCAGTCGCCGCGGCTCTCCCGGCGGCGTGGGACCCGCCGGCCCCCCCGGCCGGAGGGAACTTAATTCGCGTCCGAAACGTCTCTCACCCATCGGCCGCGGCTTTCCGTCTGCGCGCCGGGGGAGAAGAACATGAACCTGATCATCATCCTCATCGTCGGAGCCGTCTGCGGCTGGCTCGCCGGGGTCATCACCAAGAGCGGCGGCGGACTGATCTTCGACATCATCGTCGGGATCGTCGGAGCCCTGATCGCCGGCTTCCTGTTCGGCGGCGGAGCCTCGATCATCAACAATCCGCTCGACGTCATGACCTTCCTCTATTCGCTGCTTGGAGCGGTGATCCTGCTCCTCATCGTCAAGCTGGTCCGCCGCGCGACCTGAGCCCGGAAAAAAAGCGGAGCGAGGGGGGCGGCGGCGCCTTCCTCGCTCCCTCGCCATCGCCAAGGAGAGCCGGATCCCGCCGGCCCGGCGCGGCGCGGCTTTCGCGGCCGGCGGCCGGGGGCTGCCGGGCCGAACGGGGCCTCCGGAGCGGAATAGCGCTTGAAAAGCGGATCAAACTACCACTTTGATCGGCCCGTGACCCTCGCTACCCAGATCGACCGCTATCTCGCCCGGCTCATCCTCGTGCCGCTGCTCGCGACGCTGACGCTGGCGGCGATGCTTCTGATCCTCGACAAGATGCTTCGCCTGTTCGATTTCGTCGTCAGCGAAGGCGGCCCCGTGGGGGTGGTGTGGCGGATGCTCGCCAACCTCGTTCCCGAATATCTGGCGCTCGGAATCCCGATCGGGCTACTGCTCGGGACGCTGCTGGCCTTCCGCAAGCTCGCCTTGTCCTCCGAGCTCGACAGCCTGAGGGCGGTCGGGCTCGGCTACACCCGGCTGCTTCGAGTGCCCTACATCTTCGCGGTGGCGCTGATGGCGCTCAACGTCGCGATCGTCGGATTCGTCCAGCCGGTCTCGCGCTACGGATACGAGCAATTGCGCTTCGACCTTCGGTCGGGGGCGCTCGGAGCGTCGATCAAGGTCGGCGAGTTCACCAACCTGGGCAAGCGCATGACCTTGCGGGTGGAGGCCAGCCAGGACAAGGGGCGGCTGTTGCACGGAGTGTTCGTCCGGGCCGAGACCCGCGACGGCCGGACGATCGCGGTCACCGCGGACCACGGCACCTTCCTCGCCACCGACGATCCCGACGTGATCCTGCTTCGCCTGTCCAACGGGCGGCTGGTCCACACCTCGCCCAAGTACCGGGCGCCGAGGGTCCTGAGCTTCCGGATCCAGGACCTGCCGGTGGACCTGCCGGCGGTGGCGCAGTTCCGCGGCCGAGGCCGCGGCGACGAGGACGAGCTGACGATCCCCGAGCTGTTCCGGGTCGGCGAATCGAAGGCGCTGCCGCCGGCGACCCTCAACGCGGTGCGCGCCAATTTCCATTATCGGGTCACCGAGATCGTGATGATGCTGCTGATGCCGCTGCTCGCGGTGGCGCTGGCGGTGCCGCCCAAGCGCAGCACCTCCGGCCTCGGCATCTTCCTTTCGATCGCGATGGTCGTCGTCTACCACAAGGTGAACCAATATGCCGAGCAGATGGCGGCCCAGGGCCGGATCGATCCGGTCGTCGCCTTGTGGACTCCCTTCTTCCTGTTCGCGGCGCTGATCGGCTGGATGTACTGGATCCTCGCCTACAAGCCCGGCGGGCAGCCGATAGGCGCCCTGGAGCGCGGCTTCTCGAAGCTCGCCAAGGGGGTGGGCAGGATCCTCAGGCTTGGCGGCGGCGGCCGGCGCGAGGCGGTGCCGGCGCAATGATCAACTTCAACTTCTTTCCGTCGAGGCGGATCGCCCTCTACATGGCCCGGATGTTCGTCATGCGCTCGCTCGCGGTGCTGGCGGCGCTGGTCGTGGTCCTGATGACTCTCGACCTGCTCGGCGAATCGGGCAAGATCCTGCGCCATCCCGGAAACGGCGACGCCGAGCTCTGGCGCTACGTTTCGCTGCGCATCCCCCAGCTCATCTCGCGCTTCCTTCCGTTCGCGGTGCTGCTCGGAACCCTGATCACGCTCGCGACCCTCAACCAGAACAGCGAAGTCGTAAGCATGAAAGCCGCCGGGATCTCGGCGCACCAGATCATCGCCCCGCTGATCGTTGCCAGCCTGGGCATCGCCGTCCTGAGCTTCGCCTTCAACGAGCGGGTGGTCACCCGGGCGAACGATACCCTGTCGAGCTGGGAAAAGGTTGATTACGGGCCGGTGCCGCGGGACAGCGGGATCCGCCCCAACGTCTGGGTGCGCTGGGGCGACGACCTGATCCTCGCCCGCGAGGTTCGGGGGCAGGGGGCTTCGACGGAGCTTCGGGGGATCAGCGTCTACGACCGCGACTATGAGACCTTGAAGGCGATCGTGACGGCGAAGCGCGCCACCCGCAGCGGCGACGGCTGGCGCTTCGAGCAGGTCGAGACGTTCGACGTCGCCCGCGGCACCACCCTTCGCTCGGTCGAAACCGGGTTCGGCGAGGGCCTCGATCCCACCCAGTTCACCCTCGCCAGCATCTCCGCGGACGAGCAGGATTTCCTCACTCTCCGAGACTCGGTGAAGCAGCTCAAGATGGCGGGGCGGCCGACCGCCGAGCTCGAATCGGGGCTCTGGCACAAATTGTCAGGCCCCCTGTCGGCGGTGCTCATGCCCCTCCTGGCGGGAGTCGCCGCCTTCGGCCTCGCCCGCTCCGGGCAGCTCTTCCTCAGAGCCGTGATCGGCATGTTCCTTGGCTTCGCCTATTTCGTCGCCGACAATTTCGCGCTCGCGATGGGAAACCTGGGCGCCTATCCGCCGCTGCTCGCCGCGTGGGCGCCCTTCGTCCTTTTCGCCCTGATCGGCGAGACGGTGCTGATCCGCACCGAGGAGTAGGCGCTTGGGAAGCGGGTGCGGATCGCGCGCCCCGGCGATCGGACCATAATGGTGCGGAAGCCGGGTTGTGCGTTCGGCGGGGCCGCGTCTACTGCGCTCCAACGGCGGGCGTTGGCGGGAGCGGCGGGGGATGCGGCAGGATCTGAGCGGCAGGCCCGAAGGGCCGGAGGGGGACCCCGTCAGCCGGCTGCACGAGAAGCTCGCCGTCTCGCAGCTGGTGATGGAGCATGCCGCCGACGCGATCTTCCTGCTGAACGAGGAAGGGCGCACCGTCTACGCCAATCCGGCCGCCGAGCGGATGTTCGGGTGGAGCAAGGCCGAGCTCGAAGGCAGGAAGCTCCACGAGGTCGTCCACGACCGCTACCCGGACGGACGGCCCTATCCGATGGACGAGTGTCCGCTCGGCCGGGTCTTCTTCAACGGCGAGAGCCTCTATTCGCACGAGGATATCTTCTTCCGCAAGGACGGGCGGCCCGTGCCGGTGGCCTGCTCCAACGCGCCGGTGCTCCGCGACGGCGTGGTGGAAGGCGGAGTCCTCATCGTCCGGGACATTTCCGATGCGCAGCACGCGCAGCAGGCGCTCGCCGAAAGCGAGGCCCGCTTCCGCAGCATGGCCGACAGCGCGCCCGTCATGATGTGGGTGACCGATCCCGACGGCCATTGCACCTACCTCAACCGGCGCTGGTACGAGTTCACCGGCCAGGAAGCGGGGGAGGGGGAGGGCCTTGGCTGGCTCGACGCCGTGCACCCGGAGGACCGCCCGATCGCCGAGCAGGCCTTCGTCGCGGCCAATGCGCAGAGACGTGACTATCGGGTCGATTTCCGCCTGCGACGCTCCGACGGCGCCTATCGCTGGGCGATCGACGCCGCCGCCGCCCGTTTTTCCGGCGACGGGGAATATCTGGGCTATGTCGGCTCCGTCATCGACATCCAGGACCGGCGGGAAGCCGAGGCCCGGCTGGCGCTCAGCGAAGAGCAGCTTCGGCTCGCGACCGAGGCGGCCGAGATCGGCCTCTGGGACGTGGACGTCCTCACCGACACCCTGTTCTGGCCGCCGAGGGTCAAGGCCATGTTCGGGATTTCGCCGGACGTGCCCGTGTCGATGGCCGATTTCTTCGCCGGGCTCCATCCCGACGACCGGGCCCATACCGCCGAGGCGTTCGAGGCCGCCCGCGACCCCGAACGCCGGGCCGTCTACGACGTCGAGTATCGCACCGTCGGCAAGGAGGATGGGATCGTCCGCTGGGTCGCTGCGAAAGGACGGGGGCTGTTCACCCCCGAGGGCGTCTGCACCCGGGTCATCGGCACGGCCATCGACATCACCGGGCGCAAGGGCGACGAGGTCAGGCTCCGCCACCTCAACGAGCAGCTGGAGCAACGGGTGGTCGAGCGGACGGCGGAGCGGAACCGCATCTGGGAGATGAGCCGCGACCTGTTCGCGGTCATGGGCTTCGACGGCTACCTCAAGGCGATCAACCCCGCCTGGGAGGCGACGCTGGGCTTCGACGAGGCGACCCTGCTGGCGATGGATTTCCCGAAGCAGGTGCACCCCGACGATCACCAGAAAGTGGCGGCGATGATGGAGCCGCTTGCGCGGGGCGAGACGGTCCGCGGCTTCGAGGACCGGCTCCGCCATGCGGACGGTTCCTGGCGGTGGATCTCCTGGACTCTGGTTCCGCAGGGCGACGTCTTCTACGCCGTCGGCCGCGACGTCACCGGCGAGCGCGAGGCGGCCGCGGAGCTGGAGCGGGCGCAGGAGGCGCTTCGGCAGAGCCAGAAGATGGAGGCGATGGGCCAGCTCACCGGCGGCGTGGCGCACGATTTCAACAATCTGCTCACCCCGATCGTGGGCAGCCTCGACATGCTCCAGCGCAAGGGGCTGGGCGGGCCGCGCGAGCAGAGGCTGATCGACGGCGCGATGCAGTCGGCCGATCGCGCCAGGACGCTGGTCCAGCGCCTGCTCGCCTTCGCCAGGCGGCAGCCGCTGCAGCCGACCGCGGTCGACGTCGGCAAGCTGGTGGCGGGAATGGCGGACCTCATCGCAAGCACCTCTGGACCGCAGATACACGTGGTGGTGGACGCCGCGGACGGGCTGCCGCCGGCCAAGGCGGATCCCAACCAGCTCGAGATGGCGCTTTTGAACCTGGGGGTGAACGCCCGCGACGCCATGCCGGAAGGCGGCACCTTGAGGATCACCGCCGGGCTCGACCGGATCGGGCCGGATCATCGCTCCGCGCTTCGCCCCGGCGCCTATGTCCGGCTGTCGGTGGCGGACACCGGCATCGGCATGGACGAGGCCACTTTGAAGCGCGCGGTGGAGCCCTTCTTCTCGACCAAGGGCGTCGGCAAGGGCACCGGCCTCGGCCTCTCGATGGTCCACGGCCTCGCCTCCCAGCTCGGCGGCGCCCTCAACGTCGAAAGCCGTCCCGGAGTCGGCACCAACGTCGAATTGTGGCTTCCGGCCAGCGACCTGCCGGCCGACGAGTCGCGGCTTGCCGCTCCCGCTTCGCACGCGCCCGCCAAGGCGGGCACGGCCCTGCTGATCGACGACGAGGCGCTGGTTCGCGACAGCACCGCCGGGATGCTCGAGGATCTGGGCTACGAAGTGGTCCAGGCGGCCTCGGCGGAAGAGGCGCTCCGGCTGATCGACGCCGGCCTCAGGCCCGAGGTGATGATGACCGATCATCTGATGCCCGGGATGAACGGCACCGAGCTCGCCCACATCGTGCAGGCCCGTCTGCCCGGCCTGCCCGTGTTGATCGTCTCCGGCTATGCCGAAGCCGACGGCATAGCCTCGCACTTCCCGCGTCTGGTCAAGCCGTTCCGCAACTCCGATCTCGCGGCGAGCCTGGCGGAGCTCGCACCGCGCTGAATCGAACTGCTCCAGTGCCTGGCGCTCAGCGGTATCGACCTTCGGCCTCGGTATCCTCAAATCCTCCCCTGCCTTCGCAGGGGAGGGGGACCACCCGAAGGGTGGTGGAGGGGCCTTTTCCGACTCCGAAGAACCCCTCCACCGCGTTTCACGCGGTCCCCCTCCCCCGGAAATCCGGGGGAGGATCAGGAGCGGACTGATGCCGGGCGCTGGCGTGGGAGCGGCTGTTGGCTGAAGGCCCGGATCGGAGCCGTCTGAACGCCCGACCAGATTCGAACGTTCACCGGCAAGCCGCCGTCGAACGCCTCTTGACTCCGTACCATGGTACGGACCCCATATAGGTCCGGCAAGTTCAGTTGGAGACGTGAAATGCCGGACGTGACCAATCCTCCAGCCGCGGTGAAGGCGGCGGTGATTCACCGGATGGCGATGCCGTCCCACACCTGCCCCTACGGTCTCAAGGCGATCGATCTTCTGAAGCGCCACGGCTACCGGGTGGACGACCGCCGGCTGACGACGCGCGAGCAGACGGATGCGTTCAAGGCCGAGCACGACGTCTCCACCACTCCGCAGATCTTCATCGGGGGGCAGCGGGTAGGGGGCTATGACGACCTTCGCCGGTTCCTCGGCAAGACGGTCGCGGATCCCAGGGCGACGAGCTACCGGCCGGTGATAGCCCTGTTCGCGATGACGGCGCTGATGGCGATGGCGGCGAGCCATTCGGCGACCGGGAACGCCTTCGGCCTTCGCGCCTTCGAATGGTTCATCGGCTTCTCGATGATCGTTCTGGCGCTCCTCAAGCTCCAGAACATCGAGAGCTTCGCGACCATGTTCCTCAATTACGACCTGCTGGCCAGGAGATGGGTGCCGTACAGCTATGTCTATCCCTTCGCGGAAGGCGGCGCGGGCGTTCTGATGGTGGCCGGCGTGCTTCCATGGCTGTCCGTTCCGGTGGCGCTGTTCATCGGCGCGGTCGGCGCCGTCTCCGTGTTCAAGGCGGTCTATGTCGACCGGCGCGAGCTGAAATGCGCCTGCGTGGGCGGGGCGAGCAACGTGCCCCTGGGCTTCGTCTCGCTGTCGGAGAATGTGATGATGGTCGCGATGGCCGTGTGGATGGCGCTGGCGGCCTTGGGGACCGCGCCCGGCGCCGCGCATTAAATAGTGCCTGGCACCAATTTCGCAGGACCATTTTTGTGCCCGCCCGGCAGCGCCGTTAAATGGTGCCAGGCACCATTTTCTTTAATTGGTGCCCGGTACCATTTTTTGTTTGGGGCGGGCGCCCGGTTGGGGATCAGGTTTCGACACTCTTCTCCCGGCCGGCATTCGCGTGCCGGCCAGCACGATTGGCGCTTGACGATAAATCTACATAGGTAGAATAAGGCGCGGTGACTCGCCGACGCGCCCTCTCCGGACATGCCCGCGCCCTCCTCGCGGCGCTGGCGGAGGCGAGCCCCCGCTGGAGCTACGGCTACGAGCTGACGTCGCTGACGGGGGTGCGGTCCGGCACGCTCTATCCGCTCCTCATCCGGCTGGAGGCCCAGGGCTATCTCGAAGCCGAATGGCAGCCTGCGGCCGCGGCCGGACGGCCGCCGCGCCACGCCTATCGCCTCAGCGCCGCCGGGCAGCGGCTCGCTCGAGCCGAAGCCTCCCCGCCGGAGCCGGCCCGTTCCTTGGCGGGCCGCCGCGCCGGCGAGGCCGCGTCGTGAGCCGCTTCCCGCGCCGTCTCGCGCTGCGCCTGGTGTCGGCGGCTTCGCGGATGCTCCCGCCGTCCCTTTCCACCTGGTCGAGCGCGATGGCGCGCGAGCTCGTCGAGATAGAGGACGATCGCGCCGCCCTGCTTTTCGCCGCCGGGTGCCTTCGCGCCGCGACCGGGCTGGCGCTGCGCGCCCGATTGCGATCCGCCGGCTCCGCCGTCCGCGCCGCCCTGTTTCCGCCTCCTCACTCATTCCGGAGCCTTGCCACCATGAACGGACTTTCGACGCGGCCTCGCCTGCTCGGCCTCCTCTGCGGCGCCGTCGCCGTCGGCCTGGGGATGGCGCACATGCACCTGGCCGGAGCGCCGGCCAGCTACCTGCTCGTCAATCTCGCCGCTCTGGTGCTTGGGGCGACCGCCTGGCTGGCGCTCGGCGGCGCTGGGCGCTCCCGCCTCGCCGGCGCCGGAGCGGCGACCCTGGCCCTGGCCTTGCCGCTGCTGCTGACCGCCTTCTTTGGAGTGGCCGCGGAGGGGGCGTCCCGCTGGGTGAGCGTCGGGCCGCTGAACGTCCAGGCCAGCCTCATCCTCGTCCCCGTCATGACGATCCTCTACGCCCGGCGGCCCGACGCCGCCGGAACGGCGGGGATGATCGTCGCGGCCCTGGCGCTGGCCCTTCAGCCCGACCGGGCGATGGCGGGCGTCCTCGCGGCCGGGCTGCTCGCCCTGCTGATCGCTAAGCCGGGCCGTCTTCCGGCCCTCGCGGCGGCGGCGTCGATTCTCGCCTTCGGCCGCACCTTGCTCGTTCCGGACCTGCTGGCGGCCTCGCCCTTCGTCGATCGGATTCTCTACACGGCGTTCGATGTCCACCCGCTGGCCGGGGCCGGGGTGGCGGCCGGCGCAGCCGCGCTCCTGATCCCGGCCGCCGCCGGCGTGACCAGGAGAGACGGCGACCGGCCGGCGCTGATGGCCTTCGGGGCGTGCTGGGCGGCCGTGGTCGCAGCGGCCGCGCTGGGCAATTACCCCACGCCGCTCGTCGGCTACGGCGGAAGCGCGGTCCTCGGCTACCTGCTCAGCGTTTCGCTGCTTCCCGGGCGAACGGGGCACGCGCACGCCGGACCCGCGGCGGCGTCTCCTCCCGCCGCCAATCCCGATCCGGACCGCACGCTCCCGGACCTGCGCGCGGCCCGCCCGGCCTAGCTCCGGACCCGATTAGGACTGCACCTTGGATCGGGAAAGGCCATGGATGCCGGCCTTCGCCGGGATGACGCTGGTGATTAATCACGGACGATAGGCAGGCCGGGGCAGGGATGTGTTCCCGACCCCGCGCTTGCCAGCCGCACCCTCCCCGAGCCAAAGCAGGCGGCGATGGCCGCGACCCCGCCCGATCCGGACGAGAACGTCACCCGCGGCGAAGTCGCGCGCGGGGCGGGGCTCGCCGGGCTTTCGCGGGCCACGGTCCTCATCGATGCGGTGGCCCAGCCCTTGTACATCGCCCTCTACGGGCTTCCGACCTACGGGATCTGGGTCGCCTTGTGGGCGTCGATCAACTTCGTCGAGAATCTCGTCGACCTGTCGCTGACCAGCGCGCTGCAGCGCATCGTCCCCACCGGCGATGACGATGCCGCCCACGGCGCGGTCAAGGCGGCGCTGCTCGTCACCGTCCTCCCCGCCGCTGCGATCGCGCTCCTCGTCACTCTGAACGCGGGCTGGGTCGCCTCCTTCTTCTCCGCCGCCGCGAGGGACAAGGCGAACCTGCCCACCGCCGTCGCGCTCTTCGCCTGGGCGCTCCCCTTGTGGACCTTCATCGAGATCGCGACCTCGGCCGCCCGCGCCCGCCGCGCCTTCGGGCCCGAGATCCGGCTCCGCCTCTTCTGGGAGCAGATCGCCCGAATCCTCTTCGCTTTGGGCTTCTTCGCCCTGGGCGCCGGCAATCTCGGCCTCATCCTCGCTCATCTGGGCTCGCTCGCACTCACGGCTTTGCTCTGCATCCCGCTTCTGGGCCGTTTCTACGACCTCAGGCGCCTCGCCGCGGCGCCGCTGGCCCGGGTGCGCTTCCGGCTGCTGATCGGCACCGGCCTCGCCCTGCTTCCCGCCAACGCCTCGCGCCGGCTTCTGATCGACGCTCCGGCGGTGATCCTCAACTTCCTCCTTCCGGGCGCCCAGGGCGCGGCCGCGAGCGGCCTGTTCGAGATCGCGCGCAAGATCGCCACCCTTCCGCTCGCCGTCCGCCAGGCCTTCCAATATGTGATGGCGCCCGTCGCCGCCCATCAGGCCCGGGCCGACCGGGCGATGATCGCGCCCCTCTACCGCTTCGCCAGCCGGGTCTCGACCGCGCTCGTGGTCCCGCTCGCCGGGCTGCTCGCCTTCACCGGCCGCGACATCCTCTCCGTCTTCGAGCGCGACGTCATGGCCGCTCTGCCCCTGCTCTACATCCTCGTCGCCGCCCGGGCCGCCGAGGCGATCGTCGGCCCGGCGACCCCGATCGTCGAGATGACCGGCCACCGGCTGCTGCCGCTGGTCAACAGCCTCGTCGGAGCCGCGGTCTGGGGCGTTCTCGCGCTGCTCCTCGTCCCTCGCCACGGCGCCTCGGGAATGGCGGTGGCGGTCGGCGCCGCGACCGTCGCAATCGCCTATGCGGCGACCCTGGAGCTCAGGATCGCCGAAGGCCTGAGCCCGTTCGATTCGAAGCTGTTGCGCGGGCTCGCCGTGGCGCTGGCCGGAGTCGCGCTGATGGGGCTCGCGGCTTATTTGATGCGCGGCCCGCTCCGCTTCGCCTGCGTCCTCGCGCTGTGGGCGGCGGCGAGCTGGTGCGCGCTTCGCTTCGGCCTGGTGCGGGGCGACCGCGAGGCGCTCGGCGGCCTCGCCCGGCGCCTCCGCCTCGTCTGACGTCACCCCGGCGAAAGCCGGGGCCTCGGGGGGACCCGCCGTGCCTTCTCGACATGAGATCCCGGCTTGCGCCGGGATGACGAATTGCCCCTGGAGGCCCTAAAAGCGCCGCATTGCCTATCCAGAGGCGGACCCCATATTGCGAGAGGCCTTCGCTCGCCGAGCGTCCGCCCAGCGACGATTAGAGGTAGGAACGACGTGAAACCCGCTTTGACGATCCGCCCGAGCTTCTGGAGGCGCGAGCATCATCTCGACAAGATGACGCTGAAGGAGCTTTGGGTCGCCTACATCACCTATCCCGCGATCATCTGCTACCTGGCGCTGGCCGCCGCGGCTTGCCTCTTCTTCGCCGCCCGCCCGGCGCCGCTCGCCCCGAGCCTGATCGCGGTCGCCGTCGCGACCCTCATCTACCCGTTCGTCTGGTATCTGCTCCACCGCTTCGTCCTGCACAGCAAGTGGATGTGGAAGTCGCGTCTCCTCGCCCCCACCTGGAAGCGCATCCATTACGACCATCACCAGGACCCGAACCATCTCGAGGTCCTGTTCGGAGCGCTCCACACCACTCTGCCCACCATCGCCATCGCCACCCTTCCCATCGGCTATGCGATCGGCAGCCCCTGGGTGAGCGCCGCGGCCCCCAACGCCGCCTGGGGCGCCGCCGCCGCCGCCTTCGCGACGGGGCTCGTCACCACCTGCTTCTACGAGTTCGTCCACTGCATCCAGCACCTCGCCTACAAGCCCAGGCGCAAGTGGCTGGCGGAAATGAAGAAGCGCCACATGGCCCACCATTTCCACGACGAGAACGGCAATTACGGGATCACCAGCTTCCTTTGGGACCGCCTGTTCGGGACGTTCTACGACAGGCCGGAGCGGCCCAACAAAAGCCCCACGGTGTTCAACCTCGGCTATACCGAGGAGGTAGCGAAGCTCTACCCGCACGTCTCGGAGCTGAGCGGCGGAGTCGCGAAGGGGCATCCGCGGGAGCGGATCAAGGGCTGACCCGCCTCCGCCGCCTCCTTCCGGGGCTCGTCCTTCTCCTCGCCGCCGCCTGCGGAAGCTCCACTTCGGACCAGGGCAAGTGGGGCGCAGGCCACGGTCCCGATTTCTGCCAGGCCGGCCGGACATCCGCCGCCGGCGACTTCTGGATCACTCTTCGAACGCCCGCCCGAGCCTCGGCCGTGAGCCTGCGCGGCCGGCCCTTCGAAGCCCTCCCCGCCGAGAGCGAGCAGCCCGGCTTCACGCTCGAAGTGAACGGCGCCCCCGTCCGCGCCAGGGCGCTCGGCGCGCGGATCGGCGGCAAGCCCGGGCTCGACTTCCACTTCGACCCCCGCCCGCTTCTCCGCCGCCACCCGTCCGGCTTCGAAGCCGCGATCCTCAAGGATGGCCGCGAAATCCGCCGCATCAAGGCGTCCGGCCCTGAAGCCGTGAAAGCCATCCAGGAAACCCTGGCCTGCGACCGGGAGCTGAGGCTGACGGGGCGGATCGACCCGTACCGGCGCTGAGGACGCCATGGAGGCGGTGCCCCGCCGCCGGTGTCAGCCGTCTCCGCAGCTCCTCTTGGCCCGCCCGGAGCGGCCCTTTCTCGCCTGGGCCGGGGACAGAAGCTCCACCAGCACGTAGCGATGCCGCCATGACGGGCTGCTATCGTCCAGCGCCGTGATCGAGCGGCTCTCGCCGAAGCTTTCGGTGATGATCCGCCCGACCGGCATTCCGAGCGAGACCAGGAACGCCCGCGCCCCTTCGGCCCGCCGCCGCGCCAGCAGCTGGTTCGCCTCGGCCGCGCCCGCCGTGTCGGTGTGGGCCGAGAGACGGATGAACCCGTCCGCCTGCGCCATCAGCTTCATGGAATCGAGCGTTTGCTTGTCCTGGTCGGAGAGACGGGCGGAGCCGGGATGGAAGTAGATCCGGAACGGGCCGGTGTCGCAGGCCCGGGCCGGAACGGGCAGGGTGCTGGCGGCGGCGATCACCGGCAGGGCGGCCGTGAAAAATGTTCGGCGGATCGGCATGGACGCCTTCCTCTCCTGAGCCCGCAGGATGCCATCGCGCCGCTCCGGCGGCAAGGCGCCCGGAACCGTATTAGGAAATTGTATATCCGCCTGCAGCTATTCTTGGCGGGTGGGGCAGTTGGTGAAATGGAGGCGCGGGGCCGGCCGCGGTCGGAGGCGCCGGGCCAAGCCGGTTCCGCCCGCGCAGGTTCGGCTGATGCTGTGGAGCGGAATGCTGGCCGGGCTTCTCGCCTTCCAGGCGAGCCGATACTCTCCGCCCCACTCGCCCGAGCCGAGAGCCGCCTTCCCCTCCGCCCTTGACCCCTATGGCGAGGCGCGCCGCTCCAAGGCGATCCTCGAGGCCCAGGAAGGCGCTCCTCCGGCCGTGGAGGCTGGGATCGAAAGCGAAAGGGGCAACGGAACCGCCGCCGCGCCGGGCAGCCTCAGGGTGATCGACGGCGACACCTTCGTCCATGACGGCAACCGAATCCGCATAGCCGACATCGACACCCCCGAAGTCCACGGCCGCTGCCCGCAGGAATCCGCCCTCGCCGCCAAGGCCACCCGCCGCCTCCGCACCCTCCTCGCCTTAGGCCCCTTCGACCTCCACCCCCTCCCAAGCGGCCGCGACCGCTACG
Source organism: Allosphingosinicella sp. (assembly GCA_036387555.1). Lineage (GTDB taxonomy): Bacteria > Pseudomonadota > Alphaproteobacteria > Sphingomonadales > Sphingomonadaceae > Allosphingosinicella. The sequence goes on along the minus strand of DASVTN010000030.1, from coordinate 8,239 downwards.
GGCGCCAGCTGAGGATCGTCACGAGGGACGGCCGGTCGATCGGCGACGTGCTCGTGGCGGAGGGGCTGGCGCGGACGTGGTCGGGGCGGCGGGAGGGTTGGTGTAGGTAAAAGCCGCTGACTATGGATCGTCATTGAGGTTCATATCTGTCTTAGCTCTTCGAGAAAGCTGGCAAGGACTTCGTCGAGACTATGAAACACAGGATGCTTTGCATAGTGTCGTTCCAGTTCTTCCTTGATCGAAGCTGGCGTTTTTGCATCCTCAGTTGATGCCGCAGCCCAGCTTCGTCCCGGGTGAAGGGTGTCCCAAGGAGACCGCTTGTTTGCCCTCGTAGTAGCGGCGTCGCCATGTTTGCCGAGGCCATACAGAATGTTAGTTTCGCTGTTCCAGATGGGATGGAATAGATGGATCAGGTAATCTTCAGCAGCGGTTTCCCACCCACTCTGCACCACAAGTGAGCGAAACTCGAAATCTGCCAGTTCAAGGGTTGAATGAGCTCTGATAATATTTTTCTGATGTTCTGTGAGGCGCGCACAAAGGCGTGCGCCCTGTTCCTTCGCGGTGCGAGCATTGCTTAACAGCGGTGCTGCTTGACCCACATAAATCGGCGTTTCTGCGCCCGAAAGCGGTTGATATAGCGGGAACGTGCCGGTGTAATAAATCGCATACACCCCGGAGCCATAGGTTCGCGGAATCTCCGCAAGGGGGTGGCGCCCTTGAGCAACCAACGCGAGCGAAACAAAGCGTCCTACGACTTTCGGGTTGCTCGGATCAAATATCGAGCTGGGCTGTCGAACGGGATCCAGTTGGGCAAGGAGATCACCCAGGTCGCTCATGATGGCGAGGAGCTCCGCTTCGAGTGCTTTCCGTCGGGCCGCAGGGATATTTGACTGCGAGATTTCCGCAGAGAGTCGATCGAAATGTTCTCGCAAGACGGCTATAGATGTTGGCCTTGGTGCGTTGCTCATGCGGCCTTTCGTAGCTGCTCAGCCACGTCACTGGCAATCACGCGCGCTAGCTCCACTGGAACGGCGTTGCCAAGTTGGCGCATCGCCTCGCTCCAGGAGCCGTGGAGCTCATATTCGTCTGGAAAGGCCTGGAGCCTCGCGCTCTCCCGCACTGAAAAATAACGAACGGTGCCATCGGGCCTTAGAAGCATATTCTCGCCGCCCGGAACGCCGTGGACTCCGGCTTTCAGAGTCTTCGCGGGCTCGTCCATTGGGCTGCCGGTGTGTCCTTTGTAGGACCTAGCCCCAGGCTGGTAGCGGTGATTGAATATCTTGTGGCCGACGAAATCATCCGGCTCAGGTAGACCCTGGATCGCATCTCTGACCGTCTGCCACGCCGCTCCGGTGGGTTTCTCGCGCAGCTTCATGCCCCTAGTCCGGAACCTGTGGTCGAGATTGCGTCGAGCGGTGGGCACGTGGTGGCGATCCCAATATTCACCCGAACGGCATTGCTCCCAAAGTAGCGCATCTAGAAAGTGGGTTTTTTCGGGGAAGCTCCATCGGATCCCAGTGTCGGCTCGAAAACCAACGAAGACCACCCGTTCCCGTTTTTGGGGTACTCCATAATCTGCGGCGTTCAACACTTGCGTCACTACCCTATAATGCAAGCCGCTTTCCGAACCGGAGGTATGGTGCTGCTCGAGACGCGCCAGATGGTCGGCCCAAGCTTCGCCCTCCGGCCGCTCAATGTCCGGGTAGTGAAGTTGGAGATTGATGTAGGAAAAATAGGTCGCGAAGGATGCGCGCGTCAGACCTTTAACGTTTTCGAAGATGAAGGCGCGGGGCTTGACCTCCCGTAACACGCGCACGGCTTCTGACCACATGTCGCGGTCATCCGCATGGGCCCGATGCTTCCCCCCAAGCGAAAAAGGCTGACAGGGCGGACCACCACTGACCAGATCGACTCGACCCTCGAACTGCTCGAAATCAAGATCGCGAATGTCGCTTTGAATCGGCTCGGGCCACGCCTTGACCAGTGGTTTCCGTCCCCACCGATTGCGATTAATGGTGTCGCAGCACCATTTATCCCGCTCGACGATCTCGAGAGGCTTAAACCCAGCCTTGCTGATCCCCATCCCGAGCCCGCCGGCACCCGCGAACAGCTCGATAGCCCTCATCGCATATTCCCTTTTTCCAGAAATCCGAAAAGTGCGTTCTGCAATTGTTCTTTATCGCGCAATTCGCACTCCCAGACAACCAGAAAGTCCCACCCAAGCGCTTCTAGCTCCGCTTGCTGCCGGAGATCCCGCTCGCGATTACCCTGGAGTTTAGGCCCCCAAAAATCCAGGCGAGATTTTGGCATTCGGGCCAGTTTGCAGTTTGAGTCTGGGTGTCTATGCCAGAAGCAACCGTGGACGAAAATGGCTTTGCGGCGGCGTCTGAATACCAGATCAGGTGCGCCAGGTAGTCGGCGATCGTGTAAGCGGTACCGCAAGCCCATTGAGTGAACGAGACGGCGCACGAACATCTCGGGTTTGCTATCTCGGCCACGCACTCGGGCCATGCGGGCGCTGCGCTGATCGGGAGTGAGGGTGTCCACGTGGCCTACCTAAGCAGCACTGAATTTCCAGCCTAGTAACCCACGACAACCAGCCGATATGGCATCGTGATCCGACTGTGGCCGTAGAGTGCATTCGCGACTGCGACCGTTTTGTCGTAGTCGCGACTGATGACGTCGCGGCCGCCGGTGCGGAAGCGGTAGGAGTTGGCCATGGCTAGAATCAACGTCTCCAATTCTACCATGACCAATGCCTGGATGAGGTCGCGGTAGAGAGCATTGCCCATGCCGCCGCGGCCTGCCTCGATTTCCAGCCCGCATTTCCAGTCTTCGTGAAAGGCGTCGATCTCGTATTGCAGCTCCGGCACTCCGTTTTCACCGAAGAAAACCGGTCGCTCAATCTTGTCCGCCCGAAGCTTGCTCGCTTCCACCGAGAAGCCGAGGGTGCACAGGTCGTCGCGAAGCTGGGTCAGCACGGCATCGCTGGTAAGCCCTTTCGCAAGCGTACGCGTGCAGATTAACGGCTCATGCACCCGAAAGACCTGCAGGATCGCCGGCGTAAAAGCGGGCGGAGGCTGCGTCCGTGGGAAACTTGTGAAGCGGATGTTCGACAATTGCCAGCCCTTGCGACTTATCCGAAAAAGTGATGCTAGCAGGGAGCTTCACTATCGAGAAGCATATCGAATTACTGGATTCAAAGTATCTCCCGCGCCACCTCATCCTATAGAGTGTAGACTGATAGTCTGCATCCGCCTCCCATGGCGGCCATGCCGAAGGTTCGGAAGCAGGGTGGGCTCCAGGGGGTGATCGCGGCGAACGTGCGGCGGTTGCGCGAGGGAAAGGGGCTTTCGCAGGAGGCCCTCGCCGACGTGTGCGGCTATCACCGGACCTATATCGGCGGGATCGAGCGGGCGGAGCGGAATATCACGATCGCGACCCTCGAGGCGCTGGCCGGGGGGCTCGAGGTGGACCCGCTCGAGCTGCTGGTGCCGGGGGCTTCGCTTCACTGAGCTAGTTCAAATCTCCCTCGCCTCCCTCAGATAATCATGGATCCTGCCAGCAGCCTCGTCGGTGAGGGAGACGAGGGTCCCTCGGGCTCGATCGGGGTCTGGGCGGCGTTCGATAAGGCCCTCGGCTTCGAGGGCGGCAAGGCGGCCGGTCACGGTCGCGCCGGGGGCGGCTGCGGCCTTGGTAAGGGTGGCCTGGGTCAGGGTCCAGCCCTCGAGGTGGGCGACGTAGAGGCAGAGCATCACGCTCCAGCCGGCCTCGGGGGCGAATTCGGGGCCCAGCAATTGGGGCCGGAGCCGCCGGGCGGCGATCAGGGTGCGGACGAAGCGGGCGGTTATGGCGATCCCGCCATGGCCGGCGGTCCGGCGCAGGCGCTCGGTCTCGGCCGCCTCGGCCAGGCCGGTGGCGAGCCGGCAGGCGTCGAGGGCAAGCAGCTCGAGGCTCGGCCCGATATCCTCCTTTTCCATCATTCGGGCGCCTCCGCCGGCCGCCGGGCCGATTCTTCGTTTTGGACAAGTATGACGACTATAATATTCTTTTCCGAAGGGCCGTTCCAGGACTCATAGTCCGTGGAGTCGAGGCCGGCATTCCGCCCAAATCCGCGCGGCATGGACAAAGCGCGGGCCAAAGCGGTGCAGAAGGCGTTCGGCGGGCGCATGAGGCACTTCCGCAAGGCGATCCCGAAGCTCACCCAGGAAAAGCTCGGCTTCGCCTGCGGGCTCGACCGTTCCTACATCGGACGTGTGGAGCGCGGGGAAAGCAATGTCGGGTTGGTCAACATCCACCGGATCGCCGACGCGCTGAAGGTCGAGCCGGCGGAGCTGTTCCGCGAAGGTTGAAGCCGCGCCGGAGGTGTGGCGATTCCTCCACATTCGTGGCGATTCCGGGCGTAAAGTGGCGATCTTGGGCGAACAGGCGCACTGCCCGTCACATTCGTGTCCCTCTCTGCGCAACGCGCTCGGAGCCGGTGGAAAACCCTCTGGAAGGGTCCCGGACTTGCCTGAAAACGGGGTGCGCGGTCCGATCGGTCCGCGGCTCTCCACTTTCCTCCACTTTCCGCCGCTTCCGGGGTGCACGGCGGCGCGTGGCGGGCGGGCCGTCATCCCGGACCGGGCCCGGGATCCCTCTTCTTCAAGCGCGTTCGAGCCGGAAGGAAAGGGGGATGCCGGATCGCGAGCCCGGCTTGACGAACGAAGCAACCCGGTCCCGGCGGGGGGCGGGCTAGCGGCTGAGCTTCTCGCCGGCCTCCGCCTTGCGCACCAGCAGCTGCGACAGCGAGAAATCCTCGCCCAGCCTTTCCTGCTGGCTCCGCAGGCCCTCGACGATCTTCGTCAGGCCTTCCGTGTCCGCCCAGAACATCGGGCCGCCGCGCCAGACCGGCCAGCCGTAGCCGTAGACCCAGACGACGTCGATGTCGGAGGCGCGCTGGGCCATTCCCTCCTCGAGGATCTTCGAGCCTTCGTTGACCATCGTGTAGAGGGTGCGCTCGACGATCTCCTGGTCGGTGATGTCGCGGGGCCGGATTCCTTCGCGGGCCCGGAAATCGTCGATGATCCCGGCGACGACCGGGGAGGGGGAGGGGCGGCGCTTCTCGTCATAATCGTAGAAGCCGGCGCCCTTCTTCTGGCCCCAGCGGTCGGCGGCGCAGAGCGCGTCGCGGACGTTCTCCACTCGGGCGGGGTCGCGGTGCCAGCCGATGTCGACGCCTGCGAGGTCGGCCATCTGGAAGGGCCCCATGGGCATTCCGAACTCGACATGGACCCGGTCGATCTGTTCGGGGGTGGCGCCTTCGAGGAGCAGGCGGTTGGCCTGTACCTGGCGCGGCATCAGCATGCGGTTGCCGATGAAGCCGAAGCAGACTCCGGCGACGACGGCGACCTTGCGGATGCGCTTGGCGAGCTGCATCGCCGTCATCAGCACGTCCGGCGCGGTCTTGGCGCCGCGGACGACTTCCAGCAATTTCATGATGTTGGCGGGCGAGAAGAAGTGGAGGCCGACCACGTCCTGCGGCCGCGAGGTGGAGGCGGCGATCTCGTCGACGTTCAGGTAGGAGGTGTTGGAGGCGAGGATCGCGCCCGGCCTGGCGATCCTGTCCAGCTTTCCGAACACCTCCTTCTTGACGTCCATATTCTCGAACACGGCCTCGATGATGAGGTCGCATTCCGCCAGTTCGTCGAAGTTCAGCGTCGGCTTCAACAGGCCCATCGCCTGGCCGACCTGCGCCTCGCTCATGCGCCCCTTGGCGGCGGTCGCCTGATAATTCTTCAGCATCACGCCGGTGCCGCGATCGAGCGCCTCCTGCGCCATCTCGACGATCGTGACGGGAATGCCGGCAGACAGGAAGTTCATCGAAATGCCGCCGCCCATGGTGCCGGCGCCGATCACGCCGACCTTGTTGATGGCACGGGGCTGGGTGTCTTCGGGCAGGTTCTCGATCTTGGCGGCCTTGCGCTCGGAGAAGAAGAAATATTGCTGGGCGCGGGCCTGGGTGCCGCTCATCAGCTCCATGAAGAGCTGGCGTTCGGTCATCACGCCTTGCGCGTACGGCATGGCGACGGCCGCTTCGATGGCGCGGACGTTGTACTCGGGGGCGTCGAAGCCGCGGAACTTGCGGGCGATTGCCTTGCGGAACTCGTCGAAAAGGCCGGGATTGGCGCGGGCTTCGGCGAGCTTGTCGTCGAGTTCGCTCGACTTGCGGATCGGGCGGGTGTCCTTGACCTCTTCGGCATAGGCCACGGCGTGCTGGAGAAGGTCGCCCTCGATCAGGCGATCGACCAGGCCGACCTCATAGGCTTCCCTGGCGCCGATCGGATCGCCGGTGGCGGCCATCTGGAGGGCCTTGGCGACGCCCGCCACGCGCGGCAGGCGCTGGGTGCCGCCGGCGCCGGGGAGGAGGCCGAGCTTCACTTCGGGAACGCCGAGCTTCGCGGTCGGAACGGCGACCCGGTAGTGCGAGGCGAGCGCCACTTCGAGGCCGCCGCCGAACGCGGTGCCGTGGATCGCGGCGATGACCGGCTTGGTGCAGGCCTCGATCCGGTCGACCACCATGGGCAGCATCGGCATCTGCATCGGCCTGCCGAATTCGGTGATGTCGGCGCCGGCGAAGAAGGTGGACCCCACGCAGACGATCACCACCGCCTTGACGCTTTCGTCGCGGTCCGCTTCGTCCATCGCCGCGACCAGGCCTTCGCGGACGGCAATGCCGAGCGCGTTCACCGGCGGGTTGTTGGAGGAAACGATCAGGACGTCGCCGTGGCGGCTGGTGGTGATGGGGCTCATCTCGAAACTCCGGTGGGAAGGGTGCCTCCGCTTGCCCCGCCCTTACGTTAACGTCAACCTTTGACGCGTCGCATGGGAAGCGCACCGGGGATGAAGCTCCACACCGGTGCGCGGCGCATTCGATGAGGTTGCTGCTCCTGAGCGAAGCGAGCGGCAGCTAAGAGGAGGTGGACCGGCAGCTCTTCACGAACCCTGCGAGCAGCTTCCTGTCCTCCTTGCCGAGCATGACGGCTCGGGTGAAGCCGGTGCTGAAGACCGACATCATGCCGGCGCGTGGCAGGCTCAGAAAGGACGGGTCGTTCTTGGCTATCGTTATCGCCATGTCCCAGCCGCCGCCGGCGTTCGGCACCGACTCGGCGGGCACCATGTTGGGCTTGGCCTTGTCGGTGGCCAGCGCCATGAAGGATGCACCGCTCGGCATCTCGGCCGCGTCCCGGTCGGGCACGGGCTGGTTGGTCGCCACGTCCATCAACTGGGTCACGCCATATTGGGTGATCCTTACGCCCGATGCGCCGCAACTGAAACGGTACGCCACCGCGCCTTGAACCTCGTAGGTGAGGTCGACGGTACCGGCCGCGGGTAGAACCCGCCACGGTGAGGCGTTAGCCGGGACCGCGACGCAGGCAAGGAATGCGGCGCCCAGGTAATGTCGTGCGCGCATCCGATCTCTACCTCTGTTCTGTGATAACTGGAGCATAGCAGGGCGGAACGGGCGAACAAGGGTTGGGGCGGGTCCCGGTGAGCGCTGGTCAGCCGATCATCTGCGGCGCATCCGGCGTCCCAGCGCCTTCGCGGCGAGGCCGAGCGCGTAGCTGATGCGGGCGAGCGGTTCCGGCAGGCGGGCGAGGGCGAGCAGCAGGCGGTGTTCGCGCGGCGGCGGGGTGCGGTAGAGGGGGCGGAGCTTGCGGATGGTGGCGATGTCGCGGTTGGCGACGGAGGTCATCAGGCACCAGCCGACGTAGCGGTCGAGGAAGAGGTTGAGGGCCGGGCGGAGTTCCGGCGGGGCGGCGGCGTAGCGGGATTCGACGAGGGCGGCGGCGGAGGAGAGGTCTCCGGCCGTGTTGAGCGAACGGTTGGCCCAGCGGTTGCGGGCACTTTCGATGATGCCGCCTGTCGTGCCCCGGCGGTAGATGGCGGTGGCGCGGGTGGAGGTTGCGACGGGGTAGCGGAAGGCGATCCGCGCCCAATATTCGCTGTCTTGGCCAATCGGATCCTCGTTGAAGCCGCCGAGCTGGAGGAAGGCCTCGCGGCGGATTGCGGCGGAGCTGGTCCAAAGGGGGCTGCCGCCGCGGCCGACCGCTTCGAAATAGGCGATTTCGCGGATTTCACCCTCGGCGGGCGGGGGCGGGGGTGCTGCGCCGTCGGGGCCGGCGGTGAGAAAGGCGGTGCCGATCAGGCCGGCTTGCGGGTGGCGGTGGCGGATGCGGTCGAGCTCGGCGAGGTGATC